>NZ_JAQFJL010000002.1:0-172478 GCF_030440045.1 Streptococcus sp. SP8 | reverse complement strand
AAACACAAAAAACTGGGCCTGAGAATTGTTTTTCATGAAACTGTCAATGCAATTGAAATTATTGAAGTCATTGCTATTGGTAAGAGAAGTGATAACGAAATTTATACAATTTCTGAAAAACGTATAAGAAACAGATGAAGCTATTTTAACCAACCTACATAAAAGAAAGAAACACCTACTAACATATTCAAGAAATTAAAAGTAAATGAGATAAGAAAACTGGAACTACTTTCACATATAAAAAAATGAAAATTCATTCAAATTAAAGTATAATAAAATAAGAACAAGTTGTTACTAAAGATAAAATTTTTAGAATAAAAAATTACCGTAACTAATTAATATTTATATAAGAAAGTGGATGATTCCAATGTGCAAACTATAATTATCAATTCTTAATATCCAATTTTGTTATGAAATCTCGGTAGGTGATTAACATGAAAAAAATACTATTTACTCTATTATTTAGTTGTTTAGCATTATTTTGTCTCCCTATTTCTGTAAGCGCTGACACTACTGGTGACCTCACCGTAAAATTCAATGAATTACAATTTACTGTTGAGGATTATAATGTTCCTAATCCAGAAGTGATCTATTCAAAATCAGGGGTCACAGAAGTTGCGACTGTTATTGATCGCGATACTGGAAAAGTTGTTGAAACTATTGAACTTATCCCAGACCTTTCTCGCTCTACAATTACTTCACATACATTGATAAGAAGTGCAACATTTGCTAGAACTACACTTCAATTAAGTGTAAATATTGAGCTATATAATAATGGTTCTTTCCGTCAAATTAACTCAGTTAAAGGTTATTACCTAGGAATAACAAATTTTATTGCAAACACATTTATTGAAGGGAAAAATGTTAATGTTTGGTCTCCAAATGGATACCCTACAACAAGTATAAAGTATGCTTATAATGGTACTTTAACAGCAGTTATAGACAGTAATGCTTCAGGTCAAATTAAAGCAGAGTTGTTAGGAGCTGGTTTTAATTTTGGAGGTAGTATTGGAGGCAAAACTTATTATAGAGTCCCATTTAATCAAAACGGAACTATTAGTCTATACTAACTTAGGAGATAATCGATATTATGAATGAAAAAAAACGTACATATTTTATTTGTGCAAGTATTATTATTTCATCTATAATTTTAGGACTCTTTATTTATTACGGAATTTATAACGGATTTGACGTTTTGGGTCAATTTATACACGATGGCCTCAGGATAATTAGTAATAATCTTAATACTACTAGTAGTATTAACTAGTAGTATTAGGTAGTTAATAGTAATAGAATTTAAATAAAAAACGGTAATTTAGTGAATGCTGATTGCCGTTTTTTGATTGCTAATTCCAATAACCATTGATAGTGTAAAAAAGAATGTAAATGTTTAACAAAAGATTTGACAAATGGTTTGTACCGAAAAAGTCAGATTGGTTTTAGGAAATTATTCAAAGAAAATTAAAGCTACGTTGAAACATGATGATATTGGGGGCATCAAATCTTTCTTCTTTTAAGTTTTACAAAACAACATTTCAATATGTTCTACCAATTGAAGGCTATTTTTTAGAAAACAACCGTTGCCACCAGCTTTTTTTAGTTTCTAACAATAATGTTTCATTTTTCATCGTGAGAGCTCCAATAAGCTGCAGCTGGCTGTTGCTTGTTTCGATCATGTCAGCAATCTGCTTGTCTTTTTGATCGATTTGATCGACTAGTTGAGTGCGTTCACGCTCAAAATCCTCACGTAATTGATCGATTTGATCTTGTAGCATCTTTTCTACACGTGCGCTAGAATGTGTAGCATCATCTATATTTGTATCGACATCTTCTACAATACATCTATCCAATACATATTGCGTTAGACTTTTGTTTTGTTTTTTAGCCAGCTCTACAAGTTTTTCTTTTTGCTCTTTTGATACACGCATGCTGATTTGTACACTCATTTTTCTCACCTTTTTTTGTCAATTATATACGATATACATAATGTTATGTATATCAATTATAGCACGTTCTATACTTTTTCTGTACAACTATTTCATTAAAATCGATTCTAAGCCCCCATTTCCTTATCAAACCCTTTAAAAAATGAAATAAAGGGGGTTGGGAGGGTAAATATACCACCCCAACCTTTTAGGTTCTTAAAACGCATTATATAACGTTAAAAAGCGACATAAGAAAAAAGCATGGTTTATTCAACCGTGCTTTTTTCTGTTTTATAGTCTATAACTAGGCTATTAGACTAGTTAGAATTTTCTTCCGAAATAGTAACCGACTACAAAAGCAGGTAAAAAGAACAACATACGCAATCTCCTTTTTATTTATTTTAACACTATAGTATCATTAAAAGCACAGATAGTAAAGCCCTTTCAGAGTCTAAAAAGATGTTCTATAGGTTCTTTTAAAACTTTAGCTAATTTTAAAGCTATTTCTACGGATGGTATTGTTTTACTATTTTCTATTAAGCCTATCATTTGCCTTGAAGTATTTATTTTTTTAGCTAATTCTTCCTGTGTCAACCCCTCTCTAACTCTAAAATGCTTTATATTGTTTTGATAATTATTTTTTTCTGACACCCTGGCACCTCTTTCCATAATCGTTTATTAGTTCTGTTCTTTCTGTCGTTTTGTTACTCTAACCTCCCCAATATTTCTTTTTTCCGCTCCTCTAGGTCGATTTTTGTTTCTTCTGACGTCTCGTTAACATAATCAGGTTTGGACCACTTTGGTACGTTTGTTTCTTTTACTTTTGAACTGTACTTATTATCTTCCCACGCGTCTCGGGCTTCTTTATCAAAATGGAATCTGTAAGATGTGACTTTCGGTCTGCCACGTTCTCCCCTTTTGCGTTTTGCTTTTACTTCCTCTAACCTCAAGTTTGGATAGTATTTTTTTAATTCCTCCAAAGCTGGGTTTATGATTTTTTCTCTAATTTTTGTAGCACCGTAGCTGTCTGGGATCGCTAAATAACGTTTGAAATTTTCTACCGTTACGACCCAAAATCCTGTGTCTGCAAACTGACGCAAAAATTTGTATATGTCGATAGTGTACTGTTTACTAAAGCTGTTCCCGATCTGTAGCGGAAATTTTGTATATTCGTTCGCAAAGTCTTTTATCAGAGGAAAGTAATCAGGATTAACCCGTACCGTTATTTCTCCATTCTGTTTGTCGACTTTTCTAGCTGTAAATAACATGAACTCTTCGTAAGATGTTTCAGTTTCAATCTCTGTTATTGATAGAGATAAAATCTTACGAAAAGTCTGACGAATTAATCTGATTCCATCTTCTAGCGATTTTGGCTTTGCTTGTGTCAAATATATAAAACGTTCATAATCAATCGTAATCTCGCTGCCATCCGTTTCTTTAATCAGCCAAATCAACGTCATTAATATTTTCTTTTGTACTAATGAGAAGTCCTTCAACGGAACTGCATTAAAGTCATTAGAATACTTTGCTACTTCTCTAATTTCATTTTTTTCTTCTTCCATAGCAATAAAATCCTTTTTCATTTTATGCCACATATTGTATCACAAAATCATATTTAATTCAATAATAAAATCCTTTTTCATTTTATTTCGGAGAAAGTCACTTTATTCTCGGAGAAAGTCACTTTATTCTCGGAGAAAGTCACTTTATTCTCGGAGAAAGGGATTTTATTCGTCAGCTTTCCTTAGAGCCTCAAGGGATAGCCAGACCCTACAATATTACTTTACAATATATATATACAATATTAATTACAATAGCGCTTCGCGCTTATAACCATATCCATTTTATAACAATGAAAATTAAGTCGCTTCGCTCACTGCCTACAAGGGGAAGCTGGATAACTTAAAGTCTCATTATGGCATTATAGTTTAGATGAAAATTAAAGTTTTACTTATAAAGCCAATAAGAATTGATTAACTCTTTAATTTCGTATAGACAATAGATAATCTTTTTAAAAGTTAGTTTCATTAGCCTAAAGGTGATTAAAAGCATTGATATATCTAGATTACTAGACTAATTGAATACAACTTTGTTAATAAAATCCATAAGGATTTTATTTCGGAAAAAGGGATTTTATTACTAGGCTAATAATCAAGCTATCTACTCAAATCTAGGTCATCTCTATCAAATGTCCTATCTCCATCTTCCAACTCAAGATCCTTTCTCTGAATGATCTTTTCAGCAATCTCCTCACGTTCTTGTTCTGTCAGATAATATTTTTGGTCCTGCAATTGAGATCTGTATTTGTTTCTATCTTCAATTACAGCCGTTAATTCTTTAGATAAGCTATCATTTTCTCTAAGTAGACCAGCCATTTCTTCTTTTAGTCTAGCAATTGTAGCCCTCAGACGTTTTACAATTCCTAGACCGAGAATATGCTCTTTGAAATCACTCAGCAACTGCATCAGCGGGCCAGAATTAGCCCTACGTGCCAAGTCATCAAAATCCTTTTCTGGAACCATAACATAACGTTGTTTTTCCTCGCCAAATCCTTTCTCTTTGATTCGATAGTTCCGCTTATCGTCGATTGGTTTATCTGCAATCAGCTGCATCTTCAACATTGCATCGACAGTTTTATCTTCGATTCGTTTCATATCAAGCTTTTCAGACTCGCTCATGATCTCATCGTTCATCTGCTTAATAATTCTAGCTTGTTGCTTCTTACTAGCTTTAAAAGCTTCATCTCTTTTTTGGATCATTTCTTCTTGTTGTTTCAATCTCTCGTTTAACTCATTCATCTTTTCTTCATGAGCCTTTTCTTCTCGCTGGATTTTAACAACCTGACTTGATCTTCGATTCTCAATATATTCCATCGCGTCTTTATATTCACGCATATCCTTGATATCATTGGTTTGCCCAGCTTTTCTATCGATTCCGATTTCATGGACAAACTCATGCAGACGATGGACTTCTGCATCTCTAAACGCTTTAAACTGCTCGTGTCCAGATGGTCCAAATCCTTCCTGTTCCAACGCTTTTCTAAATGACGGTTGGACTGAAAGCCCATTTTTGTACCCATTCGCTGTTGGAACGACATTAAAATGTGCATGAGGGGCCCCACCTTCGTCCAGATGGACGATTGCGTTGTAAATAGTCATATTACCGTGTCGTTCGTTAAAATCGACCACGTAACGTTTTAGAGCCTCTCCAACTTCCTGCTTTTCTTCAAAACTCAATTTTTCCCAATCTGCCTTATTGCCGACTGCAACAATGAATTCCCTTTGTAGGTCCAAGTTTTTGGACTTCTGGACGTGTTTATAATAATCATCGATTTTACGATCCTTGCGCTTTTGCTTTGCGTTGTAAGCATTCAACGCATCGTCAAATAGTTCGTGATAAACGTCTTTGATATCGCGTTTGAAAATCTGAATATTGTATTTCGATTTTTCACGTTTAATGTGCTTGTGAGCGTCGCTTTTAAATTCCTTTTCTGTCAGCTCTCTGTTATTGTGTCTAATATTCGTTTTACGTGGATTCGTCTTAAAAGATAATGTCATTGTTTTATTCATAATTTAAACCTACCTTTTTAAAAGTTACTATTTTTAAAAGCTACTAATAGTATGCCATCTTTTGTTAAAAATAAAGACAAAACAGAAGAAAAAACGCAACACTCAAAAAGTTTAACTAGGCTAATAGCCTAGTTAATAAAAATCATGGATAGATATAGAGATCCATGATTTATCAATATCATGGGTTTGTATATAAGTCCATGAAAAATAAAAATTATGGTCTATATAGTTGTCCATTATTTGAATATAAAATGGACTATATAGAAGACCATAGAAATATAGAATAATGGGCTACATAGTAGACCACGAAATAATAAAATCATGGAACATGTATAAATCCATTATTTATATAAAAAATGGACTACATATAGGCCCATTATTGGGCTTAAACGTGGTCCAGTATACAAAACCATTAACCAGCTTTAAAAATGCGCAAGGTAGCCCGAAAAACGGGCTAAGACGCAGCGCTATCGCTATTCTGCGTCGCTATTGTCGATTGAAAACAGACGTAAAAATAATAATCTACAGTCGGGATTTAGCAGGAGTTTCTGTTACTCTTTGGCAAAGAGTAACGTTTTTGCACCTTTGACATTGCTTCGCAACGTACAAAGGTAAAACGCTCCTGCGGAGGACTTGGGTTGCACCCCTTTTTTGTCCCATCATGGCCCAAAAAATTCACTGCGTTTTTCGGCCCACTTTTGTGGTCTCGAAAAAAATCGGCGCGAACAACGCACCGAAAAAATTGCCCCCTGCAATTTTTGCTTGCCCATCTTTTGCTAATAAAATAATTTCAGTTCCGCTAAAATTATCAGCAAAAAATGGTCTTCGCCCGTCGCACGAACCAGCGTGCGATTTGTCCGCGAATCACGCAGACAAAAAAAGAGAGCTTGTAACTCCCTACCATCATTATTTTAACTAGGCTATTACTGTAGTTAATGTTTGCGATTCGACATATATTCATCGTATGAGATTTCCAATGGCTCATAAATTGAAATAGTATTAAGCTCAATTATCGGTTGTTTCGTGTCGTTTCTTTTTTTCCGTTTTGCTGTATTATCCAATGACATATTTGAAGCATCGTTATCAATCATCACTAAATTATTAAGCGACACATGACTTCGTTTATCCTTTTCATGATCGTAATAATTAAGACGATAACTGCTACCAGTCCGCGAAGAAACTCGAACAGCTCTATCTCCATCATATTTAGATAGCAGTTCAATTGCTGTATCATACTTTTTGGATAACTCTTTTAACGTTGATTCGTGTCTTTCAACTTCGAAATCTTGAGATGCAGCCAATTTTTCTAACTCTTCTGCATCAGTTGTTTTATTTTTGGCAAGATGTAATTCTTGCAGAATGACACGATGTTCGCTCATCTCTTTCTCAGTACTTTTGTTATAAATTCTATAAAGCAGATCAAGACACTTTTCAACTGACGTTGTATTCGTATGTTTAGAATCTTTGATGGATAAAGAGAGAGACGATGCAGAACGCAATCGGCTACGGCCAATTGTGATAGCATTGTTTGAATTTCCTTCGTTTGCGTTTTTTTCTAATGCAGCCACCTCTTTCTCTAGTCTATCCAAAACAGCAGTAGGAGCAATAACGATATACTTGCTACCAGATACAATTTTCCCGTTATTCATTTCGGCTAGTGGTTTTTCGTATACAACATATTCGTTATGTCTTCTAATCAAGTCGTCAAATCCTTTGTACATTTCGGACAAATTCATTTTTTCTTACCTTCTTTCTTGCTAGCTTTTTAAGCTAGTTTTTTCTTACGAAAGTAGTATGCCATCTTTTTGAAGAAAAACGCCTTTTTTTTTGTTTTTTTTTACTTGAGAAAATATTGTTAAAACATCTTCGTGATGTTATAATTAGTCGAGCATTTTATACGATAGTATAAAATGCACTAGGCGACCCCTAGAACTTGCTTCCTCTTTTGTGAGAGAATTGTCCATAGTTCTACCTCGCTTTGACCTTGGCCGAGGATTCAAGATTTTTTTGGCCCAAGGAGCAAAAGATGAAATTTTACTTACGTAAAACATCTAAGAGTCTAACTCTTAGCATCGAAGTGAATGCAACCTTAATTAGCTGGTTAATCGCTTCGTTCATCAGCTTTATTACAAAATAAAGCACTAAAGCCCACTATCACCCAATAGTGGGCTTGTTTTATATAAAAAAAAAGCGTTTCCCCAAACGCTTTTTTCTATGTCCATAAGTAGTTTGCCATTTCTTTTCTCCTTTTTTCAATGAAAAATAAACTTTTGATAGTTTATGATCCTGGAAGGAGCTTCATTCATCGCCAAGAGCGAAAGATGAAAAATAGCAACCTTAATTAGCTATTATTGTTATATCATAGTTAAGATTAAGAGTCAAATGATTTATAGAAATAATTTATTTTATTTGTAAAGCTTTTATAAATATATTTTGGCACCTAGTCGTACTTTACAACTTTCCGAAAAATTGATCTTTTTCGGAAAGTTGAACAATAAGCAAAAAAACAGCCCAACCGTTGGGGCTGTAAGTAATTTTAGCGATAGATTGTCCGCCCTCTAAACTGAAATCAGCTCAGAATGACTATCTCAGCATCATTTTTTGACAATTTATGCAAAAAAATTATCATTGAGAAAAAACAGTTTGAAAAAATCGTCTTTTTTGTGTATAATATACACAAAAAAGAAGAGGTGATTTAAATGGCTATTACAACTACAAAAGCAAGATTGAATCTAAGTATTGACTCTGAATTAAAACAGGAAGTTGGTGAGGTCTTAAACGAGATTGGACTTGACTATACTACAGCAATTAATTTATATTTCAATAAAATCAGACGTGATCGTAAAATTCCATTTGAACTTGAAGCACGAAAAAATTTAACTGTCGATGAATTTCTTGGTTCAAATTGGCGTGAAGGTTTGGAAAATGTAGAGGATGGTTGGGATTGAGTTATAAAGTTGAATTGATACCTGAAGCGCAAGATGATTTTTATAAATTAGATAATAGTCAAAGTCTTCATGTTAAAAAGTCACTTATCAAGTTAGAAAATCAAGGGATGCTTGCCGGAGAGGCTCTTCACGGTAATTTAGCAGGTTACAGGAAGTTAAAACACAAAAAATTGGGCCTGAGAATTGTTTTTCATGAAACTGTCAATGCAATTGAAATTATTGAAGTCATTGCTATTGGTAAGAGAAGTGATAACGAAATTTATACAATTTCTGAAAAACGTATAAGAAACAGATGAAGCTATTTTAACCAACCTGCATAAAAGAAAGAAACACCTACTAACATATTCAAGAAATTAAAAGTAAATGAGATAAGAAAACTGGAACTACTTTCACATATAAAAAATGGAATTTCATTCAAATTAAAGTATAATAAAATAAGAAAAAGTTGTTACTAAAGATAAAATTTTTAGAATAAAAAATTACCGTAACTAATTAATATTTATATAAGAAAGTGGATGATTCCAATGTGCAAACTATAATTATCAATTCTTAAGCTGTAAATAGTAATGCTTCAGGTCAAATTAAAGCAGAGTTGTTAGGAGCTGGTTTTAATTTTGGAGGTATTGTTGGAGGCAAAACTTATTATAGAGTCCCATTTAATCAAAACGGAACTATTAGTCTATACTAACTTAGGAGATAATCGATATTATGAATGAAAAAAATCGTACATATTTTATTTGTGCAAGTATTATTATTTCATCTATAATTTTAGGACTCTTTATTTATAACGGAATTTATAACGGATTTGACGTTTTGGGTCAATATATAAACGATGGCCTCAGGGTAATTAATAGTAATTTACCTAATATTTTTAGGTAGTTAATAGTAATAGAATTTAAATAAAAAACGGTAATTTAGTGAATGCTGATTGCCGTTTTTTGTTTGCTAATTCCAATGACCATTGATAGTGTAAAAAAGAATGTAAATGTTTAACAAAAGATTTGACAAATGGCTTGTACCGAAAAAGTCAGATTGGTTTTAGGAAATTATTCAAAGAAAATTAAAGTTACGTTGAAACATGATGATATTGGGGGGCATCAAATCTTTCTTCTTTTAAGTTTTACAAAACAACATTTCAATATGTTCTACTAATTGACGGCTATTTTTTAGAAAACAACCGTTGCCACCAGCTTTTTTAGTTTCTAACAATAATGTTTCATCGTGAGAGCTCCAATAAGCTGCAGCTGGCTGTTGCTTATCCAATCATGACGAAGTATTAAAAAAAGCTTCCAACACTATTAAAGCAATTAAAAGTGGGAAAACTTAATCCGTTTAGAAAGATAAACATTTGTCTTTTTTCACATTTTTGCATCGTCTAAATTAACTATTAAATAGTGAAAGGGGGTAGTAAATGGATAAAGTGATAAAAATCGTTGGCGTGTCTTAACGCTTTTATCGGTTGGCTTTTCGTCTTCTTCTATGAGACTGACCTAGTTTATAGTGTCACAGTGCCTCAGATATGAACGATAGCCTTCAAATAAAGATAATCAACAACAAAATAAACAAGAATAGGGAAAAGTCTTTAGGATCAAAAAACGCATAATATTAGGTTTTGAAGAACCTTGATACTATGCGTTTTATTGTGGGGAGATTTACTTTATTTTCTCCTGAAATTGAGTTTTTACCTAGTATCGTTTTACTTCCGATTAGAGATAACAAATTTATCAATGAATAGTAAGTGATATAATGCAAGTACAAATCCCCAGAAACTACCACGAAGAGAGAATTCTTGATGATTAAGAGGAAGCAAATCACGGTTTCCTATATAGATGCATGTTAAAATCACAAATAGAATCCAAAATAAATCAGTCCATTTATATTTTGAAAAATATTTTTTTAACATAATAACACCTTCTTTCTTTGCTATAATAACATTATATAATAAAATGTAAGCGGATACAAATAAGAAAGGAGAAAAGCTCATAAAAACTACTAAATTTTTTGTAGTTGCTATTTCTACAGGTATCTTAACTTTTAGTCTCGCTTCGACGTCTCTTGCCTTTGCGCAAAGTTTGGCACACCACCAAAATCTCATGATGCAAAACTCCAGACTAAGCGAGTTGTTCTTGAAGAAAGTAAAATTTATAGTTTACAGGATTTATTCAATTCTTCTAATTTAAGTGTTGAAGAACAAGAATAAATTACTAAAGAAAAACTAAAAATTTATGTACAATTGACTAAACTAAAGCTAAACCATTGATACAACTGATTTAGAAGCATAAAATACATTCTTTAAAAAGTGTATTTTATTTTTGTTTTGTAAATTATTCTGAAACTACTTTCACATATAAAAAATTGAATCCGAATTACTGCAGGCCTATAATAAAGATAGGAATAATAAGAATTCTTCCTAGAAAGGAGTATACTGTATCATATGTGACAGTATTATTAATGAATCATGAAAAAAATAATTACTATAGTACAGTGCATTTTGTTCCTCGTGTCTCCTTACATAGCTAGAGAACTATGCTTGATGAGTAAAAATCTGGTGGATAATATGTTCCTCACATTCTTTATCATGCTAACAATTTCTTTTTGGCTTGGTATTTGGAAGTTGGGAGATCTTGTGGGAAATCCAAAATAGAAAGTAAAAAGTTGTGCTAGAGATGAGATTTTTATTTATTTTAATTATTAATACACCTTATTTCTTTTATTTAAAATGGAAGGATAAGCCTAAACAAAAAAATAAGTCCTTTTGTTATCTTTATAAGTTTTACATGATTTACTTGTGGTTTATCCTCATAATTTCCGTAATGGCTATCGGTATTTTATCCCTTGGAGTAGTAGCTGGTATGGGAAGAAAACTTCCGTTTGGTTTCTTTGTTATATCTTTTTTATGTATAGTTCTATTTAGTTTCTATATTTTTAGTATTCTAAAAGAGATAAAGGACTTAAAGCAAATAAAAGGTAAGTAAATATTAACTAAGAGAACTAGCTAACTAGCTTAAGTAAAATATAACACGGCCATGATTCATGAGCCGTGTTTTTGTATGAATGTACAATTGAAAAATTTTTAGTTTTCACTTAAATAAAGTACATAATTGACAATGATTAGCTAAAAACATTTTTTGGTTATCTTAGAATTGAATGTTTAGAATGTGTGGTGGAGGATAAGAAGCCTTATTCATATTTGGATAGGCAAAAGGTTTTTTAGAAAGTAAAAGTATCTAACAACATCTTATGTCGTGAGCAATTATAAAATTAGTCAATTTCTTATAATTAATTTTTGAAATTTATTAACTATTATATAGTAAAAAAGGAGACTATGCGCTAGTCTCTTTTTTGTCGCTTAGATTTTTATTAGAAAAAATAAATTATTCTTTTGGTAATGAGTATACTTCGATATGATTTCCAAGTATTTTAATCTTGACTGGAAGTTTATCTGATTTATCACCGTCAACATCTGATTCTAACTCAGTATCAGAAGAAATTCTAATATTTTTTGCTTTAATATATTCGATGTGATCATTTGACACAACATCTCCTTTTAACAAATCTGGAATTGCAGATAGTTTAGAAAGGATGGAGGCATCTTTTAAAATTAAGATATTTCCATATCCATCTTTATTTTCGTCAAATAGTTTTTTATCAGCGTAATAGTTGGATAATAAGACTAAGACTTGACTGGCCTCACCGTTATAACTTCCATTTTAAGTTTCAATATGAATATTAAACACATCGTCTTTTATGATTGACTTCATTGTATTTAATGCATATGCGAAGATCCCAAATTTTGTTTTATTTTCTATATTTTGAAAAATTTGAACACAAAAATAATGCCATGTTATTAACTTTTTCCTCTTAATACACTGAAAAAATGGTAATGAAGATATTAAAGATTATTAGTTATCATTTTCTCTCTTTTGCATAGAGAGAAACTCTTGAAGGAATAGTTTTTTAGCCTCTCCATCTGATGAAGTATCTAAATCCTCGATAATCATTCTGGCTACTTCTTCGCGTGAGGTTGTTCCGTACTCTTCTAACAATTTATAATCAATCCGTTCTTCAACGTTTGTATACGGGTAACGATCAAGTAAGTCATCGATACGATTATCAAATTCATACTCAGTCCATAACTCTTCAAAGACATCCCTATAATTCTCTATATTAGACTCTGAAGCAATTAAAGATAATGTATCCAAAAAGCCAGATTTATATCCTTTTATTTCTGAACAGAGAGCTATGACTTCATCTTTATTAATTTTGGTTAAATCTTCTCGGATGTCTAACAAGTCCTTATCTCTAAAAAGTTTTTCAAAACCTTCAAGTTGAGTATTGAAGCTGCTTAGTTTTGAATGCTCTGGTTGAACCAATATTTCTCTAAAATCCATAATAATCTCCAAATTTCTCTAAATAAAATATTAGAGTGTCGTGAATAGACACTCTTGGAATGGTAGCTAAAAGTCAAATTAGCTTGTAAGGGCTTACATATAAATATTATACATTTTATAAAAGTATACGTCAAATTTTATAAAAAATTCTCTATAAAATATAGTATTTTAAAAAAATTTTTTAAAAAAGCTCAAATTTCTATCGAATAGAGACTGATATACCATCTTAAATTAAATATAAAATACAATAAAGTAAATCTTTTATTCATTTTATTAGTGATCGAGATAGAACAAATAATATAGAAAACAAACAAGACTAAACACGCTTTTATAGGAATATAAACAAATGAGTATAAAAATTAGCATAAATTAAAATGTTGTGAAAACGAAAACAATCTTACTATATAAAGGTTTGTTGTCGAATAAGAATATTTATGCTTTTTAAAAATACCCAAGCATTTTAGTTGACTTTGTTTGGGTAAAGGTTTATAGTTATACCAATCATAGAAAAATATTTTGGAAAAAATATCCAAAATAAGATTTTAGCTAAAATTCTACTATTTATTTTATCAATTCAAATTGATAATATTATTAATCAATGGAGATAGATAATATTTAAATAAATATTCTTTGATTTAGAAAGGTGGCCCATTATGCTATGGTCTATTATTGTAGGAGGCCTTATTGGTCTCATTGCAGGAGGAATTACTAAAAAAGGTGGTTCAATGGGTATCATTGCTAATGTTTTAGCAGGTTTAATTGGTTCATCAGTTGGACAATCCCTTTTGGGCACTTGGGGCCCATCTTTAGCAGGCATGGCATTGCTTCCTTCAATTGCGGGAGCTGTCATTGTTGTTTGTGTCGTTTCATTCTTCTTAGGGAAAAAAGAATAAAGTTCTTTTTCAAGAATAAATCATAATCTTTAAGACAGGGCAAGGTTATGATTTGATTGTATTCGTGAAAGGATTCAATATGTCAAAATCTAAGAAAATACTTTCTCTTATATTTTGTATTTTAATCTTGACAATTTTGATTCCTATTTTGCTAGATTATCATAAAGTTAGCGGTTTAGAGCTCCATTTGATTAATTGGAAGAGGATTTCTTTTTTAGGATATTATCTTTCTAGATACATTTTTTGGGGTACTTTAGTTCTTTCAATTTTAATTTTATTATCTATGTTAGTGATAGTTTTTTATCCTAAACAACATTTAGAAATAGAGTTAGAAAATGCTGGTGGTGAACTAAAACTAAAAAGTTCTGCTATTGAAGGATTTGTTCGTAGTGTGGTTAATGAAAATAACTTCATTAAGAACCCTAAAGTTCGTGTAAATAGTCGGAAAAATAAATGTTTAGTTTACGTAGAAGGAGAAATTCTTCCTTCAGATAATATTATTAAAAGAACCCAGTCTATAAAAGATGAAATCGGTAATGGATTAACACAGTTTTTTGGACTAAACCATGGTGTTAAGCTTGATGTTTCTGTAAAAGATTATAAGCCTAAAAAACCAACTAAAAAAACTGTGAGTCGTGTAAAGTAAGGAAATAAAAAATGGAATGGTTTAAAAAATACCAGTATCCACTCCTGTCTGGGTTAGCAGGTATTATTTTAGCTTGCCTCATTCTCTCCTATGGTTTCTTTAAAACATTATTTGTTTTAATCTTCGCCGTCTTAGGAGCTGGAGTTGGATATTATTTACAACAGAAAAATTTATTTAAATAAAAGGAGTTTCATATGTCAAACGAAAAAAATATCAAAGAAACTAATGCGAAAGCAGAAGATGTTAAACAAACTAATGTAAAATCAGAAGAAGTGAAGGGTGAATTGACTTACGAAGACAAAGTCATTCAAAAAATTATCGGACTTTCTTTAGAAAAAGTAAATGGCTTGTTGGCTGTTGACGGAGGATTTTTCTCTAATCTAACTGATAAGATTATCAACACTGACAATGTTGCTAACGGAGTAAACGTTGAAGTTGGAAAAGAACAAGTTGCTGTCGACTTGAATGTCGTGGTTGAATATCAAAAGAATGTTCCTGAAATATACAAACACATTAAAGATGTAGTTGTATCACAAGTTTCTAAGATGACTGACTTGGAAGTTGTTGAAGTGAATGTGAATGTTGTTGATATTAAAACAAAAGAACAACATGAAGCTGACTCAGTAAGCTTGCAAGATCGTGTGACTGGAGTTGTTGAATCAACAGGTGAATTCGCATCTGAACAGTTTGAAAATGTTAAAACAGGTTTAGGAAATGGATTCTCAGCAGTTAAAGAAAAAGTTGGTGAAGGCGTAGAAGCTGTAACTGACTCTTCATCAAATGAAAAACCACGTGTTCATTAATTTGAATTTGGATATATAAAAACATATACAAACGGAGGTAAGACCATGTCTACAGAAGAAAAAGTAAACCAAGCAAAAGGAGCAGTCAAAGAAGGATTCGGTAAATTGACTGGCGATAAGAAAACAGAAAAAGAAGGGGCTGCTGAAAAAGTAGTTTCTAAAGTTAAAGAAGTAGCAGAAGACGCAAAAGATGCTGTTGAAGGAGCAATCGAAGGCGTTAAAAATATGATTAAAGGTGACGACAAATAGTTGTCAAGATAAAAGATGGTAAATGGTCATAAGCCAACTAATAGGTTAAATGACGATCAGATTTAATTCGAGTAAAAATTATTCATAGAATAAATAAATTATAACGGAGGCAAGACTATGTCAACTGAAGAAAAATTAAACCAAGCAAAAGGTGCTGTAAAAGAAAAAGTTGGTGAACTAACTGGCGATGAAAAAACAGAAAAAGAAGGAACTGCTGAAAAAGTAATTTCTAAAGTTAAAGAAGTTGCCGAAGACGCAAAGGATGCTGTTGAAGGAGCAATCGAAGGCGTTAAAAATATGATTAAAGGTGACGACAAATAATAGTTATTTGTTATCATTCAATCAAAACTAGTCTATCCTAAAAAAGCACCCTAAATTCTATAGTTTTTATATCTACTATAGAAGATGGGGTGCTTTTTGATCAAATTTTTAAGAGGTTGTTACTATACAGATATGTTGAGAATCTAAAAAAATCTTTTAATGATATAAGCAATTAGCTACATTTCTGCTTTTCTTTAAAAATTAACGAAACACACACTTTGTATTTATTTTATACATTAAACAAATGTAAATAACTATAAAAAATAAAGTGAGATAAGACATAATTTAAAAGCAGAAAAATATATATAAATCAATATACAATAGAATGATTCAACATATATTTTCTATTTGTTTATCACAAACAATAATACTATTTAGGTATTTTGTTTTATAATTTAATATATTTAAACAATTTTAAAAAAGTCAAGTATTTTAGTTGACTCCATATAAAAAATAGTCTATAATTATATTATCCCTAGAAAAGTAAGCGCTTTAATTTTTTATTCAATAAGAGACTTTTAGTTAAAAAATTAAAATACAAAAATGTTATATTCATCATACTTGCTTATTGAATATGATTTAAATAGTGTTTCTTTGAGATAGAAAGGAGTCCTATTATGCTTTGGTCTATTATTGTAGGAGGTCTTATTGGTCTCATTGCAGGAGGAATCACAAAAAAGGGTGGTTCAATGGGTATCATTGCTAATGTTTTAGCAGGTTTAATTGGTTCATCAGTTGGACAATCTCTTTTGGGTACTTGGGGACCATCTTTGGCAGGTATGGCATTGCTTCCTTCAATTGCGGGAGCTGTCATTGTTATTTGTGTCGTTTCATTCTTCTTAGGGAAGAAGGAATAAATTTCTTTTTTCAAAAATAGATCATAATCTTTATAACAGGAAAAGATTATGATTTGATTGTAGTTTTGAAAAGATTCGTTATTTCAAAATTACAGAAGAAAAAGGCAACTAAGTAAAAGATGCTGTTTAAGGCGCAATCAAAGATATAAAGAATTTATTTAATCGTGATGACAAATAAGTCATAAGTATAATCGATTTTTCGTGTTAGATCAACATACTCTATACAATTTTTAGTTCTGTTCATATTAACTTTTACAATAAGATTATATAGGCTATAAGCCGATATAATCAAATAAACCTAAGTAAAGCACTATTTCAATTTAACTGAATGATGGCACACTTAGCATAAGATTTAAGCGAAAAATCGATTTTCTTTTGATATAAAATAAAATATATTACAGATGGAGGTAATAGTATGTCTACAGAAGAAAAAATCAATCAAGCAAAAGGTACAGTCAAAGAAGGATTCGGTAAATTGACTGGCGACAAGAAAACAGAAAAAGAAGGGGCTGCTGAAAAAGTAGTTTCTAAAGTTAAAGAAGTCGCAGAAGACGCAAAAGATGCTGTTGAAGGAGCAATCGAAGGCGTTAAAAATATGATTAAAGGTGACGATAAATAATTGTTAATAGTCATCTTTTAGTCCCTAATGACGCATTCTAATTAGCTCCACTATGGAGAATAGAGTGCGTTTTTGATTTTGTGAGATTAATTTGCTATTGTAACAGACATCTTTAAAAATTGCTGTTATCATAGATATTTTCGTAGTATTCCTGTAATGGTATTTTGTTATAACATAAACAATTAAGGAGGTATTACATTGGATAAACTATTGATTCTACTATTTTTAACGATTTTGAGTATGCCTTTAATTTCATGCTCTAATCAAAGAAATCAGACTTTGGATGGGGAATATTATTGGGTTAGTGAATCTAGAAATGAACGAGCATTTACTATCTCAGGAAATAAAGGGATACTTGATAGTAGTGTTGCTGACAACTTTGTAATTGATCGAAAGAATGAAACAATTGAGTTAATGGGCTCGCAAATGTTAAACCGTACAACAAGTTATATATACGAAGATGGTGTCTTTACTGTAGATATTTCTGGTGTAGAGCGTGATTATTATAAGAAAGATAGTGAGGCTTATAAGAAGGCACTGAAGGATTTAGATGAAAATTGACCACAATAATTAATCTTTTCTTTTGCTCTTGTCATTTAACGCTTATCCTATACAAAGGGATTGAGCGTTTTTATATTATAGTCTTTCTTGGTTATGAATTGATTCTCAGTTTTCCTAGTGTACCAAATCCTACGAATTTGACAAAACTATATAAATTTGCTATAATAAATTTATATAAGGAATTGAATTAAATTACTACAACTAAGAAATATCCTTTAAATAATAAGCTAGCCTTGTTGCTTACTGTTACTTATAAAATAGAACAAGTTGTATAAATAGAAAGTGAGATTACTAGATGAGAATAACAAGTTTTAGAGATATGGACACCACTGAAGATTTTGAATTTGTAGAAGAAAAAATGGGAGATTATTTCCGTTGGGGAATTGCTGATTTCTATTCACTTCAACAAGCTACATATTGGATTGGTGATCTTTTAAGAAAAGAGCCTAGCGCTAATTTTGAAGTAAGAGCACGCCTTTCAGGAAGTGAAGATGTAGATGACTATGAAAGAATTGTGTTGTACGAAGGAGACCAGTGTTTTGATTCTTGGTTTTTAGAAGAGAAAGCAAGCTTCATGGCACCATATTCTATGATACTATTTCTCAATAAGGATACAAATGTGGCGTATGCTATTGAGAAAAATGAATCTGATGAGCCTGGACATGTGAAATATTTATGTGAGATAAGAAAATAAGAGAGTTGAAAAACTCTCTTTAAATTTAGTTATTAGTATATTGACAATTTTATTTTTCAAAACCTTTTGATAAGAAGAAGGCGACCGACCATAAAATAGTTATGGAAATCAAACATAATAAAATACTTGCATTACTAATTATTAATCTCTTCTTGATTGTGCTGGTTTTATTACATACCCAAGAATGTAATAAAGCAGTATGAGCAGATAATGTTTTACTAGAAGCATTTACTTTTTCTGCGGATTAATTTTCATCAAAAGGGTCTCAGGCTATAGAAGAAGAGCAGTATATGGTCATACACTACAAGAGAAACTAAATGAAGAATTTGATAACGTTAGAAAACTTTTATAATTATTTGGTACAAAAAACAAAATGACAAGCAAAAAAGCCTTGGTTACCAAGGCTTTTTCCTGTTGATTTAGATGTCCCCTGTATGGATTTGGAAAGGAGTTTTCATATTGAGAGTAATTAAAAATATTGAAATATAAATGAATTTCGGAAGGTGCTTTTAGGTGTTTTCAATATCATGATTTAAAAATGGGGCAAAAAACCTACTGAATTGAACTGTTTAGTAGCTTAAATATATCATGGTGCTATCTAAAAAGTTAATTTTATAGAGTTTGTTGGGATAGTTACTGAGTTTTTTGTTTAACATTCAAACTTTATTATTATATCAAAAAAATAATTAGAAAAACAGACTTGTATTATTTTGAAATTTGTATATGATGAAGGTGTAAGAACTATAAAATAGCCTGGTAGAAAGGGGAATGAAAGAATTAATCAGGCTATATAAAATTGGTAATTGGTATTTAATGTTGGAAAACAAGAAAGGAAAAGGTAAAAAATGCAAATACATAAAAAAATTTTTATAGTGGCGTTGGTTTTATCTATTTGTATCTCACTATATTTTCTTATCAATCCGTCTAATATCTTCACCTTTCCGATCCGTGTGCATGAATTTGATGACACATTTAAATATTACATGTTTGTGAAGATTGGAATTGTATTATTATTTATCAAATTCTTACTGGATATATGCTTAGAGTATATCAAGAATTGGTTTAAAAAGTTTTGATATATCTTCACACAAAAGAGTCTGAGACAGTGTTTTGTCCCAGACTCTTTTTTGAGTTGTGAGCTCTGTTTTATAGATTCCACTGCTTGAGGGAAATTTCGCCACTATTGAGCCAGATTTCTTCTTGATTTTCTAACTGGACCAAGAGTTGGCCGGTATCGGAGATGTCTTTGGCGAGGCCCTGATAGGTCTGCTGGTTCTGCTCAAAGGTGACAGTTCGTCCTAAGACCAGGGAGCGCTCTTTGTAGAGGTAGACCAGTTCATCGATATCCCTATGAAGAAATTCTCTCCAAATCTCGCTGATGAGGTCATTGCGGGTGATGGGACAAGGGCCTTCAAATAAGGAACCAGCCTTACTTTCTAGCTCATCTGGAAAAGTAGAGATAGCCAAATTGAGACCGACTCCGATAATGACATCCGTGACAAGGCCAGTCTCGATGGATGTGATAGCTTCGGTTAGGATTCCCCCAATTTTTTTATGGCGATAGTAAATATCATTGACCCATTTGATATCGACATCGATCAGGGTCAGATTTTTAATAGCCTTATAGATGGCTCCTGCGACCATGAGGGTATAAGGGGGGAGCTCCGCAGGTGGGAGTTGGGGCTTGAGATGAAGAGACATATAGATGCCGCCTTGATCGGGAGAGTAGTAGTCGCGACCAAAGCGGCCCTTTCCAGCAGATTGGGATTTGGCCAGGTAGAGAGCCCTGCCCTCTTTATGGGCTTCCATGCCTAATTTTGCGTCCAATTGGGTAGAATGACATTCTTCATTCAAAGTAACGGTCAACTGGGTATTGTTTGCGATGACTTCAGGAAGCAGAATATCGCCTGAGACCAGTCTATAACCCTTCTTTTTTAGGGATTCGATGACGACCCCATCTTTTTCCAGGCGCTGAATAGCTTTCCAGATGGAGGTGCGAGAAACACCTAATTCTTTTGCCAACTGTTCCCCGTTGACGTAATCATCTGCCTGAGAAAGGGTTTGAAAGAGGATTTCGTGTGTTTTCATAAGACTAAGACCTCCTAGCGACTGCTGTCTCGAATCGTCAGTTTGGTGGCTAATTTGACCATGCAGGGAACACTTGATTGACTCCCTTGAAAGGTTTGCCGCAACAGCTGAATGGCTTGCTTGCCCATTTCTTCTGTGTATACGGTCACTGTAGAGAGGGCCGGAAAGACATACTTAGCAATCGAGGTATCATTGAAGGAAATGAGACTGACGCGATCAGGTACTGCGATTTGGTGCTCCTGAAGGGACCGAAGGGCCCCAACAGCTATGGCATCACTGGCCATGAAAAAGGCAGTTGGCAAGTCGTCGCCCAGTGCTTGAATCAGCTGCTCCATCATCTGATAGCCTGACTCAGTTGAGAACTGACCGACAGCGACAAAGCGCTCCTCATAAAGCCCTTTTTCCGTGAGAAACTGTTGAAAGATTCGTTGACGAGGATCCATCTGAAGCGGTGTCGCATCTGCGGTCTCTTCTTGCCCAACCAAGAGTCCGATCTCCTTGTGATGATGCTCAAGGAAATGCTCGAGAGCGGTGATAACAGAATCTTCTAAATCTGTCGTCACGCAAGAATGCCCCAGATAGAGGGTATTGCTATCGACAAAGATCAGGGGTTTGCCGTAGCTTTCTAGATCTTGAATGGTCTTGGGACTGAATTTCCCAAGAGCAATAATGCCGTCTGCCTCCTGAATCAAAGACCAATCGTCCTTGTTAAAGATACGAAAGATCTCATAGCCTAATTCCTGGGCTTGTTTCTCCAAGCCCATCCGAATGGCATAGTAGTAGAGGTCCTCTAATTCTTCTTCGCGCGTGTACCATTCAAAGATGACGATTTTATGAGAATCTTCGACTGGTTGAGGCGCTGTTTTGCGGCTTTTCTTTTGGTAATGCAGGTCCTCAGCGATGCGAAGAATCCGACTGCGCGTGTCTTCACCAACCGATAAGGTCGCATCCTGGTTGAGGACGCGAGAGACCGTTGCCTGAGAAACGCCTGCTTTTTCCGCAATGTCTTTAATCGTTGCCATAGTTCATCCTTTATTGATTTCTACTTCCAGTATACTCTAAAAATTAGTAAAAAGAAATAAAATTTTACTAAATTTTATGTTTGTTGCGATATTGGCTAGGAGTTAGGTGGCTATAGGCCTTAAAGGCCTTTGAAAAATAGAGGGGATCTGAAAAGCCAACAGAGTAAGCCACGATCTTGATGCTCTCGTCTGTATTGGTCAGTAACTGCTGGGCACGCTGCATGCGGACTGAGTGCAGGAATTCTTTGGGAGAGATCTGGTGAAACTCCTTAAAAACAGTTGTTAGGTAAGACCGATGGACATTGAGGTCATCGGCGATCTCTTGAATACTTAGATGATCTTTATTGTAATGCGTCTCAATCATATGCTTGCAGGTCAGATAGAGCTGATAGGTGGGAGATGGATGGCTCCGATGGATATCGGGAGCCACTTCACTGATAAGAAATAGCAGTTCATAGATCTGAGAGAGAAGGTGGAGTTGGTAGTGCGAGGTCATCTTAGAGTCCTCTGCCTTGTGGACAAGCTGCTCCATAAACAGCCCGATCCGCTCTGTGTCCACCTCTGTTTTCTTTAGAAAACCTTTGGCATGTATGGTTGAAAAGCGCATGAAATCACTCACCTTGGTGCCACTAATCCCAATCCAGTAGTAGGACCAAGGATCTTCCGCGTCTGCCTGGTAGTAGGTCACCATATTTTTAGGGAGAAGGAAGAGATCCCCGGCTTCTAAATGGATTTCATTTTTATTGATGTGAAAGACACCTTTTCCCTTGGTGATAAAATGCAGAACAAAATTGTCTCGAAAGCTAGGACCAATTTCATAATTCTTGGGGCAATCTTCGTAGCCGTAAAAATCAAGGGCTATATCAATGGTGTCGGTTTGGTATTCTGAAAAGACTAACATAGGTAAACCTCCTACCTAACATTTTACCATATAAGCCCAACAAAATTCCATTTTCGAAAGCGTTTACAACATTTAAAATAAAGACATGTGAAAAAAGAAAAATATTGGAACTGAATATAAAAATACATAGTGATATTTTTAGGGTCCAATGGAGGAAGATATGGCAATTCGTATCGAACAAAATTTGTTCTATGTAGAAAGTAAGGGACTGAGCCTCATCCTTGAAAATCGAGATGGCTACCTGATGCTCAAGCATCTGGGACGTCCGATCCCGTCTTATCATTTTTCCAATACCGTGCATGAGAAGGACCATGCTTTCGCTGGAAATCCAACACCTGACAATCGAACTTTTAGTCTAGATACCCAGCGACAGGTCTTGGGCCAGCACGGACTAGGAGATTTTCGAAAACCGTCTATTCAGATCCAACACGGTGCTACAGAAGTGACGGATTTCCTCTATGTTGGAGCTAATATCTACTCTGGCAGTGTCGAGGCAACTGGTCTTCCCAATTCACATACAGTAGATAGTGCTGAAACCTTGGCCTTGGTCTTTGAAGATGATCAAGCGGCCTTGCGTTTGACCCTCTACTACACCGCCTACGAGGATCGGGCAACCATCACTAGCTTCTCAAAGATTGAAAACTTGAGTGATGAAAAGGTTGTGATCCACAAGGCTCTCAGTGTGTTGGCCGATCTGCCAGCCAGTGATTACGATATCATCACTCTGCAAGGAGCTTATGCGAGAGAAAAAACAGTTCGCCGTCAGCAAGTGGAGCAAGGAATCTTCTCCATCAGCTCCAACCGTGGTGCTTCTGGACATGCCCAGACTCCAGCCCTCATTCTTGCCGATCATGAAGTGACAGAAGATGCGGGCTCTGCTCTGGCCTTCCAACTGCTCTACAGTGGAAATTTTGAAGGATTTGTTCAAAAGAATCAACTCAATGAAGTTCGGGTTGGATTGGGGATCAATCCAGAAAACTTCGCTTGGGAATTGGAACCAAATCAGAGCTTTGATACGCCAGTGGCCATGATCACATACTCCCATGAGGGCTTGACCGGTCTCAGTCAAGAGAGTCAAGCATTTGTCCAAAACCATATCATTCCTAGCCCCTTTGCTCATAAAGAACGTCCAATTCTTATCAACAACTGGGAAGCGACCTACTTTGATTTCAAGAAAGACAAATTATTGGAGCTAGCAGACGAGGCTCAAAAAGTGGGGATCGAACTCTTTGTTCTTGATGATGGCTGGTTTGGCAATCGTTATGATGACAATCGGGCCCTCGGTGATTGGACTGTCAATGAAGAAAAATTAGGTGGAAGTCTAGCAGAATTGATCCAAGGCATCCACGACAAGGGACTTCAATTTGGCCTTTGGGTGGAGCCCGAAATGATTTCTGTTGATAGCGACCTCTACCGGGCTCATCCGGACTGGGCTATTCAAGTCCCAGGCTATGAACACACCTATTCACGGAATCAACTGGTGCTTGATTTCGCAAATAAAGAAGTAGTAGCTTATATCAAGCAGGTCTTGGATGACTTGCTTGGAAACCATGAGATCGACTATATCAAATGGGATATGAACCGCAATATCACCAAGCTTGGAAATGGGAAAACCTACCTGGAAACTAAGATGCAATCCCATGCTTATATCTTAGGTCTCTATGAAGTGGTTTCGTACTTGACGGAGAAGTACGACAACATCCTCTTTGAGTCTTGCTCCGGTGGTGGTGGTCGCAATGACCTTGGTATGATGCGTTACTTCCCGCAGGTCTGGGCAAGTGATAATACGGATGCCATTGCCAGACTTCCGATCCAGTATGGTTCTAGCTACCTCTATCCTACCATTTCTATGGGGGCTCATGTATCAGCGGTTCCAAATCACCAGATGGGAAGGATGACACCGCTTGAAACGCGAGGTCATGTAGCTATGATGGGAAATCTGGGCTATGAATTGGATCTAACCAGTCTTCCGCAAGAAGAGTTGGATAAGATCGCAGCTCAAGTCGCTCATTACAAAACGATTCGACCACTTGTTCAATTCGGAAAACACTACCGCTTGATCAATCCAAGCCATGGTAGCAATCAAGCAGCCGTCCAGTTTACTTATCAAGACCGCACAGTTGTAACTTATGTACGAGTCTTATCAACGGTTGAGGAGATCGAGCCGACCCTGAAACTCAAAGGATTGGAAGAAGATGCGCTCTATAGCTTAAAAGGGACGGACCAAGTCTATTCAGGAGCTGAGCTCATGTATGCTGGCTTAACCGTCATTCTTCCTCAGGGAGATTTCCTCACTAAACAATATGTTTTTGTCAAAAAATAAAAGGAGACAGCCAAATGAAATGGTATAAAAAAATCGGACTTCTTGCGACAACAGGCTTAGCCTTGTTTGGGCTTGGTGCTTGCTCCAACGAAGGTAAATCGGCGGATGGCACAGTGACCATCGAGTATTTCAACCAGAAAAAAGAAATGACTAAAACTTTGGAAGAAATCGCTCGTGATTTTGAAAAGGAAAACCCAAAGGTCAAGGTCAAAGTTGTCAATGTACCGAACGGTGGTGAAGTATTGAAAACACGTGTCCTCGCAGGAGATGTACCAGATGTGGTTAATATATACCCACAGTCCATCGAACTACAAGAATGGGCAAAAGCAGGTGTCTTCGAAGATTTGTCGAATAAAGACTATCTGAAACGCGTGAAAAATGGCTATGCTGAAAAATATGCCGTGAACGGAAAAGTCTACAACGTTCCCTTTACAGCCAATGCTTATGGAATTTACTACAACAAAGATAAATTCGAAGAACTGGGCTTGAAGGTTCCTGAAACCTGGGATGAATTTGAACAGTTAGTCAAAGACATCGTTGCTAAAGGACAAACACCATTTGGAATTGCAGGTGCAGATGCTTGGACACTCAATGGTTACAATCAATTAGCCTTTGCGACAGCAGCAGGTGGAGGAAAAGAAGCCAATCAATACCTTCGTTATTCTCAACCAAATGCTATTAAATTGACTGATCCGATTATGAAAGATGACATCAAGGTGATGGATATTCTTCGCATTAAAGGTTCGAAGCAAAAGAACTGGGAAGGCGCTGGCTATACAGACGTTATCGGAGCCTTCGCGCGTGGAGATGTCCTCATGACACCAAATGGATCTTGGGCGGTTACAGCGATTAATGAACAAAAACCGAAATTTAAGATTGGAACCTTCATGATTCCAGGAAAAGAAAAAGGACAAAGCTTAACCGTTGGTGCAGGTGACTTGGCATGGTCTATCTCAGCTACTACCAAACATTCAAAAGAAGCCAATGCCTTTGTGGAATACATGACCCGTCCAGAAGTCATGCAAAAATACTACGACGTGGACGGATCTCCAACAGCGATCGAAGGGGTCAAACAAGCAGGAGAGGATTCACCGCTTGCTGGGATGACCAAATATGCCTTTACGGATCGTCACTTGGTCTGGTTGCAACAATACTGGACCAGTGAAGCAGACTTCCATACCTTGACCATGAACTATGTCTTGACAGGTGATAAACAAGGAATGGTCAATGATTTGAATGCCTTCTTTAACCCGATGAAAGCGGATGTGGATTAGGAGTAGAGAGACTATGAAAAAAGTATTACAAAAATATTGGGCATGGGCTTTTGTGGTCATTCCCCTCTTGTTACAAGCAATTTTCTTCTATGTGCCGATGTTCCAAGGAGCCTTTTACAGTTTTACCAACTGGACAGGTTTGACGTATAACTACAAGTTTGTCGGCTTAAACAACTTTAAACTCCTCTTCATGGATCCAAAATTCATGAATGCGATTGGATTTACCGCGATCATCACCATTGCCATGGTGGTTGGTGAGATTGCCCTTGGGATCTTCATTGCGCGTGTCTTGAACTCTAAAATCAAAGGTCAGACCTTCTTCCGTGCATGGTTCTTCTTCCCAGCTGTTTTGTCTGGTTTGACAGTAGCTTTGATCTTCAAGCAAGTCTTCAACTACGGTCTTCCAGCGATTGGGAATGCCCTTCATATTGAGTTCCTCCAAACCAGTCTTTTAGGGACTAAGTGGGGAGCAATCTTTGCGGCTGTCTTTGTCCTTCTATGGCAAGGGGTGGCTATGCCTATCATTATCTTCCTAGCAGGTCTGCAATCCATCCCAACTGAGATTACAGAAGCTGCGAAGATCGATGGCGCGACTAGCAAGCAAGTCTTCTGGAATATTGAATTGCCTTACTTGCTACCAAGTGTCTCTATGGTCTTTATCCTAGCCCTAAAAGGTGGGCTAACCGCCTTTGACCAAGTCTTTGCCATGACTGGTGGTGGTCCAAACAATGCCACAACCTCACTTGGGCTCTTGGTTTATAACTATGCCTTTAAAAACAACCAATTCGGTTATGCCAATGCCATTGCCGTAATCTTGTTCTTCTTGATTGTAGTGATTTCAATCATCCAATTGAGAGTATCTAAGAAATTTGAAATTTAAGAGGAGAAGCACGATGAAACAAGATGAAAGAAAAGCCTTGATTGGCAAATACATTCTATTGATTCTAGGATCGGTTCTGATTTTAGTGCCACTCCTTGCCACCCTCTTTAGTTCCTTCAAACCCACCAAGGATATCGTAGACAATTTCTTTGGATTCCCGACGAATTTCACATTGGACAATTTTAGTCGACTCTTGGCTGATGGAATCGGAGGCTATTACTGGAACTCTGTCGTCATCACTGTCTTGTCTTTACTTGCAGTAATGATCTTTATCCCCATGGCGGCCTACTCCATCGCTCGCAATATGAGTAAAAGAAAAGCCTTTACTATCATGTATACCCTCTTAATCCTCGGAATCTTCGTACCTTTCCAAGTCATCATGATTCCGATTACGGTTATGATGAGTAAACTCGGTTTGGCTAATACCTTTGGTTTGATCTTGCTCTACTTGACCTATGCGATTCCACAGACCCTCTTCCTCTATGTGGGCTATATCAAAATCTCGATCCCAGAAAGTCTGGATGAAGCAGCAGAGATCGATGGGGCTAATAAATTTACAACCTATTTCCGCATCATCTTCCCAATGATGAAACCCATGCATGCAACAACCATGATCATCAATGCCCTTTGGTTCTGGAATGATTTCATGTTGCCACTCCTTGTCTTGAACCGGGATTCCAAAATGTGGACTCTGCCATTGTTCCAATACAACTACGCAGGCCAATATTTCAACGACTACGGACCAAGCTTTGCCTCATACGTTGTCGGCATTATCAGTATCACCATTGTCTATCTCTTCTTCCAACGCCATATCATCGCAGGAATGAGCAACGGCGCAGTGAAATAATAAGATACAAAGCCCGTTAAAAGCTCACAGTGAAAATAGGGAATCTGAATAAGAAGCCTTGGCTTCTTGGAGGATTCATCTTTTTCACACAGAGCTTAGGGTGTGTTCAATTCTAGAAACAAAGGGACGATTCAGCTTGCTGAAAATTTCTGTAGTACCCTAGGGCATCCACATCCGTAGACTACTGAAGTAGTAACGGCTGTGGAAATATAGGAAATCGACGTAGTGTGCTTGCACACAAGGAGATTTATCTTTTTTCCTAAGAAATTAGTCCCGTGTTCAATTCTGTACACAAAGGGACGATTCAGCTTGCTGATTTCAATCGTATCCTAGGAAGCAATTCTAAAATAGAAAAACTCAAGAAAGCCAGGTCTCCTAAGACTTGGCTTTCAAAAAAGAAAAGGAAACCATTATGCCAATTCAAAATAAAACCATGTTAATTACTTACTCAGATAGCTTAGGAAATAACCTTAAGGATCTCTATGAAAATCTGGAGAAGCACTTTGGAGATGCAGTAGGTGGAGTACACCTCTTGCCATTTTTCCCATCAACTGGTGACCGTGGATTTGCGCCTGTAGACTATGATCAAGTGGATCCAGCCTTTGGGGATTGGGAAGATGTTAAACGCCTGGGGGACAAGTATTATCTCATGTTTGACTTTATGATCAATCACATTTCCCGTCAGTCTAAATACTACAAAGATTATCAAGCGAAGCATGACCAAAGTGCTTACAAGGATCTCTTTCTCAACTGGGACAAGTTCTGGCCGGAGAATCGTCCTACTCAAGCAGACGTAGACTTGATTTATAAGCGCAAAGATCGAGCTCCCAAGCAAGAAATTACCTTTGCGGATGGGACAACTGAGCATCTCTGGAATACCTTCGGGGAAGAGCAGATTGACCTGGACGTGACCAAGGAAGTGACCATGGACTTTATTCGCAAGACTATCGAACACCTGGCAAGCAATGGCTGTGACCTCATTCGTTTGGACGCCTTTGCCTATGCGGTGAAGAAATTGGACACCAATGATTTCTTCGTTGAGCCAGACATTTGGGATTTGTTGGATAAGGTGCGCGATATGGCAGCAGGCTACGGTGCTGAGCTTCTTCCAGAGATTCATGAGCACTATTCCATTCAATTTAAGATTGCCGATCACGACTATTATGTCTATGACTTTGCCCTTCCAATGGTGACCCTCTATACCCTCTATAGCTCAAAAGTGGAGCGCCTTGCTAAGTGGTTGAAGATGAGTCCGATGAAGCAATTCACGACACTCGATACCCATGACGGGATTGGGGTGGTTGATGTCAAGGATATCTTGACAGATGAAGAAATTGACTATGCATCAAATGAGCTCTACAAGGTAGGAGCAAATGTGAAACGCAAATATTCAACAGCAGAGTATAACAACTTGGACATCTACCAAATCAATTCGACCTACTATTCAGCGCTTGGAGATGACGATAGCAAGTACTTCCTAGCCCGCTTGATTCAAGCATTTGCGCCAGGTATTCCACAAGTGTATTATGTTGGATTCCTAGCTGGGAAGAATGATTTGGAACTCTTAGAAAACACCAAAGAAGGCCGCAATATCAACCGTCATTACTACAGCAATGAAGAAATTGCTCAAGAAGTAGAGCGTCCAGTTGTGAAATCCCTTCTCAAGCTCTTTAGTTTCCGGAACAACTCGCAAGCTTTTGACCTAGAAGGAAGCATTGAAGTGGAAACACCAGATGAACATACCATTGTCATCACGCGCCAAAACAAAGACCAGACCGCCACAGCAGTAGCCCGAATCAATCTTGCTGACGGGACTTACCAAGTGACAGAAAATGGTCAAGACATTGAGTTTTAAAAAAATATGAATGAACGAAAGGATAAGTGAAAAATCGCTTATCCTATTTTTTATTTCAGATATTGCAACCGTTTACAAAACTATAAAACAATGGTACAATATCTATTGAAAGAAAGGAGGTCGCTTTATGAAAAAAATCATGTATCCATCTGCGGCCCTATTAGCGGCTTTTGCTCTATTGTCCGTCCAAACAGCAAAAGCAGACACAGCTCAAGCGTCGGATCAAGCCAATGAACCGGCAGCAACAGTAGAAGAGGTGGTGGCTTCTCCAACGCCAGAAACCACCACAGAAAATCAGGGAGAAGTGGCCGAAACGCCAACTTCAACAGACCGTGCAGTAACCCCTACAACCTCCCCAACGGAAACAACAACGGAGACGGCCTCTCCCCAAGTGGAAAAACTGCTTGAAGATATGCCTCTCAAGCAAAAGGTTACGCAAATGATCATGCCGGACTTCCGTAAGTGGCAGGAGGCAGGTCAGGAGTCGCCACAGGATCTCACCAAGGTCAATGCTGAAGTAGCAGATGCGATTGATAAATATGATTTTGGAGGCGTCATTCTTTTTGCTGAAAACGTCAAAGAAACCAAGCAGACCCTAGCTCTGACCCAAGATATGCAAAAGGCAGCGATTGAAAACAAGGCCAATAACGGGAAGATTCCTCTCTTGTTAGCCATCGACCAAGAAGGGGGCATTGTCTACCGCTTGGGCACAGGGACAGCCCTTCCGGGCAATATGGCCATCGGAGCGACCAATGATCCCAAGTTAGCGACCGAAGCTGGACAAATTATTGGTCGAGAACTTTCTGCTCTTGGTTTGAATGTTGATTTCGCACCTGTATTGGATACCAATAACAATCCACAAAACCCTGTCATTGGTCTACGTTCTTTCTCATCTGATCCAAACCGGGTTGCTTACTTAGGAATTCCAATGATGAAAGGGATTCAAGACTACAATGTCGCTGTAGCGGCCAAGCACTTCCCAGGCCACGGGGATACAGCGGTCGATTCCCATACAGGTCTCCCATTGGTGGATAAATCTCTTGCCGAACTTGAAAAATTGGAGCTCCTTCCATTCAAAAAAGCTATGGATGAAGGGGTAGACCTCTTGATGACAGCCCATATCCAATACCCACAGATTGAAAAAGATCAGGTTGTGTCAAAAGAAACGGGTGAGAAAATCTATGTTCCAGCGACACTTTCAGATGATATTTTAACGGGCTTGGTAAGGAAGAAATACGGCTATAAGGGCGTGATTGTCTCCGATGCCATGGGAATGGATGCCATTGCCAAGAACTTCGGTGAGGTGGAAGCTGTGAAAATGGCCATCAAAGCAGGAGTTGACCTAGTCTTGATGCCAACGACCCTTCGCAGTAAAGCCGATTTGAGCAAGATTGATACCATTGTCGATGCAGTGGTAGATGCCGTGAAAACCGGTGACATTTCAGAAGAGCGCTTAAATGAGTCGGTTCGTCGGATCCTGACTCTCAAAGAAAAACGTGGGGTCCTAAATTTTGATCCAAGTGCTCGGACAGCTGAAAAAGCAGAAGAAGCAGTCGGATCTAGTCTCAACCGTGACTTGGAACGTAAGATTGCAGCAGCAGCGGTGACGGTTGTAAAAAATGAAGACAATACCTTGCCATTTAAGGTGCAAACAGGGGACCATGTCTTACTCTTAGGAGCTTTTGAAAACGAAGTTCCTGGACTCGATTTGGGTATGCGTCGCTTAATTGCTGACGGAGTGCTTCCAAAAGACACCTCCTTTGTGGCCAAGAACTTCACTAAAGAATCTACTCTGGATAGTCTAAAAGAAGATCTTGAAAAAGCGACTCACATCGTAGTCATTTCAGAGATCGGTTATGAAGGGCAACTGGATAAAGATTTCTGGCGGACCAAGATCCCAACAGAGATCGTCAATTATGCCAATACCAACCATAAGAAGGCAGCTGTCCTTTCTATCTCTAAACCTTATGATGTAGCCAACTATCCAGCAGCCAAAGCCATTTTGGCAGTCTATGGAAATAAGGGAATGGATCCAACGGAATCCCTCAAACCAGACAATGCATTTGGTCCTAATATTCCTGCAGGAGTGGAAGTCATCTTCAATGGCAAAGAACATCTAGGTACCTTACCGGTTGATATTCCAAAAATTGTAGACGGAAAAATGTCGGAAACAGAGTACGCCTACCGTATTGGTCATGGTCTCTTCTATCCAGCACCTGCACCATTGCCAACACCAGAAACCCAAGATCCAACTTCACCAGTTCAAGATCCAACCCATCAGACACAACCAGTAGAGGTTGGTCACACTGGAACACAGGTTCTTGTTAGCAAGCAAGAAAAGGTGAGCCCTCTTGATGGTCCACAAGTCACTCCGGTTTCTGTATCACATGACACTGCTCAGGTTCCTGCAAGTGTTTCAGCCAGTCCTGCATCATCGGTATTGCCAAAAACCGGTCAAACAGGGAACCTCCTCTCCCTTATGGGTGTCAGCCTCTTAACCTTCCTTGGATCTTTTGTCTATCCAAGAAAGAAAAACTAATGAATTAAGAATCTCAATTGGGTGATTTCCCAATTGAGATTTTTTAGTAAAGTTTTACTAATATTAACTCGAACGATACCAATTTAGTTGGAAATAATATATGGTTTAAAACCTATATTGTAGGCTTTTTAAATATAAAATAAAAATTAAATAAAATTTTACTAAAAACACTTGAACTTTTACTTCTGATCAGATATAATACAAGTATAAAAACGTTTACAAAACTAAAGGAGTTTCTCATGACGACAACAATCACATCTCAAGATTTACAAGCAAAATTCCAGGCTGTCTTTGGGGAAAAGGCTGACCACACTTTCTTCTCACCAGGACGGATTAATCTGATTGGTGAACATACTGACTATAATGGTGGCCATGTCTTCCCAGCGGCTATCACACTTGGTACCTACGGAGCGGCAAGAAAGCGTGAGGATAAGGTCTTGCGTTTCTTCTCAGGAAACTTTGAAGACAAGGGGATCATTGAAGTCCCACTGGATAATCTCCACTTTGAAAAAGAGCACAACTGGACCAACTATCCAAAAGGCGTGCTCCATTTCTTGCAAGAAGCGGGTCATGTTATTGATAGCGGAATGGACGTCTATGTCTACGGCAATATTCCAAATGGATCCGGTCTTTCTTCTTCAGCTTCGCTTGAGCTCTTGATTGGCGTTATCGCTGAGAAACTATATGATCTTCAGTTAGATCGTCTAGATCTGGTCAAGATCGGCAAACAAACTGAAAATCACTTCATCGGAGTCAACTCTGGGATCATGGACCAATTTGCCATCGGTATGGGAGCCGACCAACGGGCTATTTATCTCGATACCAACACCCTAGAGTATGATTTGGTACCGCTGGACCTCAAAGACAATGTCGTAGTCATCATGAATACCAACAAACGCCGGGAATTAGCGGATTCAAAATACAATGAACGTCGTTCAGAATGTGAAACCGCCGTCTCTGAACTCCAAGAAAAATTGGATATCCAAACCTTAGGGGAATTGGATCTCTGGTCTTTTGATGCCTACAGCTACTTGATCAAGGATGAAAATCGCATCAAACGGGCTCGTCATGCTGTACTTGAAAACCAACGGACCCTCCAAGCTCGTAAGGCACTTGAAGCAGGTGATTTGGAAGGCTTTGGCCGTCTCATGAATGCTTCCCACGTATCCTTGGAGCATGACTACGAAGTGACTGGTCTAGAATTAGATACCTTGGTGCATACAGCCTGGGAACAAGAAGGCGTCTTGGGTGCTCGTATGACTGGAGCAGGCTTTGGTGGTTGTGCCATTGCCCTCGTAAACAAAGATAAGGTTGAAGCATTTAAAGAAGCTGTCGGCAAACGCTATGAAGAAGTCGTTGGTTATGCGCCTAGCTTTTATATTGCAGAAGTTGCGGCAGGGACACGAGTTTTAGACTAGGTGATAATAATGGAAGCTGTAATATTTGATTTAGATGGCTTATTAGCCGATACTGAAATCATTTCTCTAAAAGTTTATCAAGAATTGCTTAGAGATTTTGGAATTCCTTTCACAGAAGAAACTTATTCTAGAGACTACAGTGGACATAGGGAAGAGGAGAATGTTCAACGGTTTTTGGATACCTATGATTTACCTTGGAACTTTGACCAAACCTTGGCTAAAGTCTATGAACTGGAAGCTAAAATCTTAGCCCAAGGTGTTCATTTAAAAAAAGGTGCTAAGAATTTACTTACTTTTTTGAAAACAGAGGGCATTCCAATCGCCTTAGCAACTTCAAGTGTTGAATCTCGGGCTAGAATGATCTTGGATAGCAATGGGATCCTGTCCCTATTTGATCATCTAGTTTTTGCAAAAGATGTCAAACGAAGTAAACCTTACCCAGATATATTTTTAAAGGCTTGTAGTGATTTGAATGCTTTACCAGAGAATTGCTTAGTACTAGAGGATAGTGAGGCAGGGATTGAAGCAGCCTATCGGGCTGGAATCCCAGTCATATGTGTTCCAGATTTAAAAGTACCAGCACAGTCTTTCTTAACTAAAGCAGAACAAGTTTTCCAGGATTTGGATGCTGTCAGAGACTATTTAAAACGTAAGAAGGAGAATCAATGAATCAGGGAATTTTGGATGCATTTGTCACAGCCGTCATAGCGGCGAGTGACTACGAAGAGATGGATCGGATTTATCTAAAAAATCGCATCATGAGTCGCGTTGGAGAAGAAGGGCTAGACGGACCAGTCCAAAAAGAAGAGTTGATCGCACTTAAAGATCAGCTGGTAGAGATCGCTGTTGCAAATAGCAAGATCCAGGATAGTATGGCCGCAAAAGACAGTTTGGGTGCGGAGTTGATGGATTGGATCACCCCTAGTCCTAGTCAAGTCAACCATCGCTTTTGGGAGACCTACCGTCAGTCCAAGGAAGACGCGATTGCGGATTTCTATGCCCTCTCTAAGCGCAATGATTACATCAAGGTCAAAGCCATTGCGCAAAATATTGCCTTTGAGACACAAACTCCCTACGGTTCTCTTGAAATCACCATCAATCTGTCAAAACCTGAAAAAGATCCTAAAGACATTGCAGCGGCCAAGCTTGCCAAAGCCAGTCATTATCCAGCCTGCCAATTGTGCTTTGAAAATGAAGGCTATCAAGGTCGCCTAGACCATCCAGCCCGGGCCAATCATCGGATTATCCGTTTTGACATGGACGGTCATGACTGGGGCTTTCAGTATTCCCCTTATGCCTACTTCAATGAACACTGCATTTTCCTCGATAGCCAGCATGTTCCCATGGCCATTAGTCGCAAGACCTTTGAGCGACTCTTGACCATTGTCGAGACTTTTCCAGGCTATTTTGCGGGCTCCAATGCAGACCTGCCCATTGTAGGGGGATCCATCCTGACTCATGACCATTACCAAGGCGGACGCCACACCTTCCCTATGGAGCTGGCTCCTGTGGAGGAAAGCTTTACCATTAAGGGATTTGAGGCTGTATCGGTAGGAATTGTCAACTGGCCCATGTCAGTTCTTCGTTTGAATTCAGATGACAAGGCGCAATTGATTGCCCTGGCAGACCATATCCTAACAGCCTGGCGAGGCTACTCGGATCCAGCTGTTCAGGTCTTAGCGGCATCCGACGGTCAGCCCCACCATACCATTACCCCCATTGCACGGATTCGTGATGGGCATTATGAATTGGACTTGGTGCTCCGTGACAACCAAACCTCACCAGAGCATCCCGATGGCATTTATCACCCACATGCGGATGTGCAACACATCAAAAAAGAAAATATCGGCCTGATCGAAGTCATGGGCTTGGCCATTTTGCCACCTCGCCTCAAGGAAGAGCTCAAGCAGGTTCAAGACTATTTGATTGGACGTGAGAGTACAGTGGCAACCTACCACCAGCCTTGGGCAGATGATTTGAAAGCCACTAACCCAGCCATCACAGATGGAGCAGAGGCAGAAGCCCTTGTCCGTGAATCGGTTGGCCAGATCTTTGCGCGCGTGCTGGAAGATGCTGGAGTCTACAAGCGAACGGCAGAAGGACAAGCTGCCTTTAGGCGCTTTGTTGTGACACTTTAAGTGTGGAGAAGCGGCAGAAATTTGGTACAATAAGATAGAAGATAAGAAGCGAAAGGAAAACAAATGGCAATACTCGTACTCGGAGGAGCTGGTTACATCGGTTCCCACATGGTGGACCGTTTGGTCAATGAAGGACAGGAAAAAGTCGTCGTGGTCGATAGTCTGGTCACAGGCCACCGTGCAGCGGTGCATCCAGATGCCGTCTTTTACCAAGGAGACCTGGCGGACAAAGACTTTATGCGCACTGTGTTTAAAGAACACGCAGATATCGATGCGGTCATCCACTTTGCGGCCTATTCACTGGTCGCTGAGTCCATGGCAGATCCATTAAAATATTTTGACAACAATACAGCAGGCATGGTCAAACTCTTGGAAGTCATGCATGAATGTGGGGGGCACTACATCGTCTTTTCTTCAACTGCTGCCACTTACGGCATTCCAGAAGAAATTCCGATTCTTGAAACCACTCCACAAAAACCAATCAATCCATACGGGGAAAGCAAGCTCATGATGGAAACCATTATGCGCTGGGCTGATCAAGCCTACGGGATCAAGTATGTGCCCCTTCGTTACTTTAATGTAGCAGGTGCTAAGCCAGATGGATCCATCGGAGAAGACCATGGACCAGAGACCCATCTCCTGCCAATCGTCTTGCAAGTGGCCCAAGGCAAACGCGAGAAGATCTCTATTTTTGGAGATGACTACCAGACACCAGATGGCACCAATGTTCGGGACTACGTCCATCCATTTGACTTGGCAGATGCCCATCTTTTAGCAGTGGAATATCTCCGAAATGGCAACCCATCCACTGCCTTTAATCTGGGCTCATCGACAGGATTCTCCAATCTTCAAATCGTTGAAGCAGCCCGCAAGGTGACAGGACATCCGATCCCACTTGAGCTGGCCGATCGCAGACCAGGAGATCCAGATACCCTGATCGCATCCTCTGAGAAGGCGCGTGCCATCCTCGGTTGGCAACCTAAATTTGACAATATCGAAACCATTATCCAAACAGCCTGGGCTTGGCATTCCAGCCACCCAGATGGCTACAATGATCGATAAGGAGGGACTGCGGACATCATTTTTGAGACTTTTCTAATAACATTTAAAATGACAGTTGATCTTGCTAAATGACTCGTTTCAAACGTCAGTCATTTCCTTAACCATCATAAAAAGTGAGGTATTCAAAATGAATAAAACCACAAAAATGTTAGCCGTCTTCTTGACAGCAGGTCTTCTTTTAGCTGGTTGCGCACAAAAAGAGAGTACAAAATCTACTAGTCCATCGTCTACTAAGGCGACCAGTAAAGCAACAAGCAAATCATCCGCTAAAGAAAAGACAAAAGAGTCATCAACTGATGAAAGCAAAAAAGAAGATGCACTAGCAGGTGCACAAAAAACCGTTCTCGAAACGAGTGATGAAGCAGGTAAGTCAACTATCACCTTGTATTACAAGGGAGATACCTTGTTATTACAAGAAAAAGTTGATGATTACGACGTCTCAAAAGTGCCTGGTGAGAACCCTCTTGAAACCATGAAAGAAGCCGTGGCCAAGAGCCAAGAAAAATTCAAAGATCTGATGGGCCATGGATTTGAACTAACATCAGAATACAAAGACGGAATCTTTTATATCCGCAATACCATTGATTACACAAAAATCGATTTTAATAAATTAAAAGAAATCGTCCCAGGCTTTAATCCCCTAGATGACAAAACAGTCAGTTATTCAGTAACGAAAGACAGTCTTATCAAGGGCGGAATGGTCGAAAAATAAACCAAATGGAGAGCAGCTCAGTTTGCTGCTCTTTTTTTTGTTTTGGTATGAATTCATGGGCATATTTTGGTAGAATAGGATTTAAACAAAAGTGAGTTTAAAGAAATTTAACTTAACTGTAGTATGAAAAAATAGCATTAGTTAATGAGGTTTTTCTAATGATGAACAGTAGTATGAAAGAGACTTTTTTAGAAGCGATCGATCATTTGTTGTCTATCATTGACAAATATAATATTAAAAATATTGGTCCACAAGTAGATGAGCTACATATTTTGAAAGAATATGTAAATACTAATAAAGAAATGAGTTTAAGAGATAAATTGACAATTTATCAAGCCCTTTTTCCACCACATGGGGGATTATCTGACATTTACTATTGGAATAATGATATTGAAATAAGAAAACAGACAAACGAGACTATTGCTGAATTAACAATGATTATTGCTAATTATTTATTGGAACGGTAACCTTTGCTGATATTATCGAATTATGTAAAGTCATTAAAATTAGAACTCGATTGATGATCTAAGATATTGATACTCCGGTTTGTTAAATATTTGGGTAATTATTGTAAGTTTTTGAGTGACGGCTCGGAGTTTTAAATAATGGAGAAGTGATGAACAATAAAGAATTTGAAAATTTATTTTATAAAGTCCCTGAAGGGGTTGATTATGCTGATATATTGGAAGATGTTGATCTAGAGGATGTTCCTGAAGAAACGATTCAAAAGTTGACTTCATTATTGGACAGTGATGATGACTATTTACGTTATCAAGCCTCTCGATTGTTGACCATTTGGGGAATTAGAGAAGGCTTTGATGTCTTGACTCAGATGTTCAGTCAAGGGCAATTAGAAGGGATGATTTCGCATCGTCTGTATGGTTATGATGATACCAATCGGATTTTTCTATATGATATCGTAAATTATTGGGCGAGCCGGTATGATTTGGGCGAAGAGAAGATAGCTAGAGGGGGAATTTATCCTTATGTTTGTAAAATCATCGAACAGGCTGAGACTGGATATTATGATATTTCAAAAATATATCGACTGGTTAGCGAGGAACATTATACGGAATACATCCCATACCTGAAACACTTCCTTTCAACTATTATGGACAAACCTGAGGATAATTATTGGCGAATTCATGATACCTTGAAGCTATTCCTCAAGGTAGAGCCTGATTATGTGACACAGTTATTAAAAGAAAAGCAAAAATCATTGGGAGATTTTGGAATCGAGGATAAAGGTGAAAGAAATTAAATTTTATAAAGTAAATGATGAGTATGGTTTTATGTCCAATTTTGCTCCCTACCCTTTTTCAGATGGTAGCAGAATCTGGCCAACATCAGAGCATTATTTTCAAGCACAAAAGTTTTTAGTACCCCAAATTCAAGAGAAAATTCGTCAGATAGCATCTCCAATGGATGCTGCTTTGGAGGGACGCAATCGTCAAAATCCCTTGAGATCAGATTGGGAAGAGGTCAAAGATGAGGTAATGCTCCAGGCTCTTCGGATGAAATTTAGCCAAAATCCAGAAATCGTAAGGGAATTGCTGGCGACAGGAGATGCCAACATCATCGAACATACGCGAAACGACGCCTACTGGGCTGATGGGGGAGATGGCACTGGGAAGAACAAACTAGGCCTTCTCTTAATGCAAGTGCGGGAAGAGTTGAAAAACTCTATCCTGTAAGATCTCTCCTCTAGTTATTCCATTTAACAGTCTGGGTTTGGTATAACAGTCAACTAGATAGTTACAATGATCAACAGGAGATATTCCTGAATGTGTAATGAAAGATATTAGTACAAAGAGCGGAGAGCATACATGGAACATAGTAAATTAGAATGGGAAGATGTTATCCAGTTTGAAGAAGTAGAAGGATACGGGAAGTCAATCTGGAAAAATGAGGACAAATATTATTTAGTTTTAGAAGAGGGAACTGTGGCTTCTTGGTTAGCAGTCTATGATTTACCCCAAGAATTATTCTCTCTATTAGATAGTGGAGAGAGATCACTACTCGAAATATCTTGGAAGATTAAGCATGATTCTTGGCCACCGACGGAAGAAGAAAAGAGGGCTAGTGAGAAACGTTTCATAGAAGAGAGTCCCACATCATTAATTGATATACCTGAAACTAGAGAATTATTTACTCAGGAAGAGCTAAAAAGATTAATTCCGATTGCTGAGCAAATGTGGATTGACTGGAGAGGTAAACTTCCAGATGATTATGTATCACCATTGAAATAGCTTGTAAGGAATTTGTTTATACACTATTAGTTGTAAGCAAGTTCCTGTTTTTACTTTAAGTGGACTAAATGAATCGCTCCGAAAATGTGTCCAAAATATTGACAGAATTCCATTATTACCAAATCAATGGCCATTAGACTGGATAGTGAATATAGGAATTGTACCAAGTTGATGTTTTGAACTATGAAAAATAAATATATGAAATATACAGACAAATTACAAGATTTAATTGACTTAGAATATCCAAGTCAAAAGTTATACCCGGGAATTATACAGGATATATATAACTTAACTAAGTGTATAAGAAGAGGAGAAAATATCGGTGACATTAATTTTTTTAGTTTAGCAAGAAGATTTATAGATGAAACTATGGATTATAAAAGCGAAATTTTAGTAGTCTTAAAACAATTAGAGAAAGAGTTAAAAAAAGAAAATTGATGGACAATAGATTAATTGATTAGATAATGAACCTAAGAATATGTTATGATAAAAGTATAGAGATACAATTATTTAAAGAATTATTACAGACAAAATTTTTGTGCCCTATCAGTATTGATGATCACCAAATATTAATACAAAGAGCGGATAATGTTCATGAAATATAGTAAACTAGGCTGGGAAGAAGTTAGTAAGTTTGAGGAAATAAAAGGTTATGGACAACATATTTGGCGACATCATGAGAAATATTTTTTTGTTACAGATGAAGGGGGAATAGCTGAACGGAGGGTAGTCTATGAATTACCATTAGAACTATTTCAATCACCCTACCAAGTTTTTCTGAGTTACTTGAAAAGTCTAACTTAATTTGACAATTTAGGCAATAAAGAAATCCTAGACAAGCTTTTGAGCTATTCAGAAGACTTGAAATACCACTATAATCTCTATCAGCTCTTGCTTTTTCACTTTCAGAATAAGGAACCAGAGAAATTTTTTGGACTCATTGAAGACAATATAAAGAAGGTTCATTCTCTTTTTCAGACTGTCTTTAAAACATTTCTAAAGGACAAAGGGAAAATCATCAATGCCCTTCAGTTATCCTATTCCAACGCAAAATTGGAAGCGACTAATAATCTCATCAAACTTATCAAACGCAACGCCTTTGGTTTTCGGAACTTTGAAAACTTCAAGAAGCGAATTTTCATCGCTCTGAATATCAAAAAAGAAAGGACGAAATTTGTCCTTTCTCGAGCTTAGCTTTTCTTCAACCCACTACAGTTGACAAAGAGTCGTAGATTTTAGGTATTTACCTTGTCTACTTAAGAGGTATCATATCATCGAGATAAAGGTGATTTGTTTGTTCCTAAGAATGAGGTTTTAGGTTTGACTTGTGGCAACTTCTGGAAAAAGCTTGTCTAGGATTTTTGGAGTGATAGCTTGTCCAGGACCTTCAGCACAATAGGTGTGAATATACATAGCGGGATTGAAGTTGAGCTCGATACAAGTGCAATGAGGTTTTTCCTTGCTAGCAGGCTGAGTTTTATCTGGAATGATGAGGTCAACCCCGCAAGCCCAGGCCCCCATGCTAGTTGCCATAGCTGCTGCCAATTCTTGGTAAGAGGAATCTATTGTCTCAGTGACATCAATAGAGTCACCACCCGTAGAGATGTTGGAGTTACGGCGGAGATTGACCTTTTTCCCTTCTGGGAGAATATCATCAGGTGCATAACCTTGCTGAGTCAACATCAATTGTTCGATGTCTCCTAGCTTAATGATTTCCAGAGGTGAGCGGTGGTCACGGCCTCGCAATGGATTGGCATTTTTCTGAGCGACTAATTCACGAATGGTGTGTTTGCCATCACCGACAACATTAGCAGCGACACGAAGGAGGACAGACTCACAACGCCCGTCCAGAATGAAGAAACGGTATTCGGTTCCTGGGATAAATTCTTCAACAAGAACAGCTGTATCTTCTGCAAAGGCAATCTCGAGAGCTTTCTTATAGTTATCAAGGCTGGCAGGCTCTTGGAAAATGGAAATGCCCAGCCCGAAGTTGGTTGATTTTGGTTTAACCACAATTTGCTTGCCCTTGATAAGAGGATAGTAGGCTAGACCTTGTTCTAGACTGGTAAATTCGTCGCCGGCAGGGACAGGGAAGCCAGCATCAGCCAGGATTTTTTTGGTCACGGTTTTATTAGCCATGGCAAGAGGAACTACATAGTTGTCTTTTGAGGTCATGTTACCATTTTTGACGTACTCAACATGATCTTTATGCCAGAGTTTAAGGAATTGATCCTGCTCATCTAGGATTTCAAAATGAAGCCCTTTTTGAATGGCATCAAAGAGCAGCATCTGGGTAGAAAGTTCCATCTCCTCATAACCCTTAAGGGCATAGTGGGCAGTCCAGTCGTAATCATGATAGGCAAGCGCCTTGTCAAGGGCAAAGTCAGAAAGGGACTTGTCTTTGATATGAGGAAGAAGTTGAGCAGCTAGTGTCTGACTGGAATCTGCAAAGGCATCTTTAACTTGTTTGACCAGACCTTGATGATAGTCACCAAGCCCAAAATGTTGCACCAGTTGGTCTAGAGCTGTCGTAATGTTCTGAGTTTCAGCTTCAGAAGGTAGAGGTTCTAAAGGATGAGAGAGGGCAATTTTTTCATTCAGCGCGTGACCTTGAGCCAGAGCCTGATCAACATTTTCAGGGGCATCCAGCCAGAGGAAGGCTAGAAGGAGTAGGTGTACGGTATCCATGGTAGTTTGGCTAATACCGATACGCTCAAAGGGGTTGAGGTCGAAGTTACGGAATTCTAGGTAGGTGATTCCCTTGTCAAGGAAGGAGCGATTAACCTTTTGTCCACGGAAACGAACAGCCGAGTAAAATTCCTTTTCCGCAATCAAATCACCTTGTTCGATATAGTTTTCGATGGCAGAGACATAGTCTTCTAGGCTTGCAAAAGATACTTGTATTTCTTCCTTATTGACATAACCATGGTCGCTGTTTCGGAAGGAACGCACGAGTTCTGGCACTTCTTGGTCGAAGAAGCCTTGCTCAGCAACAGGTGCAGCACCAAAGAGATAGGTAATCACCCAACGATAGCGCAAATAGTTCTGAGCCAGCTTAAGATAGAGGGCGTTTTTGAAAGCAATTATATCAATCTGGTCACTTTCTTGGAATAGGGCTTCAACCAAATCTTTCCCTAGTTCCATATTATAGTGGATACCTGAGATAGCTTGTAGTTTAGTTCCGTATTTTTCGGCCAGGTAGTTACGATAATAGCGTTCAAATTCATTTTCCAGTTGGGCAACTTGGATTTCTTGGGCGTTGATACGAGGAGGCATGGACAAGGGCCAGAGAAGTTCATCTTTACTGATGGAACGTCCAGCTACATCGGTAATGGCTCCAAGAAATCGACGAGCCTCAGTGGTAGATTTAGCAACTGGTGTGATGAGTTCCATCTGAAACTCACAAAAATCTGTTTGAATATAAGGGTGGAAACTTCGAGCTCCTAGGCAGGAAGGGTGAGGCGTATGTGCTAATTTTCCCTGTCTATCGACACGAAGACTTTCGCGTTCAATTCCAAAGTTAGCTTGAAGGATAGGGCTAGTAGGCTCCAGCTTTTGAAGCAGTTGATTTATAGTCATAGAGTCACCTTTTCATCTAATGTTAGTGATAGTCTATTATAAATAGGAGAAGAAAACAACTTTCCGCTACGGTTAAGGGGAATTTCCGAATGTTTCAGATAAGAATTCTTAAAACCAGTTGTTTTTTAGCTATATTATATGGAAAAATTGTAAAATACCCACTGATTTTTATGTAAAATGTTATTTCTCTTGGAATTTAAATCAAATTAGCCTATACTAATGACGTATATATGAGAACGAAAGAATCCCTAGGGTCGGCACTGCACCCATAAAATGAGACACAAGAAAACACTCCTGTTGAAATCTGGTAAACTAGAAACAGGAGTGTTTTGTTATGGTCAAAAAAGCATATTCGGTAGAAACTAAGTTAGCCTGTATCGAAATGAAGAAGGCAGGCAAATCAAATAAAGTTATCATGGATACCCTCAGTATCAAAAATGCTAGTCAGGCCAAGAACTGGTTGCGATGGTATCAGAATGATGAATTGTACCGTTTCCACCAACCCGTGGGGAAACAATATACTTATGGTAATGGGATGAAACAGTTATCTGAAGTGGAACAGTTACGTTTGCAGGTAGAATTACTAAAAAAGTATCAGAGCTTGATAAGAGAATCGACAAAGTAAGTCTTATCAAGCTAGTAGAAGAGTATAAGAAAACGTGCGCTGTATCTATTATTTTAGAATGTTTCGGCGTCAAACGCTCCACCTTTATCGCTGGAAACAGGAGTGTAAGAATTCTCAGAAAAGAGGCGAAATAGCAGATAATGGCTGTATCGAATGGTTTCACTCTGTTCTCAAGTCTGAAACCTTCTATCTCCATAAGTGGAGAAACATAACTGAAGATAGTCTAACAGATATTGTCAAAAATTACATCATATTTTATCCTGATAATTATGTATCACCATTGAAATAGCCTGCGTGGAACTTGTTTAGACACCGTTAGTTGTGGACAAGTTTCTTTTTTTATTTTAGGTGCACTAGATGAATCTCTCCCAAAATGTGTTGAAAATATAAATAGAACTCTGGCTTTCTCCTAATGCAAGTACGGGAAGAGTTGAAAAACTCCACTCTGTAACCTCTCCTCTAGCTATTCCAACTATTTCATGCTAGAATAAAGAAAAACATATTTGGAGGCATTATGAATCAGACAGTGACTTATTTACAGGAATTGACAGCCATTCCTTCACCGACCGGTTTTACACGTGAGATCGCAGACTATTTGGTCAAAACCATTGAAGGCTTTGGGTACGAAGTAACTCGGACTGCTAAGGGTGGCGTGAATGTGACCATTCCTGGTGTGATCACAGACAAGCAACGCTACGTCACAGCCCATGTGGATACCTTGGGGGCTATTGTCCGCGCTGTGAAAGCAGATGGCCGCCTCAAGCTGGACCGTATCGGTGGTTTCCCTTGGAATATGATTGAAGGGGAAAATTGTACGGTCCATGTGGCTAATACCGGAAAGACCCATTCGGGTACGATTTTGGTCCATCAGACTTCTTGCCACGTCTACAAGGAGGCGGGGACTGTCGAGCGGACCCAGGACAATATGGAAGTCCGTCTGGATGAAAAAGTGACCAATGAGAAAAAAACCCGTGCCCTTGGTATTGAAGTGGGTGATTTTGTCAGCTTTGATCCCCGGACCATTGTGACAGATACTGGCTTTATTAAATCTCGTCACTTAGATGACAAGGTGAGTGCGGCGATTCTCTTGAATCTTCTGCGCGTGTACAAGGAAGAGCAGATCCAATTGCCAGTAACGACCACCTTTGCCTTTTCAGTCTTTGAAGAAGTGGGGCATGGGGCTAATTCCAGTATTCCGGCTGAAGTGGTCGAATACTTGGCAGTGGACATGGGGGCTATGGGAGATGACCAAGCGACGGATGAATACACGGTATCCATCTGTGTCAAAGACGCTTCTGGACCGTATCACTACGAATTCCGTCAGCATTTGGTAGCCTTGGCAAAAGCTCAAGAAATCCCTTATAAGTTGGATATCTATCCTTTCTATGGATCAGATGCCTCTGCAGCCATGAGCGCAGGAGCAGAAGTCAAACATGCCCTCCTCGGAGCAGGTATCGAATCTAGCCACTCATATGAGCGGACTCACTTGGATTCTGTAGTCGCAACAGAGCGCATGGTCGATGCCTACCTCAAGAGCGACTTAGTAGATTAAAAATTGGAACTACTCTCCGGAGTAGTTTTTTATAAACTAAAATTTTCTGAAAATTCCTTTTCTTCTGAAAATCTTTGTGGTATAATCTTAAAATAAACTTAAAATTTCTTAAGGAGTTTTACATGAAAAAAAGAAATGTCATTGCACTTGCGGGAGTTGCCCTCCTTTCAGCAGGTATCCTAGCAGCTTGTTCGGGTGGTTCTAAATCATCTAGCTCAAGCAACGGTCAAAAATTCTCATATGTTTATGAGACTGAGCCAGAAAACCTAAACTATATCACATCTGGTAAAGCAGCAACCCACGATATCACTGGAAACTTGATTGATGGTTTGTTTGAAAATGATAAATACGGGAACTTGATTCCATCTCTTGCAAAAGATTGGACAGTTTCGCAAGATGGCTTGACTTATACTTATAAACTTCGTGACGATGCTAAATGGTATGATTCAGAAGGCGAAGAGTATGCGGATGTAACAGCTAAAGATTTCGTCACAGGGATTAAATATGCGGCTGATAACAAATCAGAAATGCTCTACATCATCCAAGATTCTATCAAAGGCTTGAATGACTACGTCAGTGGTAAAAATAAAGATTTCTCAGCTGTAGGAGTAAAAGCAGTTGATGATCATACCCTTCAAATCACTTTGAACCAACCAGAATCTTACTGGAACTCTAAATTGACTCTTGGGATCACTTTCCCTGTCAACGAAAAATTCGTGAAATCAAAAGGGGATAAATTCGCTCAAGCAAGTGATACTAGCTCCCTTCTTTACAATGGTCCTTACATCTTGAAGAGCTTTACTTCAAAATCTTCTATCGAAATGACCAAGAATGAAAACTACTGGGATAAAGACAAGGTCTACATCTCAGATGTGAAATTGGAATTCTACGATGGACAAGACCAAAGTAAATTGGCTAAATCATTCGGTGAAAATGCTCTTAGCTTGGCCAAACTCTTCCCAACTGGATCTGGTTACTCAGAGCAAGCCAAAGAATTCAAAGACGAAATCACCTACACTCCTCAAGATGCTGCTTCTTATGTTATTGGTACCAACATCGACCGTCAATCTTACAAACACACAGCTAAGAAGACCGATGAAGAAAAACAATCTACTAAGAAAGCTCTCTTGAACAAGGACTTCCGTCAAGCGATCAGCTTTGCCTTCAACCGTGAAGCGTATGCTGCTCAATTGAACGGAAAAGACGGAGCAAGCAAGATCATCCGTAACCTCTACATTCCACCAACATTTGTCCAAGCTAATGGCAAGACCTTTGGTGAAATGGTGAAAACTCAATTGGATACCTACGGAGATGAGTGGAAATCTACTAAACTAGACGATGGTCAAAATGGTCTCTTCGATGCTAAGAAAGCGAAGGAAGAGTTTGCAAAAGCGAAGACTGCCTTGGAAGCAGAAGGTGTGAAATTCCCAATTCACATCGATATGCCTGTAGACCAAACCACACCATCAAGAGTTCAACGGGTACAATCCTTCAAACAATCAGTTGAAGAAGCACTTGGTAAAGAAAATATCGTCATCGATATCCAAATGCTTTCGAAGGAAGACCTTCAAAATGTGACCCTCTTTGCACCAAATGCGGCTGGCGAAGATTGGGATCTCTCTGATAATGTTGGATGGAGCCCTGACTACCAAGACCCATCAACTTACATGGATATCTTGAAAGCTTCATCTGGTGAAAATACTAAGACTTTCCTTGGATTTGACCCAAGTGAAAACAATGAAGCAGCTAAAAAAGTTGGTCTGTACGACTTTGAAAAGATGATTAAAGATGCTGGTGCAGAAACACAAGACGTCAACAAACGCTATGAAAAATATGCGGCAGCGCAAGCTTGGTTGACAGATAGTGCCCTTGTTATGCCAACTTCTTCATCAACTGGACGTCCATTCTTGACACGTATCGAACCATTCTCAGCTCCATTTGCATGGACTGGTGGTAAAGGAAAAGACCACGTGATCTACAAAGGGATGAAACTCCAAGATAAAGCTGTGACAACTGCTGACTACAACAAAGCCCTTGAAAAATGGCAAAAAGAACAAGCAGAGTCAAACAAAAAAGCACAAGAAGATCTTAAGAAACACGTCAAATAAGGATCGATAACCGAGGCTGATGCCTCGGTTTTTTTTGGATCAGATGAACATCTGTTTGATATAAAAACGCTTACATAGTATAATAGGAGTGTTGATTACAAAAAGTGAGGAGATTGACATGAAAAAGAAAACAATGGTTTCCATTGTCGCATCGAGCTTACTGATCGCACCGATGGTCTTGCATCAAGTAGCAGCAGCAGACGAGCAAACGGAAGAGTTAGCCCCATCGACAGAAGTGGTCCATGCTCCATCTACTGAAGCAAGACCGACAACAAGTGACGCAAGTACTGTCACTAGTGAAGAAGCAGCAAACTTGAATGATGCATCGCTGGATCGGACAGCAGTTGCCAATCAAGCAAACCCTGCTACAGAAGAACACACAAGACAAAGTGAGCCTACGGTCCCAGTAGTAACTCCAGAGGCAACAAACAGGGAAGCTGCACCTCAATCCACTCCTACTTCAGAAGCACTGGCAACAAGTCAGGATTTGGCAAAAGTCACAGGTTCGACCCTTGCAGCGGATCAGACCTCTAAAGAGTTGACAGTGCAAGATGCTGTTAATGGCTTGCTTCAATGGGCAGCAACGGATCCAAGCCAATTTGGCCAAAGCCAAGCAGATCGGGAACGCTTTGCCAAGAGTTTAGGTTTGATTGAAAGATCAGAAGATCTGACTCGTAAGGTCAGTCAGCCAGAATTGGCCAAGATGTACGAAACAGCTAAGAAACTCTATGATGCTTACCGGGCTGAAAAGAAAAGCCCTCTCTTTTTAAATGGTCGTGCTCAGCCTATTTTCCCTTATATGACGGGAGAAAAAGCAGATGAAGACTACAAATATGAGGACAGCCAAATTGTCCGCTTCCCAGTCTATGTCGAAACGGACTACGACACCGATGCAGATGGCAAGCCAGACTTGGTCAAAGCCATTGTTCAATTACCAAAGGCAGTCGCGCAAGGTGACTTTAAGGCGGCGACCATTCTGGAAGCGCGTCCTTACGTAGCAGGAACACTAGACGAAAACTACGTGACCCTTGAAAGTCTGGGGCTTCCGACAGATGGTAGCTACGACATGAAGAAACTGCACAGCCAACCTGCAAAGAGACAGCCAGTAAGCAGTGAGACAACAGTAGAAGCAGCGAAAAAAGCCAAAGCATCGGATTGGTACTACTACAGTCCCTACGAGTATATCTATGACTACGAAGATCTCAACTGGTACGACTATTTCTTGGTCAGAGGCTATGCCTTTATCTCGAGTGCTGGACTTGGGACCAAGGGATCAGAAGGATTTAACACGACAGGGTCTGACCTCGAAATCAATGCCTTCAAGAATATCATCGAATGGGTCAATGGCAAACGCAAAGCCTACACCGATAAGACCAGCAATATCGAAATAAAGGCAGACTGGGCAAGTGGCAATGTCGCAATGACCGGTCTATCCTGGGCTGGCACCACAACATTTGGTGTGGCAGCGACAGGCGTAGAAGGCCTAAAGACCATCGTTCCAGCAGCAGGGATTGCTTCTTGGTATGATTATTTCAATAGCCAAGGGACCCAATTTGGCAATGCACCTTATAGTGACCTTTCATGGCTCTCCCTCTACGTTAGCACGCGGATGCTGGATCAAGACGATTGGGCAGGGATTTGGCAAAACTATTCCAACTACATCAACCAATTGAACAAGGACCAGTACGCCCATGATCGTAACTACAGTGATGTCTGGAAGGAGCGGGATTATACCCTTCATCCGGAAAATCTCAAGACCAGCGCCCTGATCGTCCATGGCTTGAATGATGACAATGTCAAGACCAAACACTTTGAACTCATGTACGATGCCCTCAAGAAAGCAGGCCAAGATGTCAAGCTCTATCTTCACCAAGGAGATCACGTCTATCCAGCGGCTATGTCACGGGGATACGGCATCACCGCCAATGGTCAGGACTTTTATGACCTGCTCAATACCTGGCTGACCCATTACCTCTACGGAGTGGACAATCACGTCGAAAGCTTGCCAGCGGTCCTAGCTCAAAACAACTATGATCCAAGCAAGTGGACCAGCTATGATAACTGGAAGAGCAGTCAACGTCTCTTCTTGAATGCAAGCTCGAAACGTCTAGAAGAAACCATTTCTAGTGATTATGCGGCTGCAGGTGTTGAGATCGCTAACCGTAATGAAACTGTCAGCAAAGCCTCCTCTAAGGCCAATCTGACCTTCGTTTCTGATGTTACTGAGGACACTACGATCAAGGGCCACATCCCTGTTCATTTCAAGGCAGCTCTTGCCAAGGGTCAAGGAAAGAATTTCCAAATCAACGCCCTCTTGGTAGATGTGGCAGATGAGGACTTTGACGTGGTAGGAAATGGTAGCGTCAAGCCAGATAAAACAGCAGACGCTTTCTGGATGGGAAGCAATTTAAGCAACCTATCTGTTGCCGAATACGAAACCATCAAGACCAAGTACAAGGTGATCGCAAAAGGCTGGATCAACCTTGCGAACCCTGAGTCTGGCTACGATTCAGCAAGCTCTCGCGCAAGTATTGAGCCAAAAGTTGGGGAATACCATGATTATACAGTTTATCTCCAACCAAATCTCTATACGGTTAAGAAAGGTCACAAGTTAGCTCTAGTCTTTAACACCTATGACCCATCAGATTTAACGGTGGAGCACCCATATGAAGTGACCTTCAAGACAGACTCTATCCAGGCGGCGATTCCAATTGTCGAAAAGACCCGCGCTCAAAAGGCATCCTATGTACCAAGTGCAACAGATACTGACTATGCGAAATTGCCAGAAATAGAAGGAACTGCTCTAGTCGCTCCAGAAGTACACTACAAGGAAGAATATACGCTTCCAACTCCAGAACACCTTGTCCAACCAAGCCAAACTCTTCCTGAAAAAGATGAACAGATGCAAACAGGATCAGCAAGACAAGAGCAATCTCATCTTACACTAGCTGTATCTTATGGACCTCAATTTGTTTCACAAGGATTTGTAGAAGATCCTCAAGAAGTGACTCCTGCAGTAGGAGGAGAGCAGGTAGACCATACCCTTCCTCAAACAGGCAGCAAAGACCATGCTCTGGGTCTCTTAGGTATGATCAGTCTAACAGCTTCTAGCCTCATCTTTTGGCGCAAAAAGAGAGAAGATGCCTAAGGAGTCCCCGTAGCAAATATTTCTAAAATGGCATCTTTTAGTGTAAAATAAAAGTAGAAATGCAGAATCAGTAGTCACTACTGAAAAAGGAGGAAATATGGCACACGTAATCACAGATGCAACTTTTGAACAAGAAACCAGCCAAGGCCTTGTCCTGATTGACTTTTGGGCAACTTGGTGTGGTCCATGCCGCATGCAAGCTCCGATCTTGGATCAGTTGGCAGAAGAAGTACATGAAGATGATTTGAAAATCTGTAAGATGGATGTAGATGAAAATCCAAATACAGCACGTCAATTCGGTATCATGTCGATCCCAACTCTTCTATTTAAAAAAGATGGACAAGTTGTCAAACAAGTGGCTGGAGTTCATACGAAAGCCCAATTGAAAGAAATCATTGCAGAATTGAGCTAAAAAGAAGGGAGTGGGAAAGAACTCCGACTAGTTAAAAAGAGTTCGTTTTCCCACCCCCGTATAGCTTCAACAGTCTGGGAGACTGTTGAAGGTTGTGGATAAAGGAAACTTTGTTTCCCTCATTAGGTATCTTCGGAGCTTAATAAGCGAACGAAGATACCAATCAACCACTGCGTCATACAGTTATTTCTATCAAACATCGAAGGCTGGATAATTTTTTCCAGCTTTTTTTGATGCTCTTTATTTCTTTCAAATAGACGCGATACCCATTGACAGCGCTTTCTTATAGTGCTAAAATGAAGCTGTATTTCCTATAAAATTTTTACAGGAAAAAATTCTCCTAGGAAGATGTAGATCCTAGGAGAACATTACATATAAAGGTTATTGCCCCTCTGTATTTTGGGCTACCCAGACACTGACGGAGCGCTCTGCCACTGGGAATTCGGCAGTACCGTCTTCTTGGACTTGGACGGTTTCGTTACAATTTTCTAGGACATCATAGTAGGTGAGACCTGCGTAGGATGAGCCGATCTCCATGATTTTTGTAGCAGCTTGGTTATTGGAAATCAAGCAGGCGATTGGTGCTGATTCTTCTGAACCTGAACGTGTCCAACCAATGCAATTAGGATCATCGAAGTAGTCCGTTTGTTCCCCATAGGCCAGATCTTTACGAACCCATAAGAGGCGATCGAGAACCTCTTGGAAACTTTCTTGCGCAAATTTGCCCTCGATCCCGTAGTAGTCTCCATAGAAGACACAAGGCAAACCAGCTTCACGAAGTAAGATCAAGGCATAGGCTGCAGGCTTAAACCATTCTTCAATGGTAGATTCCAAGGCTTGTCCTCGTTGGGTATCATGGTTGTCCACAAAGGTTACGGCTTCTTCAGAATGATTGAGCGCTAGTGTTCCGTCAAAAATAGTTCGCAGGTCGAAATTTTCACCTTCTTGACTAGCTCTGAAGAGATTTTGGTGGAGGGCTACGTCGACCAGGTCATACAGGTAATCAATGCTTTCCAAGTACTCATCGTTGGTTTCTGTGTCCCCATTCCAAAATTCACCAAAGACGTAGAAATCTTCACCATATTTTTTGGTAATATTGTGGATGAAATTCTTCATAAAGAAGGAGTCAATGTGTTTGACTGCATCCAGACGGAAGCCCTCAACCCCTGTCGTTTCGATAAACCATTCAGCCCATTGATCGAGATTTTCTACAACCTCGGGATGTTTGAAATCGATATCGGCGTACATGAGGTAATCGTAGTTTCCGTTTTCTTTGTCTACCAGATCTCCATGAGCCCAACCTTTGTTGTCCCCTTGGATTTGGTAGATTCCATTCTTATTACGAGAAGCATCGTAGTCCGTACCGGTGAAATGGTACCAATGCCAGTGGAAGTCATTATAGGCGCCATTTCGGCCATCAAAGGTGAATTTGGTCCATCCTTGAATGGTGAAGGGCTCAGTGAGGACCTTGTTTCGATCCATTGGATCCACCTCAACGACCTCGAATTCCTCTAAGCCATCGGCAGCAGCTTTATGGTTGAGAACGACATCGGCCATTGGTTGAATCCCTGCATCTTTGAGGGCTTGAATGGCTTGAAGATAATCGTCTTTGAAGCCATATTTGGTGCGAACCGTTCCTTTTTGATCGAACTCGCCCAAATCAAAGAGGTCATAGACTCCGTACCCAACGTCATTGTTAGAAGTAGCTTTAAAGGCAGGCGGCATCCAGACCTTGCGAATACCCAAGTCTGCTAAGTGTTGCGCATCTTCAGCAAGACGCGACCAGTGGTTCCCATCAGCGGGCAAATACCACTCAAAATATTGCATTAAGGTTTGATTTTCCATTTTTATTTCTTCTTTCATGTGAATGTCCCTATTTTACCAAAAATAGTTGGATGCGACAAACGTTTGCGCTGGAAGCAAGCCCTTTCTGGAAAAGAAATCGCATACATGAAAGAAATGAAGTGAGAATATAAAAAGTAGCATTTTATTTACGTAGAAATATCAGTCCGGTACATATATTTCTATTCATTTTATAGTTTGATCATAACAAAGGAGGATTGGTTTGAAAGTGAAAACCACCAATAGAGAGAGCATCGAAAGGATTTTTACCGAAGCCTTGGCCATTCCGAGCTTCACCAATACTGAGACAGAGCAAGCAATCGAAGCCTATCTGGATCAACGGATTGGCCAGATCCCCTATTTCAAGGAACATCCGGACCATTTTGGGCGCTATCAGGTGCCACAGGATCACTTGCATCGGTCGGTCAATTGGGCCTTGGTTGATAAGGGCAAGAAAAAAACAGTTATCCTTTTCCACCACCATGATACAGTCGATTTAGAAGACTATGGAAATTTGTCGGAGATCGCGCTCGATTCTGATCAAGTAGCAGAAGCCTTGAAAACATTGGATAGGCGACCCGATATGCAGGCAGATTTAGCTTCTGGAGAATGGAAATTTGGCAGAGGCTCTTGCGATATGAAAGCAGCCTTGGCCCTGCAATTGGGAGTTCTGGAAGCCTATGCAGCAGCTCCCTCAGAAGGTCAGGTCAATCTGCTCTATCTCTCTGTTGGAGATGAGGAATCCTATTCACGTGGGATGCGAGGAGCCTTGGGCCTCCTCACAGATTTGCAGGAAACCTTTGATCTCAATTATGTATTAGCAGTGGATTCAGAACCCTTTGAATCAGAAGTAGGAAAAGAAAAGGTCCTTCACATTGGCACAGTCGGCAAACTCATGCCGGTCGTTGTGGCGCAAGGTGTCTTGTCCCATATGAAGGAGCCCCTCAAAGGGATCAATGCCTTGTCGCTCCTAGTAGCCATCGCAAGCCAGCTAGATCTTCATCCCGATCTGGCAGATCAGGCCTTGGGAGAAACGTCTCCCCTTCCTTCTTGGTCCTATCTCAGAGATTTGAAGGAGCAGTACGATGTATCGACCGTGCTGTATGCGGCTGGTTATTTCAGTGTGTTGCATTTGAAGAAAACACCCCAAGAGCTCTTGCAACGAATCTATGAGCTTAGTCAGGAGGCCTTGGACGCCTTCTACAAGAAGTATGAGCACTTGCAGGATCAGGCTGGCCAAGAACATATTATTGCAAGGCCAAGAGTCATCACCTATCAAGAACTAGAGGAACGTTGCCAAGCCTTAGAGGGCTACCAAGACTTTAGAGAAGCTTCTAATAAAAAAGCGGAGCAAGATTTTCGTAATGGGACCAGCTACCAGGGCCTTGCGATTCAGCAAATCCAGCGACTCCTTGAGTTTCTCGGAGATAAGGATCCTATGGTGGTTATTGGTTTTGCGCCCCCATATTATCCTTCCATGAACTGCCGCTTTTTAGACAATACCGATTTCAATATCGTGTCCCTCATCACTGATTACCGCGAGTATCTGGACCAAAGAGGTTACCTCTTGAAAGTGGAAGAATACTTTATGGGGATTAACGACACCAGTTATTGTGCCTTGGAAAAGGATGTGGCCTCTTATCAAGTCGTCCTAGATAGCCTAGCTACACCAGCCCAGGTCTATGATCTGGATCTGGAAAAAATTGCTCAAATTCAGGTTCCAGCGGTCAATCTAGGCCCTTGGGGCAAAGAATTGCATAAGCGAGGAGAGCGGGTCTACAAAGAAGACTTCTTGGAGACCATTCCAAACTATCTGCTAGAATTGCTCTACCATTTCGATGATCGCTTATCAACAGAATAAGAAAAACGGTCCCAACGAGGATCAATTAGGGAGTTAACATGATTACATTTCACGGAGTTACCAAAGATTACGATGGGCACATTGCCCTCAACCACTTGGATCTGACCATCGAAGATGGACAAATTGTCGGCTTGATTGGTCACAACGGAGCTGGAAAGTCAACGACGATTAAGAGCCTGGTCAGTGTCATCACCCCAACCACTGGATCAATTGAAGTGGATGGTCAGGACCTCTATAGCCATCGACTGGCGATCAAAAAGAAGATCGGTTATGTGGCAGATTCGCCAGATCTTTTCTTGCGTCTCACAGCCAATGAATTCTGGGAGTTGGTTGCGACCTCTTATGATATGAGTCAGAAAGACTGTGATCAACGATTAGAAGAGCTTCTTACGATCTTTGATTTTCAGAGCCACCGCTATGAAGTGATTGAATCCTTTTCACATGGGATGCGCCAGAAGGTCTTTGTTATTGCAGCCCTCTTGTCAGATCCAGATATCTGGGTCTTGGACGAACCCATGACCGGTTTGGATCCACAGGCTTCTTACGATTTAAAACAAATGATGCGTCAGCATGCGGATCGGGGCAAGACGGTTATTTTCTCTACCCACGTCTTAGAAGTGGCTGAACAACTCTGTGATAAAATCGCCATTCTTAAAAAGGGAAATCTCATTTTCTATGGGACGATCGAGGAATTAAAGGGCCAGCACCCCGAAAAAAGTCTGGAAAGTATTTATCTCAGCTTAGCGGGTCGTAAGGAAGAAGGTGGCGATCATGCGTCTTAAGATTATCCAGCAGCTTGTCAATGTCAATATCATCTATGCCAGTCAGCCCGCTCAGATCGCAAAATTACGTGCCAAACAGGCCAAAAAACCAGACGTCAAACTCAATGTCGCCCGCAAATCGGTGCTCAACTACCTCTTTTTAGGATTAGTCTATTTCCTCATATTTGGCTTGCTCTTTAGTATCTATGATTTTGTCCACCAACCAGCCTTCTTTGTCAATATGGTGGCCCTCTTTTCCTTGATGACCATTTCCCAAGGCTTTATGAGCTTTTACAATGTCTTTTATGAAAGCAAGGACCTCCAGTTTTACCGGCCCTATGCCTTCTCAGATGCGGAAGTCATTGCTGGAAAGAGTATCTCGGTCATCCTGACCCTCCTCATGGCTATCCTTCCCTTGGTCAGCTATTTTCTGATTCTGCCTGTCCAAGCAGGCGGCTTCAATCCGTTAGGGATCCTGCTAGGCCTCTTTTGTGCCTTAATTCTCTTAGGCGTTCTCTTTTTAGCGACGATCATCCTAGCTCATTTGATTACCAAGACCGTGTTTTTTAAAAAACATACGACCCTGGTCTCCAACATCATGGTCGGAATTGGTTCCCTTCTGAGTCTAGGAGCTTATCTCTATCTAAATCTAGTCCAAACTCACCGGGTAGAGGTGTCGGGTGGAACGGATATTCCCATTCTATTTCCACCTTTTACGGCTTTTCATCAGTTCATTCTCCATCCTTTTGATGGAGAAGCGCTCCTGGGCCTCTTAGGCTGGATCCTGGTGCTTTTGGTCTTGATTGGCCTGGTTCGCAAAATCGTGATCCCGCAGTTCTATGATGCGGCCCTTGCAGTTGCGACCAACCAAACCGTCAAAGAGCGGGTGAGAGTGCTCCATGTGGGTCAGAAAGACTCCTTTAGACGATTTGTCATTCAGTATCATCGCAGACTCTTGAGCGATGGAACCCTTATGGTGCAAGTCCTCTTGATGATGAGTATTCTGCCATATATTTTCCTCCTCAGTGGAGCAGCAGGAGCATCAAAAAATATAGGGGGCCTCAGTCCTTACTTAACACCCCAGTATCTGGTACCACTGACCCTTGTTGCCATCTTGATCGGTGTTTTCAATAGTTTTGGAGGCTTGACCAGTATCGGTATTTCGCTAGAGCGCGAAAACTTTGAATACTTGAGATCGCTCCCTATTGATTTTAAACGCTATCTCTTTATGAAATTTTGGTTGCTCTATCTGGTGCAATCCATTCTTCCTGTCATTCTTCTAGTTGGCGTTTGTCTCTATTTTGGCGTCCATCCCTTGGCTATCCTAGCCATGTTGCTGATCTGGGTTGTAACAACCATTCCGATCTGCATTCGAGACTATGTCAAGGATTTTCAGAACTTTAGCACCAATTGGACCAATATCACGGAGTTGATGACCCGCCATCGTGGGAATGCAGTTCTTCAGTCTATTCTCTTGATTGTCTTTCTCTTTGTGATGTTTCTCTTGATCATTGTCAGCTTTATTTGGACCTATCATTCCGTCAGCACCCTGCTGGCTGTGATCCTTTATAGTATCATCCTGTTAATTGGAGTAGGGATCAGCTATAGCATCTACCGCAAAAAAATCCGTACCCTCTACCAAGAGATCGGACAATAAAAAGAGAGAGTGGGACAGAAATCAGTCATTCGTTAGAATTCGATTTCGTCGTCCCACCCTCCGCACAGTTGAGTAGGGCTGTAAAGCTGATGAAATCAGCGTAGTAGAGCCCACTCAACCACTGCGTCTTGCTCGACAATTCAAAAACAATTGAGAGGCTAGGACTTTTGTCCTAGCCTCTTTTTAGTGGTGATTAAATTTCATAGCCCATGAGGAGGCCGCCTTCTTCTGCGTAGAAACTACAAAGTCCAGAAGTAGGAAGGACTTCAATCATTGCACGGGCAAATTTTTCACGAACCAATTCAGAGAATTGCTCGATAAATTTTTCATTGTTGCGGTGGGCGATGGTAATATGCCCGCCATTATAGCCTGCCTTGATTAATTCATCAAAAGCAGCCTTGATCGCTTTCTTTTGGCCCCGTGCTTTTTGAAGCAACTCGAGGGTACCCGTCTTACTAGCTTCCCCAACCATACGGATATTGAGGAGCCCGACAACCGTTCCAATCAATTTGCTGAGACGCCCATTTTTGACCAGATTATCAACCTTGGCCAAAACAAAGAGCAACTTGGTTTTTTCTTGATATTTGGTGATAACTTCGACCACTTGATCAAAATCGAGACCTTCAGCGACCAACTGATTGAGCTTGCGAACGATTAGGTCCACCTCGCCCCCAGCTGACAAGCTATTAATGACGTGAATATTGGTATTCGGATGCTCTTCCAGATAAATTTTCTTGGCCACCTCAGCACTATTGTAACTACCAGAAAGGGTCCCTGTGATGGTAACAACGAAGATATTATCCGCCCCTTCAAAAGACTTCATATAATCATCCGGACTTGGGCAGGCAGACTTAGATGCAGTCGCAGTCGCATACATCTCCTCCATCATCTGATTGATATTGAGGTGGGCATCATCTGTATAGATGGTATCACCCACTTGGATGGTCAATGGGACACTGACAAACTCCGTATCCGGTGCCAGATTGTCCAAAGAGCGGTAGTCACAGCCTGAATCCGCAATAATTTTCCATTTCATCAGTTCATACCTCATAATTGTATAAAAATGTACATTGACAAGTAGTATGTCTTCTTTTACAATTATATCATGAAGTACAATGCTATCCAAGCAGATATCATCAGGTGAGACAGATAGAAAGTAAATGTTATGGCAGAAAGAAAAATATCCGAGAAATCCTTGGAAAATCTCAAACGATTTAACCGAGAAAACAATGCGATTACACGAGAATCCATCGAAATCTCTCTCCTGCAATTGTTGGAGAAAAAAGATCTGAAAAAGATCACCATCTCTGAGCTGGTTCAGCGTGCGGGTGTCTCTCGCGCAGCCTTTTACCGTAATTATGACTCCAAAGAAGAGATTCTAGAGTCCATCTTTCAATCTAGTATCGCAAAGATTACCAAATCTTTAGATGGCTATAACCTCAAGACAGACCTCTACCAAGTTTGGGTCTACCTCTTTAAGGAAGTCAAGAAAGAAGCCAAGATCATCAGTCTAGCCATTGATTATAATTTCGAGCGGCTCTTGACCAAGGCAGTCTATGATTTTTTAGAAAAACGAAATGGCAGCTCCTCGAATGGCGCTGGCAGTTACCTCAATTCCTTCTGGAGCTCAGCCATTGTCTCTGTCATCTCCAAATGGATCAAGGATGGCATGAAGATCCCCGCCGAGAAGATCGCGACCCTAGGCCTGCCCCTCTTTCCACAAAAGAAGAAGTAATCACCACCGAGAGGTGGTTTTTTTCTTGCAACTATTTCCAACTAGTGAGGAAGTTGCCCCAGTCGCAAAATTTCGGTATCATGGTAGGAGTTAACTAGGAGAGTGGAGGTTGAAATGAAACGAGTGAATAAGAAAATAATAGGAGTGCTAGTCCTTTTAGTAAGTATAGGATCTTTCTACTTGTTGAAGCAAGTTCAAAAGCATGGAAAAACGAGTCAGCAAGAAACCAAGCAGAAATATATAGATGCGAAAACTCAGAAACCTACAATTCATCTTTTTGATGACAATAAATTTGTATTTGTTGCGCAAAAAGATGGGATAGGTGGGATAGCATTTGGTCAAGATTATATTTCGGTTTTGGATGTCCATCAAAAAGAGATCAATCAAAGTATGATTGATAGAGAGAAAAATGGTTCACCTAAAATTGCAAAAGATGAGTATTTTAATATTATTTCTTATGATTTAAATGCTACTGGATTTCCAAGTAAAAAGACGGAAGTATATCAATTATTAGGGAAAAAAGAGTATCGAGGTGCGTACGATATCAGTCAGTATTATGCAGATAACAAGGATTACATACCGGTAACTTTGTATAAAGTTGGAAATAATGATAGTAGAAAAATCATAGTTGATATTACGAATCAAAAAATTGAAGACCTTGAAAATTTTGAGGATTATGGTAAATCACTTTTTTCTGCCACTGAACAGGAAATGTCTAAGGGGAATGTTTATAATAACATTCGGCAAGCTATGAAAGAAAAGTACCATTTGAAATTCACAGCTGGTTATATTGATACCTCACTTTCAAAAGAAGATCGTGAAAAGATAGATATTTCCAATACAAATTTTGCACAAGACTATCCGGAAATGGCTAAGGATATAAAGAATTTAGCTCGTTTATATATGAGACCTAAGCAGTTTTCAACCAAAGAGTGGTTTGATACAGTTCTTCATTGGTTTGCGCCAAAGGGACAGGACGTGTTAGAGGTCTATGCGACGGATCCAAAGACCGGTGAGAAAACACAAATAAAATCCTACGATGAACTGCAGGCTTGGTCTACTAATCATCCAGAGTAGTGTGTGAAAGAAACAATATGAAAAGAAAAAGTTACGTTGAAAATATTAAAAATAAAAATGAGTAAACAAATGGAATTAAAATTTAAAAATTCAAATATGACCTGTATTCAGATTGTCCAGATAGATCAAGAATCGAAAAAGTATATCATGGATACGAGTACAATGAGTCCTAAGAGTTACTACTGGGGAATTAAAACAGATACGATTATAGTGGATATGGTGGAGATTGAAAAGAATAATACCCAGTTCGAAATCAAACCTACAACACCTATCAGTACGACAATGGCAGCCATCATTGTCCAACCAATTGTCAAAGTTGGTTATGATGTTCTAAAGCGGCTTTTTATTCAAAACAATCTTAGTGAGCAAGTATTATTAAAGTTATTACTCTTTGCAATTTCTATGCTGATTTCTTATTTTGCTATTCTGATTTCATTAAAGTTGGCCCATAAAAAAGCAGATAAATGGATTCCTAAAAACAGCCGTAAATACACAGTTACCTTTACAACTATTAAGAAAAGTAACGGAGGAGTATATCCTTTAGTTGGAGCAATTTTCATTTGTTTACTTTTCTTTCTTGGTTTGAATAATGGAACAGAAGGAGCTTTTTTGGTAATCAATGGAATCGTATCCTTATTCTTTTTCATGTTTACTCTAGGAAGTTACCCAATTGCTCTTCCCTACAAGCAAGGTCAAATTATTCTTGAAAAAATAGAAGAACAGTAGACGTTTTGTGATATCGTAGAAGTTACTTAATTGGCAAATAACATTAATTCAGAAAGTGATCAAATAAAATAAATGGCAGTTAATTTTAAAGCCTTGGATGTCTATTATTTTGGCATCCTTGAAATGGATGGAAAAAGGTATGTTTTAGATTCAAATTCGTTGACCTCTAAAAGTTACTATTGGGGATTTGCTCCTAAGGAGTTCAAGTTGGATATCATAGAGTTAGAGGATTCAAATAGAAACTTTGATAAAAAAATTAAAATGGCTCCTTAAGGTAGCCATTCGTTAGCGGTAAGTCTTGGAATTGGACTTAGTTTGGTCCTCAATAGAATCTGGGCTGGAATTTTTAGATATTATAGCATTAGTCAGAATCTCCATTTAAAAATCCTATTTTTTTTATTGTCAATTCTGCTAGCTTTTGTTATTTATAGATTCATCCTCTGGAGATCACGAAAAGAAATTGCCAGACGCCTTACACCCAATCGTCCAAAATATAAGATCGTCTTTCGAAATGTAAAGAAGCAGCGACAATTTCATGCTTATCTTTTTCTTATTCCAATTTTTATTGTGTTTGGATTCTATATGAATACTCATGATGGAACTGAAGCTTGTTTTCTTTATATCAATGGCATGTTGGCTTATCTTTGTATTTGGATAGAGTCAGGTAGTCTTCTATTTGAATATGCGTTTGAGAAAGGGCGTATTGAATTTGAGAGACTGGAAGCAGTGGATGAGGATAAATCTATTTACAAAGAAAATTAGAAGGAACTATGCATGCTAAAAAAAGCAAAAATTGAACAATTATCAAAAATCAATCTTCGTTACCGGATCTTACAAATGGACGGAGAGTCTTATTTACTCGATGCCGATCGTCCATTTCTCATCAGCTATTTCTTTCCATGGATTTTAAGCTTCATCCCTCATCTAGCCTATCCTTTAACCAAGGAAGAAGTGCAGTCTCTAGCTCCTTCGGATCTTTCTAAAGTTCTCAATAAAAAGGATACTCAGAAGAAAGGTCTTGCTTCAGCTTTCGGTATGGGTACAACTGCCGTGCTGTTATCGAAAGCCTTTCCTATTGAAAAGTATCTCTATTTTTCTTCGCATGTGCTAAATCTGGGAATCTTGCTTCTAGTATATAGCCTTGTAATAGGGATTCGGATATGGATAAGTATTCGGAAACCGATGCCTAACATTGTTAATAGCAACCACCCTATAAAGGTATACCTCGTCACAAATGATAGAAAGCATCGATTATTATCAATGATGGCTCCAACTATTTTTGCTGGATTGGTTGTATTTTCATCTTGTGCAATATTTAGTAATATTGCCCCAAACTTTATCCTTCATATAGTTTTGTTGATATTTTTATCGATCTTCATGTTTTCAGGTAATGTGCTATTTTTTTCACCAGTGGTGGATTACAAAGTAAAAATTAAATCTCCTAGAAAGGATCTGTTTAAATCGTGAAAATGACAAAGAAAAAAATGATGCTAGCCTTACTGGTTTTGCTCTCGCTCATTGGTGGGATTTGGCTCTATATCCGTTTTTCAACTGAGAGTTATTACAAGCAATTTCAGGAATATAGTGGAAAAGCCAAAATTGATGACTATGAGATGATTGCGGATGGTGCAGGCATGATTACTCACTGGAAATCAACCGATCCCAAGGAAGATCGGTTGATGAGGGAATATGGGTCTTATTATTATTTTGATCCTATCAGAGTCGGTTCAAAGCACATTTTGCATATGAATGTGAAATTTAGAGAAAATTTTTACTATCGTACAACTCCTCCAGAAAAGGATGAATATTGGACTGTTAGTGTCTACAAGGTTAATGGTGAACGATTGAAAGAAGAGAAAGAGCTTGATTTGTTTAAAGTTGTAGAACAATTTGATCCGGATTATATTCCTACAGAATTAGGCTCAGTATATTCATGGAATGGACGTGAGTTAGTTTCCTTACAAATTCGCAGTACCAAAGATAACTCAGTTCGAAAAATGATGTACTTGAATCTAGACACTCGTAAACTTGAAAGAAATGAGACCTTAGAGAATGATCACCAAAGAAAACCGATTCCAGATTTCAATGTACCAATTGATCGTGAGAAGAGCAGTATTGAAGAATTGAAATTTTTTAAAAATTGGTTTTCGATTGATCCCAAGGATCTCTCAAAAACGCAATTTAAGAAGTCTTCGAAGGCCTATAAACTCTTAAATCAAAAAGATACGAAAGTCATAGTAATAAAACCCCAGAATAGTGCGGATCAATATGCAAGAAGTATTGCTGTATTTGAACTCTTTATGAAGAAGGGTGTGAATCTCTATCAAGATGTCACGATTCCAGCTGAGCTATCAAGAGATGGGCAGACCCATACTACGCAGACAAAAGAAGAATTTGATCACTATTACGATCTAGAAAAGGCTCATAAGGTGTATAATGAGATTGATTGAAGTAAGAAAGACAAAGGACAAGAACGATGATCGAAGAACGAATCCAAGCTGCTAAGCAGTATGTTAAAACCTTATTTGCTGATCGAGCGGATGGCCATGATGTGGAGCATACTCTCCGCGTCTATACCAATGCTATGAGAATCGCACAAGCAGAAGGTCCATGTGATCTGGAGATAGTGGGCTTGTCGGCTCTTCTTCACGATGCTGATGATGATAAATTGTTTCAAACAGAGAATAATGCAAATGCTCGTAAGTTTCTAGAAGAGATTGCTACTCCTAAAAACCAAATCGACCAGATTTGTCGGGTAATCAATGCTGTTTCTTTCAGCAAAAATCGCGGTAAACATCCAGAAACCTTAGAAGGCAAGATTGTCCAGGATGCAGACCGCCTCGATGCGATAGGAGCTGTAGGAATTGCGCGAACTTTTTCCTATGGTGGCCACAAAGGGAGGTCCCTCACTGATACTGTCCAACATTTCTATGACAAGTTGCTCCTCTTAAAAGATGAAATGAACACGGAGACTGCAAAGCAAATAGCAGAAAGTCGCCATCAATTTTTAATCACCTTTCTAAAAGAACTAGAGAAGGAACTCTAACAAAAGAGAGTGGGACAGAAATCGGTAATTCGTTAGAATTCGATTTCGTCGTCCCACCTCCGCACAGTTGAGTAGGGCTGTAAAAGCTGATGAAATCAGCGTAGTAGAGCCCACTCAACCACTGCGTCTTACTCGACAATCCAAAAATAATTGAGAGGCTAGGACTTTTGTCCCAGCCTCTTTCTTTAATCTTGAATCATAGCTAAAAGATCCTCTCCTGTAGTGGTTGGAAGGATCCGGACTCGTTTGAGGGCGTAGAGGCCATCAGCGGAGCTGGCGAGTCCATTTTTAGTGGTGAGGCCTAATTTGTAGTCAGCTTTCTTGGCTTGGTCGATCGTGACCTGGCTGTAGCGACCGGATGGGTAGACGATAACGCTAGTATTTTGATCCAGCACCTTATCCAGCAGGCGTTTAGAAGCAACCAGCTCATTCTTTTGGGTCTCAAGACTGGAATTGGCTAGGTCTGGATGATTGACCGTATGGCTTTCAAAGGTCAAGCCAGCACTTTTCATCTCTTTGATTTGATCAAAGGTCAGGACATTTTCTTTTTCTTTTTGGGTAAAGTCTGTGATGATATTGTTGGTGGCCGTCATCTTGTATTTCTTAAGAAGCGGATAGACGATGGTATAGAAATCTTCGACGCCATCATCAAACGTGAGCCAGACAAATTTCTTTCCTTTTGGCACTTCATTTTTTGCGAGGATCCGATAGGCTTCCTCAGGTGTCAGGGTGTAATAACCCGCATTTTTCAGGGCCTTTAGTTGGCTTTCAAAGGTTTCTGGATCGACAATCAGATTGGCATTGGCAGCTTCAGACTCGGCCATATTGTGCACGGAGTGGTACATGAGGATGGGCAGTTTGACCGGCTTTTTCACTCGGGTCCACTCGATAGAGGAACTACCTTCTTCGAGAGAACGCGTCATGGCAGTGCCACTGGTATTCCCCTCATTCGGCTGAGTGATGCGCTTGATTAGAAGAAAGCTACAAATAAAGATACAGACCAGTAGGAGGGCATTGATTCCAAGTAGGGCTTTGATTTTTTTAGGTACTCTTCGTTTACTCATAGTGTCACCGTTTTCATTATTTTCTTTATTGTACCACAAATTCTATGTTCTTTTCCAGAACTTGCTACAGGCAGATCCTGTCATGAAAATTCAGAATTTTTAAGGCAATTGGCTGTCAAACGCTCAAGTTTTTGTTATAATGGAGCTACTATAGAAAATTCAAGGAGTCAATAGGATGTCTGTTAAGATTGCCTTACTAGGATTTGGTACTGTTGCAAGTGGCGTACCATTTTTATTAAAAGAAAACCATGAAAAAATCACCCAGGCAGCTCAAGATGAAATCGAGATCGCTAAGGTCTTGGTTCGAGATGATGCTGAAAAGGAAAGCTTGCAAGCGGCTGGTCACAACTACAACTTTGTGACCAATGTCGATGAGATCATTGAAGACAAGGACATTGCCATCGTGGTCGAGTTGATGGGTCGTATCGAGCCAGCGAAAACCTTTATCACCCGTGCGCTGGAAGCAGGCAAGCACGTAGTTTCTGCTAACAAAGACCTTCTTGCCGTTCATGGAAGCGAGTTGCTAGAGATTGCTCAAAAACACAAAGTGGCCCTTTATTACGAAGCTGCCGTAGCTGGTGGGATCCCAATCCTTCGGACCTTGGTGAATTCTTTGGCCTCAGACAAGGTGACCAAAGTGCTCGGTGTGGTCAATGGAACCTCTAACTTCATGATGACTAAAATGGTCGAAGAAGGCTGGACTTATGAGGATGCTTTAGCAGAAGCGCAACGTCTTGGTTACGCTGAAAGTGATCCAACCAACGACGTTGAAGGAATTGATGCTGCTTACAAGATGGTGATCTTGAGCCAATTTGCCTTTGGGATGAATATCCAATTTGACCAAGTAGGTCACAAAGGAATCAGCCAAATCACTCCTCAAGATGTCTCAGTTGCTCAAAGCCTTGGCTATGTCATCAAGCTGGTCGGATCTATCGTTGAAACAGAGTCAGGGATCGCAGCAGAAGTGACACCAACCTTCCTTCCAAAACAACATCCACTCGCAGGAGTGAACGACGTTATGAATGCGGTCTATGTGGAATCCATCGGTATTGGGGAGTCTATGTACTACGGACCAGGTGCTGGTCAAAAACCAACTGCGACCAGTGTCGTAGCCGACCTCGTTCGCATTGTCCGTCGACTAAAAGAAGGAACAATCGGTAAAGCCTTCAATGAATACAGCCGCCCTCTTCAATTGGCTAAACCAGAAGACGTGAAGAACAATTATTACTTCTCAATCAAGGCACCAGATGCGACTGGTCAAATCTTGCGTCTTGCGGAGATCTTTAATGCAGAAGGAGCTTCCTTCAAGCAAATCCTCCAAGAAGACTCAGATGGACACTATGCAAGTGTGGTCATCATTACCCACCAAGTCAACCAAACACAATTTAAGAACCTGGTTGAAAAACTGGATTCAGAGGCGAATTTCGAACTCTTGAATACCTTTAAGGTCTTGGGAGAATAAGCATGAAAATTATTGTTCCAGCAACCAGTGCCAATGTAGGGCCAGGATTTGATTCGGTTGGGATTGCCGTGACTCGCTATTTGACCATCGAAGTCCTTGAACCAGCAGATGCTTGGTTGATTGAGCATGATCTAGGAGCAGGGATTCCGACAGACGAGAAAAACCTTTTGCTCTCAACAGCTCTTTCTATTTCAACAGACATGCAACCCCATCGGATCAAGATGACCAGTCAAGTGCCCTTGGCGCGTGGTCTTGGTTCTTCTAGCTCGGTCATTGTCGCAGGGATTGAATTGGCCAACCAATTAGCCAACCTCCAGCTGTCAGATGCTGAGAAATTACGCATCGCGACCGAGATCGAAGGTCATCCAGATAATGTAGCTCCAGCTATTTTTGGAAATATGGTCATCGCGAGCTACATCAGTGAAGATGTCCAATATGTCACGGCTGACTTCCCAAGCTGTGACCTTGTGGCCTTTGTACCGAGCTACCAATTGAAGACCAGTGATAGTCGAAATGTCCTACCGAAAGAATGGTCTTATAAAGAAGCTGTTGCAGCTAGTAGCGTAGCCAATGTCGCTATCGCAGCTCTCCTCAAGGGAGATTTGCTGACGGCCGGTCGCTCTATCGAGTCAGATCATTTCCATGAGCGCTACCGTCAATCTCTTATCAAAGAGTTCCCTCAGGTCAAAGAAGTCGCACATGCGCATGGGGCCTACGCTACCTATCTGTCAGGAGCAGGCCCAACAATCATGAACCTCTTAGCGCCAGAACATACAGCAGCCTTTGTCGCAGCTCTTGAAAAACTCGGGCTAGAAGGTCAGATTTTCCAACTTAAAATCGACACTTTTGGTGTTCGTGTTGAGAAATAAACCTCAATGTAACACAAATGAAAGAAGGATGTATACGAATGTATATGTCCTTTTTGCTTCTCCTATGGTAGAATGGGAATTGTATGGGGAAAAGCTCAAGCTTTCCCGAAAATCTAGGGGGAAATATGAAACCAGAATATTTATATAGTATTGCTACCGATCTTGGGCTGCAATTTGATGGCGAAGCCCGTGTGATGTATGGAGAGCGTGAAGGCTTCTTGTTAGTCATTGAAGGCGCTCAAACCAAGAATGTATTTACCATTTCACTCAGTGTGAAACAAGGTTCTGAAGGAGACTTAATCGAAGATAGTGAAATTCTTTGGAATGAATTAAAAGAACAATCAAAAGCCATTAATGCCATCTCTTTTGATGGTTACTTGACCTCGATCGTCGTCAAGGGCGGAATGACCAAAGGGAAGGCTGTCGAAACCTTATGGACAGCTATCCAAGATATTGTTGATTTCTTGCTCAACCACCAATTTGTGCAAGTGAATGCGCAAACGGGTGAGGAAGGGCCAATCGGTCTGTATCAAATTGGAGATGCGATCTTTTTAATCGACGATGAAACCTTTAGAGCCTACCAAGCCGAAGTGCAAGATACAGTTGAGGCTTATGAAGCGCGGGAAGAAAACTTCCTTTTAGGGATTGTAGGGGCTGTGATCGGTGTAATCATCGGTGGAGCAGTTGCCCTCTTGGTAGCGCGTCTTGGCTATGTATCTGTTTTAGCAGGGGCTGCCCTCGGTTATTGTACTATCAAAGGTTATGAGATTCTTGGTAAGAAATTGACTAAAAAAGGTGTGGTAGTTTCAGCTATTTTGATGGTCTTGACCGTCTTTTTGGTCAACCAATTAGATTATACTTTGGCGCTTATGAGTGAACTGGATTTGCCATTTGATATGTCCTGGACGCTTCTCAATGAAGCGACATTTTCAGGGGACGTCCCAGATAAATTTTACTTGAATCTAGGCTTGCTAGCTGTCTTTACTCTTGGTGGTGCTTGGATTTCGGTCAAATCTGCTCTGGATGGACAAAAGAATCGTGCTATCGCACGTAAAATTGCATAATAAATTGTAAAAGGAAGGCCTGAATATTATAGGTCTTCTTTTGTTTTTTAGGGTCGAAAAATAGTCAAAAATTTGGTATAATAGTTTGTATTTTTATAGAGAGAGAACAGACAGAAAGATGAATGAAAAAATGAATCAAATTCTTGAAGGGATTGATATCCGTTTTCAAGAACCTTTAAAACATTATACCTTCACAAAGGTCGGTGGGAATGCTGAATTTTTAGCCTTCCCTCGCAACCAATACGAATTAAAACGCATCGTCCAATTTGCCAACCAAGAGCAAATTCCATGGATGGTCCTGGGCAATGCGTCCAATATCATTGTCCGTGATGGGGGCATTCCGGGATTTGTCATTATGTTTGATCGCTTGCGTGACATCAGTGTGGACGGCTATGTGATCGAAGCAGAGGCAGGAGCTAAACTCATCGAAACGACTCATGTAGCCTTGTATCATAGTTTGAAAGGTCTTGAGTTTGCTAGTGGCATTCCAGGCAGTGTTGGTGGTGCTGTCTTTATGAATGCAGGAGCCTATGGAGGAGAGATTGCTCATGTCCTTGTATCCTGTAAGGTCTTAACCAAGGAAGGGGAAATTGAAACCTTGTCGGCGAAAGAGTTGGCTTTTGGCTATCGTCACTCAAAGATTCAAGAGACAGGTGCTGTGGTCATCTCTGCCAAATTTGCTTTGTCTCCAGGCAATCACGAGCAAATCAAACAGGAGATGGAGCGTTTGACCCATCTTCGTCAGTTGAAACAACCCCTTGAATACCCTTCTTGTGGATCTGTCTTTAAGCGTCCTGTCGGTCATTTTGCAGGTCAATTGATCAGCGAAGCAGGTCTGAAAGGCTATCGAATTGGTGGTGTGGAAGTCTCTGAAAAGCATGCTGGCTTTATGGTCAATGTGGACAATGGAACAGCTAAGGACTACGAAGACCTGATCGCCCATGTCATTGAAGCAGTCGAGGCTCATTCAGGTGTCCGTTTAGAACCGGAAGTTCGCATTATCGGCCAAGCCTAAGAACGTTAGTATTGAAGAACAATTGATAGTGTAAACATCGATAGCATCAGTTGGAAAGGGGGTGAGTGCCTATCGATACCGTAAATAGGTGGGGCAGTCTAGTAAGTCCCCGAGAGGTATTGGTGGCCTGACAGGCCTTCCTGTCAGCCGCTGCGTTTTCGTTTGAAAAGCAGTTTGGTAATCGTAGTAAAGAAGGAATTTATGTGAATTGAAAAAACCAATTATTGAGTTTAAAAATGTAACAAAGGTCTTTGAAGATAGCGGAACCGTTGTCCTAAAGGATATCAATTTTGAATTGGAAGAAGGGAAGTTCTATACCCTGCTCGGTGCATCTGGATCAGGAAAATCAACTATCCTGAATATTATTGCCGGTCTTTTAGATGCTAGCTCTGGAGATGTCTACCTTGATGGGGAACGGATCAATGATGTCCCTACCAACAAGCGGGATGTCCACACCGTCTTTCAGTCCTATGCCCTGTTTCCGCATATGACGGTCTTTGAAAATGTGGCTTTCCCCCTTCGTTTGAAAAAGCTGGACAAGGCTGAGATCGAACGTCGGGTTTCAGAAGTATTGAAAATGGTCCAGTTAGCAGGATTTGAAAAACGTTCGATCCAAAAATTATCGGGTGGTCAACGTCAGCGGGTAGCTATTGCACGGGCTATTATCAATGAACCACGAGTGGTCCTTTTAGATGAGCCTTTGTCAGCCCTTGACTTGAAACTTCGAACAGACATGCAGTATGAGTTGCGGGAATTGCAACAACGCTTGGGCATTACCTTTGTCTTTGTTACCCACGACCAAGAAGAAGCCCTTGCCATGAGTGACTGGATCTTTGTCATGAATGAGGGAGAGATCGTCCAATCTGGTACTCCCGTGGATATCTATGATGAACCGATCAACCACTTTGTAGCGACTTTTATCGGGGAGTCCAACATCCTAGATGGTCGCATGATCGAGGACTACTTGGTTGAGTTCAATGGTAAACGCTTTGAAGCGGTCGATGGGGGAATGCGTCCAAATGAACCAGTTGAAGTCGTCATTCGTCCTGAAGACTTGCAAATCACTCTTCCTGAAGAAGGCAAGCTCCAAGTGAAGGTGGACACCCAGCTCTTCCGTGGTGTGCATTACGAGATCATCGCTTATGATGATTTGGGAAATGAGTGGATGATTCACTCCACTCGGAAGGCTATCGTGGGAGAAGTCATTGGGCTAGACTTTGAACCAGAAGATATCCACGTTATGCGTCTCAACGAAACCGAAGAAGAATTCGATGCGCGGATCGAAGAGTACGTTGAAGTGGAAGAGCAAGAAGCTGGTTTGATTAATGCCATTGAGGAGGAAAGAGATGAAGAAAACAACCTCTAATCTATTTATCCTCCCCTATTTCTTGTGGATTTTTCTCTTTGTCCTAGCTCCCGTAGTCATGATCATCTTTCAATCGTTTTTCAACGTTGAAGGGCAGTTTTCACTTGAAAACTACAAAGAGTTCTTTACTTCACAAAATTTGACCTATTTAAAGATGAGCTTTAATTCGGTCCTTTATGCTGGAATCGTCACCCTGGTGACGCTCTTGATCTCCTACCCGACTGCTTACTTTTTGACGCTGCTCAAACACCGGCAGTTGTGGTTGATGTTGATCGTCTTGCCGACCTGGGTCAATCTCTTGCTCAAGGCCTATGCCTTTATCGGAATCTTTGGTCAAAATGGCTCCATCAATAGCTTTTTAAGCTTTCTCGGAGTCGCTCCCCAGCAGATCCTCTTTACCGATTTCTCCTTTATCTTTGTAGCTAGCTACATCGAGTTGCCTTTCATGATTTTGCCGATCTTTAATGTCTTAGATGACTTAGATCCAAACTTGATTAATGCCAGCTATGATTTGGGAGCCAATCGTTGGGATACCTTCCGTCATGTGGTCTTCCCCTTGTCCATGAATGGAGTCCGCTCAGGTGTGCAGTCTGTCTTTATTCCTAGTCTGAGTCTCTTCATGTTGACACGGATGATCGGTGGAAATCGCGTCATTACCTTAGGGACTGCGATTGAACAGCACTTCCTGACAACACAAAACTGGGGAATGGGTTCTACCATCGGAGTTGTTCTGATCCTTGCTATGCTCTTTACCATGTGGGCAACTAGAGAAAGGAGAGAACGATGAAAAAAGTATCTCATTTCTATCTAGGTTTCGTCTTTCTGATCCTCTATCTTCCTATCTTTTATTTGATCTTTTATGCCTTCAATAAAGGGGGAGATATGAATGCCTTCACAGGCTTCACGCTTGAGCATTTCAATGAATTGTTCGCAGATAGTCGCCTGATGCTGATCTTATCAGAGACCTTCCTCTTGGCCTTTTTGTCAGCCTTGATTGCGACAGTGATTGGAACCTTTGGAGCCATTTATATTTACCAATCGAAGAAGAAGTTAGAAGGACCTTTGCTCTCTATCAACAACATTCTTATGGTAGCGCCAGACGTTATGATCGGGGCCAGCTTCTTGATTCTCTTTACGACGGTGAAGTACCAGCTAGGTTTCCTATCTGTTTTGGCTAGCCACGTGGCTTTCTCGATTCCCATTGTGGTCTTGATGGTCTTGCCACGACTCAAGGAAATGAACCGGGATATGGTCAATGCTGCCTATGACTTGGGAGCTACCCAAGTGCAAATGCTCAAAGAGATCATGTTGCCGTATCTGACACCAGCCATTATTGCTGGCTACTTTATGGCCTTTACCTATTCGCTTGACGACTTTGCCGTGACCTTCTTTGTAACCGGAAATGGCTTTACAACCTTGTCTGTAGAGATTTACTCACGTGCGCGTCAAGGGATCTCCCTCAGTATCAATGCCTTGTCCGCCCTTGTCTTTCTCTTTAGTGTGCTCTTGGTCATCGGTTATTACTTTATTACCCGTGAAAAGGAGGAAGCAGCATGAAAAAACTTTATTCATTCCTAACTGGGATTGTCCTTGTCATTCTGGTCCTCTGGGGAATTAGCCACCAGATCGAAGCGAGCATGAATACCAAGAATAGTGACAAGTTGGTCATCTACAACTGGGGAGATTATATCGATCCAGAATTGCTCAAGGAATTTACAAAAGAGACAGGGATTCAGGTGCAATATGATACCTTTGATTCCAACGAAGCCATGTACACCAAGATCAAGCAAGGGGGAACCACCTACGATATTGCTATACCTAGTGAATACATGATTGCCAAGATGATGGATGAGCATCTGGTTGAAAAGTTGGACCAATCCAAGATCAAAGGGATGGAAAATATCGATCCAAAACTCTTGAACCAATCGTTTGATCCGGGCAACCAATATTCAGTCCCTTACTTCTGGGGTACCTTGGGGATCGTCTACAATACCAAGATGGTCAAAAATGCTCCTGAACATTGGTCAGATCTCTGGCGTGAAGAGTACAGAAATGACATCATGATGTACGATGGTGCGCGTGAGGTCATGGGAATTGGTCTCAATACCTTGGGCTATAGCCTCAATGAAAAGGATCCAAAGAAATTGCAAGAGGCAGTAGATAAACTCTACACCTTGACGCCAAACATCAAAGCTTTGGTTGCTGATGAGATGAAAGGCTATATGATCCAAAACAATGCGGCTATTGGGGTGACCTTCTCAGGAGAAGCCAGCCAAATGCTCGAAGCCAATAAGGATCTTCGCTATGTCGTCCCAACTGAAGCCAGCAACCTTTGGTTTGATAACATTGTCATTCCAAAAACCGTGAAAAATAAAGAAGCAGCATATGCCTTTATTAACTTCATGCTTCGTCCTAAAAATGCTTTAAAAAATGCTCTTTATGTCGGCTACTCAACGCCAAATAAAAAAGCCAAAGCCATGTTGCCGAAAGAAATCCAAGATGACCAATCCTTCTATCCAAGCGATGAAACACTGGACCATTTGGAAGTCTATCAACAATTAGGCAAGAAATTGCTTGGAGTCTATAACGATCTTTACCTTCAGGTCAAGATGTATCGAAAATAACACAAAAGGAACTTCCGGGTTCCTTTTTGATTACCTTTAAAAAGCTCTAACTAGTGACTTAGATTGAGATTCAAATGAAAGATGCTATAATAGTAAGGAAAGTGACCGCCTATTTAGTCATGAAAGGAAGGATTGGAGAAAAAAAATGAAGAGACGAGTGGAATTATTTTTAATCATCCTGTTACCGATTCTAGGACTGGTTTTTCTTGGAGGAAAAATCATGACCCTGACCAAAAGGCCGGAGCAGAAGATAACAAGCACTTCTTCAAAGAAAGTTGTACAAAAATCAAAGGAAGAAATAAAAAAAGAGCAAATCGCTTATCTAAAAGAGCACGAGCAAGAAATCGTCGATTTTGTGAAATCCCAAAATCCAAAAGTCGAATCCGTTCAGGTTAATTGGAACAGTATGCAAATTGAAGAGTCTGGGAATGGAACGCCTCAGGGTGGTGGATACAATTTATCTATTTCTGGTAAAATTAATCAATTAGAAAACACAAAATTCTCCGTTGATTTTTACCTAGAAGATCAAAATAGCATACCAACTATCAAAAAAATGGGGATGCTAAATGATATCTATATCGAGGAAAATGGTGGCTGGAAAATTTTTTCCTAAGTAAATAGAAGTATTAGTGTTATTAGGAAACATGAAAAGTAAAATGAATTGTACACTTAAGTTAATATCTTTAATGCTAATTTTCACAATTATTGGAGGTTGTAGTGTAAAGCAAAAAGCTCATACGAAACAAGCACAAACTGCAACCTCTTCCTCCACTAAAGAAGATACAGCAACTGTTACTCAAAGGCAAGTCGACTTCTTAAAAAAACACGAGTCCGAAATTACGAACTACATAAAGTCGAATGATCCAGAAGTTGTTCGGGTCAAGTATGACTGGGATAGCGTGAAAGTAGGAGATAGTGGTTCTTTTACAGAATCTGGGTTTGACATTCGTTTAAAGGTCTATGGGGCAAATGATAAGGAACTCAATGGTTATTCATTTTTTATTGTCCCAAAACCAAATGTTGAGAATCCAACTTCAATTGATTCAATCTCTGGTTCGAATTTTCCTTAATAAAATCAACAGATCATTCTAGCTATGAAGAGGGAAGGATTCCAAAAATACTTAAGCTATGAGTTTATAATAGATCCAGAAATGATAGGTGGACATTTTAAAGAAAAATCTGTACAAAATGGTAGGAGGACTTATGAAAAGTCGAAAAATCATGATGATAGGTGTATCAATTGCGGTGGTGCTATGTATAGTTGGATGTACCGTGAAACAGAAGGAAGATACCAAGCAAGATAAAACGAATGTTTCATCGTCAATCAAAGTAGACAAAAAAGCCATTAAACAAAAACAGCTCGCTATTCTCAAGGAACATGAGCAAGAAATCGTCGATTTTGTGAAAGCCCAAAATCCGAAAGTTGAATCCGTTCAAATATATTGGGATGAAACTGAGTGGGGAGTAGCAGGAAATGGGACGCCACAAGGTGGTGACGAGATGATTCTCATTTTTGGCGGATTTAATCAAAATTCTGAATCGAGTTGGAGAGTTGATGTAGTTGTGGAAGATGGAAAAATAAAATTAAAGACAATGTCTTTGGGCCAATACTTAAGGATAGGTGGAAGAATTTTCGAATAAATAAGTTGATAGATCAATTTGAAGTGTATAGATTGGAGAAGATTAAATGAAGAGACAAATGGAACTATTTTTGATTATTTTGTTACCAATCCTAGGACTGGTTTTTCTTGGAGGAAAAATCATGCCCTTGACCAAAAGACCCGAACAGAAGATAACGACCTCATCTCCAAAGAAAGTCGTACAAAAACCAGAAGGAGACATAAAAAAAGAACAACTGGACTACCTAAAAGAACACGAACAGAAGGTTATTGATTTAGTCAAAGCACAAAATTCAAAAGTTGAATCCGTTCAGATTGATTGGGATCAGACACAATGGGGTGATGGTGGACTGACAACTCCTGAATATTATATGAGTGTTTATGGACGTATAAATAATATTGAAGAATCGGGTTGGGGAGTAGATATCCCAATTAATGATGACAATACATTGAATCTAGATGAGATGTATATAGGATCCGACATTAACATAGGGGGAAGATTATTTGAGTAATTTGAACTTAAAATGATAGGAAAAAACGTGCTATGTGTAAGTAATAGACCATTAGTCTAGATCGTAACCAACGTCATAACTCTTTAATTTAAAACTTTGATAATCAAAAGTAAAGAATTAATTAACTCATGTTTTAAAAAGCTCTATGTAGTGAGATAACTTGATTTTCAAACTATAAATGCTATAATAATTAAAATAATATTCATCTAGTTTTCAATCTTAGAATAGAAAATAGCAGATAAATAGTATGAGTTGAACAAATGACTATTACAATGAGTTTGTTAAGAGAAATGACAGGTGGAAATTTTAGAGAATAATCTGTACAGAATGATAGGAGGACTCATGAAAAGTCGAAAAATCATGATAATAGTTGCTTCAATTGCAGTGTTGCTAAGTATAGGAGGATGTACCGTGAAACATAAAGATGATACAAAACAAGGAAAAACGATTGCTGCTTCATCTACGAAAGACCTAAAGGAAGATGAAGAAACTATAAAGAAAAAACAACTGGACTATCTAAAAGAACACGAACAGGAGATTGTTGATTTAGTCAAAGCACAAAATTCAAAAGTTGAATCCGTTCAGATTGATTGGGATCAGACACAATGGAGTGATGGTGGACTGACAACTCCTGAATATTATATGAATGTTTTTGGACGTATAAATAATATTGAAGAATCGGGTTGGGGAGTAGATATCCCAATTAATGAGGATAATACATTAAATTTAGATGAGATGTATGTAGGATCCTACATTAGAGTAGGGGGGAAATTATTTGACTAATTGGCATTTAAAAAGTTTTGATAATCTATATGCTTCATTAGCAGAATCAGCTTACAGAGATAGACCAAATAAGTTTCCATATGAACAATTGGATCCGGAAAGTCGAAAAAAATTTGATTCAGGGAAATCCATTGAATTTAATTTCTCCATAGATGCAAAAGATAAGGATGGACAGATAACTAAAGGTGGCGGTACGGATCTACCGAATGGTGGCAATGTTTATCTTCAACCGGATAATAAAAAGTTGTTAGAGGATGAAGAAACTGGATACCACGCTTATTATGTCACAGATACTGATACGATCAACGCGAATACGCACCAGACTTATTTTTCGATTCGTGGAAGTGATGGTTTTGGAATTAATTTACCACAAATCAAAAAAGGTAATTTTAAGGAATTTAACTATCAAGATTGGATCAATAATGATGCAGCTTTTGCTCTTACGGATGCGATCGTCCCTCAAGCACAGTATGCTACAAAAGGGATGAAAGAAAAGATCGCTGAATTAGAGGAAAAAGCTGCACCGGATGCTAAAATGGATGTAACGGCTCATTCGCTTGGAACAATGGTATCCGTACAAGGTTTGGCAGGATTATCTGAATCAGAATTGAATCACGTTGGAAAAGCAGTTCTTTTTGATGGCCCAGATACAACAGCTAGTTTAAAAAAAGCTGGGTATAGTGATGAAAAACTGAAATTATTGGATAAAAAAATTGTTTATTATGTCAATCCTTTTGATCCAGTTAGTATGCTCAATCGTGATAAACCATGGGATCAACAACTTGGTCAAGTTAATGTAGTTGTCCCGATTAAGTATACTAGTATGATGGACAAGTATTCATCCCATGATTTTGGTGCCTATCAAATAGATAGTTATGGGAATATCCTAACTGCATCGGAATCCTATCATCCAGAGTTGTTAGTTGCTGGCCAGAGACTTGCTAAGCTGAATAGAAGAACTATAGATAACCTGAAGAATTATATTCCTGAGGAAGCAATTGAACGCATTGTGACAATGAAACCAGAAGTATTTCAAAAACTTGCTTCATTGTTACATGAAGCATTAAAAGATCCTTGGAATAATAAGACAGAAATTTATTTAATATTACGTGACGGATTTGGTATTGGTATCACTGATGCCACGAAAATAGCAGCTAATATACCCTCAATTGCTTCAGGACTTTCAGAATATTTACAAGAATATGCTAAAATTATAAAAGATGCTCAGAAAGCTTCTTTGGAATGGGATCGAAAAAATTTAGACCTTAAGAATCCCAATAATTTGCACAACAAAATTAAAAGTGCTGGGAGCTATGCGGAACGAATCTTACTTCGAACAGAATTGTTATATGCAGCAGTTCAATTGGCAGATGCAGATATTGAGCAGAAGGTGTCAGAAACAGAGAAAATGATCACGACTGCGGAAAAAAATGTAAAAGCTTCGGTTGAATCATCCAGAAATACTGTTTATGCATTAGGATGGGCATTATCGGCAAGTGAAAGAGAAAGTTTAATGACTGACTTGACTTTTGAACATTTGTGGGATAGCGGAATTGCGGAGACCGATAAAAGTAATTTAAAGAACTACAAAGAAAAAATGAGTGGCTTCTCAAAGAGTATGATTCAATGTGCGCAGAAACTTGTAGAGGTTGATGAACAAGGCGCTGCTGATATTTTTGGATCCTTATCATAAAAGAAGGAGAAAACGATGCCAATAAGTTTACCGTTTATGAATGAAAAACTACTGGAAGTACTGAAAGCACAGCAGAGATTAGCAGTAAAAGCGGCTGTTGCAGTGGCAGTAAATACTATAAAATTTACAAATGCTCCTCTTCAACGAAACTTGAAAACAAAAGCAGAGGAATTGGAAAACTATGCTAAAAAGACTTACAGTCAAAATATCACGGATGGTCTTGAGGGGCAAGCCGCAACTGCAGCAAAAGACTATTTATCTAAAGTGAGTAAACCAGAACTGACTAGTCCGCTAAGAAATTGAGAATTGACAGAAGATGAAGGAAAACCTTTATAAATTAGAACTTGAATTTGATAGCAAAATGAAACAGTTAAAGAAAAAAGAGGAATCTCTTGAAGAAGATCTCTCTTATTTTCTACAGCAAACGGACCAGTTGAAAGAAGAAGTCTATCGCATGGCAGAAGGTGAGTTACCTGCCGAAGTTCATACTTATTTTTTCCAAATGGATGAAAATAGTGAACGATTTCGACGTGACGTCTTTGAACAATTGGATCAAATCCAGGAAGAGCGCTCAAAGCTCAAATGGGAGTATGATAACGAGATCGATGCTTTCTATAAAAATCAGAAAAAGCTGGAATCGAAAGCAAAAAAAAATCAGTAAGGTTGTCCTTACTGTTTTTTTAGTTGGTTCCAGATGATGCTGTATCTGCGCCACTGTCTGTTGCTGTGGAGCCTTGGTCTTGTGCAGCAGATGAACTGGTTTCTGTAGCAGATGAGCTATCGGTTTCTTTTTGTGAACTTGTTTCTGTATTGCTTGAATTGGTTTGCGTATTGGTATTTGTGTTGGTATCTGTCGCGGTGGAGTCAGAACTTTTATCGTGAACCACGACGACGCTGGTGCTACTAGATGGCTTATCTTCTGTTTTTTGATTGTCTTTATTAAGCAGGCTTATAATCGTAAAAGAAGTGACGATAATCCCTAAAAGACTGGCAATCGTGGCGACAACTGTTTGAAATAGTGACAGGCCTTGTTTGACTTTTTCACCACGTGAGGGTCTTGTATCTGCCTTTTCCTCTGGTTTTTGGTTTTTGTTGCTTCTTGAATATTGTGACATGTTCACTCTCTTTCTATCAAAAATTGTTTTTTAACACTTTCCTATTATAAGTCATTTTCTGAAAAATGTCTAAAAAGAACTGAATTTTATGAAGTGATTTTACCTCATCTCTCTTTATCAAATCCTTGTCCCAAGCGGTTAGAAATGATAAAATAGAAGTTACGTAAAAAGAAAGTGATGGATGCGTAGGACATGATTTATTTTGACAATTCAGCAACGACTAAACCCTATCCAGAAGCCCTTGCGACTTATACAGAAGTAGCGACTCGGATCTGGGGCAACCCATCTAGTTTGCACAATCTAGGTAGTCAAGCTACTCGTATTTTGGAAGCTTCTCGGAAACAAATTGCGGAGCTAATTGGCAAGAAAGCTGATGAAATTTACTTCACGTCTGGTGGGACCGAAGGGGACAACTGGATCCTTAAGGGTGTCGCTTTTGAGAAAGCTCCTTATGGCAAGCATATCATTGTCTCTGACATCGAGCATCCCGCTATCAAGGAGTCCGCTGCTTGGTTAAAGACGCAGGGATTCGAAGTGGATTATGTTCCAGTGGATGCGCGTGGCTTTGTCAAAGTGGATGCCTTGGCTAGTCTTCTCCGTCCGGATACGACCTTGGCCTCTATTATGGCCGTTAACAATGAGATTGGCTCCATCCAGCCCATCCATGAAATTGCGGCTCTCCTTGAGGATCGCCCAACGATTAGTTTCCATGTCGATGCTGTTCAAGCTTTAGCTAAGGTAGAAACAAAAGTCTATCTACCAGAGCGCGTGGACTTTGCGACCTTCTCTAGTCACAAATTCCATGGCCTTCGTGGAGTTGGCTTTGTCTACATCAAAGAAGGCAAAAAGATCACACCCCTCTTAACGGGTGGAGGTCAAGAAAAAGAAATGCGCTCGACAACTGAGAACGTGGCAGGGATCGCAGCAACAGCAAAAGCCCTACGCTTAGCTATGGAAAACCAAGTAGCTTTTGCTAGCAAGACCCAGCAGATGAAAGAAGTGATCCGCAAAGAATTGGCCAACTATCCAGATGTCACTATCTTTTCTGGTGAGGATCACTTTGCCCCTCACATCTTGACTTTTGGGATCAAGGGAGTTCGTGGTGAAGTAGTGGTCCATGCCTTTGAAGAGTTTGATATTTACATCTCGACCACCAGTGCCTGCTCGTCCAAGGCTGGAAAACCAGCTGGTACCTTGATTGCCATGGGAGTGGACAAGAGTGTTGCACAGACAGCAGTTCGCTTGAGTCTCGATCTGGAAAATGACATGAGCCAAGTCGAGCAATTCTTGACCAAGTTCAAACTGATTTACGAACAAACACGAAAAGTACGCTAATTTTAGAAGGAAATCAATATGACCTTAACCTATTCAGAAATTATGATTCGCTATGGAGAGCTTTCTACTAAAGGGAAAAACCGCATGCGTTTCATCAATAAACTTCGCAATAATATCCAAGATGTTTTATCTATTTATCCGGCTGTCAAAGTGACAGCGGACCGCGATCGGGCTCATGCTTATCTACATGGGACGGATTATGAGCCGGTGGCAGAATCCCTCAAGCAAGTTTTTGGAATCCAAAATTTTTCACCTGTTTACAAGATCGAAAAATCAGTACCAGCCTTAAAAGCAGCGGTGCAAGAGATTATGAAGGAGATATACAAGGACGGCTTGACCTTTAAAATCTCAAGTAAGCGTAGCGATCACACTTTTGAACTCGATAGTCGCGAACTCAATCAAACCCTAGGTGGTGCTGTCTTTGAAGCCATTCCAACCATTCAGGCCCAAATGAAAAAACCAGATATCAATCTGCAAGTCGAAATCCGAGAAGAAGCAGCCTACATCTCTTATGAAACCATCAAGGGAGCAGGAGGTCTTCCAGTTGGGACTTCTGGGAAAGGGATGCTCATGCTTTCTGGTGGGATCGACTCTCCAGTAGCTGGCTACCTAGCCTTGAAGCGCGGTGTGGACATTGAGGCGGTTCACTTTGCGAGTCCCCCATATACCAGCCCAGGTGCTCTTAAAAAAGCCCATGATTTAACACGGAAGTTGACCAAGTTTGGGGGCAATATCCAATTTATCGAGGTGCCCTTCACAGAGATCCAAGAGGAAATCAAGGCAAAAGCGCCGGAAGCTTACCTCATGACCCTGACCCGTCGCTTTATGATGCGCATCACAGATCGTATTCGCGAGGTTCGCGGTGGTTTGGTGATTATTAATGGTGAAAGCTTAGGACAAGTGGCTAGTCAAACCTTAGAGAGTATGCAGGCCATCAATGCGGTAACCAATACACCGGTTATCCGTCCAGTGGTAACCATGGACAAGTTGGAAATCATCGATATTGCCCAAGCCATTGATACCTTTGAAATCTCTATCCAACCGTTTGAAGACTGTTGTACCATCTTTGCACCAGATCGTCCAAAGACGAATCCGAAACTCAAAAATGCAGAGCAGTATGAGCAACGGTTGGATGTGGAAGCCTTAGTTGAGCGAGCTGTAGCAGGCATCATCGTAACAGAGATCACACCAAAAGTAGAAAAAGACGAGGTTGATGACCTGATTGAGGATTTGCTATAGGAGAGACTGGGCGTATCCAGCCTCTTTTTCTAACCAACTTAAAGGAGACAAGATGAAAAAAATTATCGTATTAATGACAAGTTTGCTTCTGTTGACAGGCTGTGTCAAAGTATCGTTTACTGGCCCGAAAAAAGAAGAGAAGACTAGCCAATCAAGCAATAGAAAAAAAGAACCCCTCACATTTGTCAGGGCCGAGCAGTATAAAGACCAGGACAACGAAGTCTTGGAAGCGTCTGAGAAATTTATCAAGGAACATCCAACGCTTGGAGAAGCTGGAAAATTATTTGTCTTTTTTCCAGGATATACCTTTGGAAATGAGGAAAATCGCTTCGCCTTATTCTTTATTGTGAATCGTACCACCACAACCATCGATCGTGATGGATCCTTTGTCCTGAATTTGGAATATGATGGAGAGCCACTTTTTAAAGATGTCACAGTGGACTATGAAGTGAGCGAATCAGGGGTGTTGAAACCTAATACGGCTGCAGCCATTCCTATCAAAATCACCAAGGAACAAGAAGAAAAGATGAAGAGCATGAACGATTCTTCAAAAGCAAAAATGAGCTTCAATGACTTTAAATTTAAGGATAAGTAGATGAAGAAGTCGGACTGACAAGCGATCTTAAAATAAAAGATATAAAATAATCGATTTTATAAAAGAAATTCGTTTTCAAAGCGCAAAAATACTTGTCTTTGTCTGATAGAAGTGATATACTAAGAGAGTTGACTATGCACATGCCTGTGCAACCGCTCGAACATCGTCGCTCATTTCCATGAGAGTAAGTGGTTCGTCCCACGATGCTAGGCGAGTCTTCACAAAAATACGGGGAAACCCAAAAATACATAGGAGGTGCATAATGAGCACATACGCAATCATTAAAACTGGCGGAAAACAAGTTAAAGTTGAAGTTGGTCAAGCTATCTACGTTGAAAAATTGAACGTTGAAGCTGGTCAAGAAGTTACATTTAACGAAGTTGTTCTTGTTGGTGGTGAAAACACTGTTGTCGGAACTCCACTTGTTTCAGGAGCTACTGTTGTTGGAACTGTTGAAAAACAAGGAAAACAAAAGAAAGTTGTTACTTACAAGTACAAACCTAAAAAAGGTAGCCACCGTAAACAAGGTCACCGTCAACCTTACACTAAAGTTGTCATCAACGCTATCAACGCTTAATTTTAGGAGAACACATGATACAAGCAGTCTTTGAACGAGCCGAAGATGGCGAGCTGAGGAGTGCAGAAATCACTGGGCACGCTGGAAGCGGTGAATACGGCTTTGATGTCGTGTGTGCATCGGTTTCGACTCTAGCCATTAACTTTGTCAACTCTGTTGAGAAATTTGCAGGCTACGAACCGGATCTAGAATTAAACGAAGAAGAAGGTGGCTTCCTGCGGGTGACGATCCCGACAGATATTCCACCTCATCAAAGAGAAATGACCCAACTATTCTTTGAATCATTTTTCTTAGGGATGGCAAACTTATCGGAGAACTCATCAGAGTTCGTCCAAACAAGAGTTATCACAGAAAACTAACATGGAGGAAAACAATTATGTTGAAATTGAATCTTGCTAACTTGCAACTTTTCGCCCACAAAAAAGGTGGAGGTTCTACATCAAACGGACGTGATTCACAAGCAAAACGTCTTGGAGCTAAAGCAGCTGATGGACAAACTGTAACAGGTGGATCTATCCTTTACCGTCAACGCGGTACTCACATCTACCCAGGTGTGAACGTTGGACGTGGTGGAGACGATACTTTGTTCGCAAAAGTTGAAGGCGTAGTACGCTTCGAACGTAAAGGTCGCGATAAAAAACAAGTTTCTGTTTACCCAATCGCAAAATAAAAAGGTTTCCTTAACCTTTTTATCCCGAGCCTTGAAATATTAAGGTGAGGAAGCTAGAAATAGCATAAATCAAAGCTTTCCGGATTAACGGAAGGCTTTTTTCTTTTATTTATTTAAAAATATCATGTTTACTCTTGTTAATATAATGTTTGAATTTGTGTTTTTTGAAAAAAGTAGTATAATAGAGACAAATATAGTAGGAATGGAAGTAGTACCATGAAAGATAGCAGACATGTTGAAATTCTTCAGGAACTGGATCGAAAAAGTGTGGTATCGGTCAAAGAGCTTAAGGAACTCTTTGGGGTGACAGACATGACCATTCGTCGCGATCTGATCGATCTTGAAAAACAAGGTCTTTTAGTTCGTGTACATGGTGGGGCCCACAAAAAAGTCAAAGATAGTTTATTAGAAGCTTCTCACAGTGAGAAAAATCTGATCAATATTGATGAGAAACGATCCATTGCCAAAAAATGTGCAGACTTGATCGAAAATGGGGATACCGTCTTTATTGGCTCTGGTACAACAACAGACTTTATCGGAGATTATTTAGAAGGGAAAGAAATTAGCATCGTCACCAACTCCCTACCAATTTTTGAGAAATTAAAGGATTTTCCAAATTATGACCTGATCTTAGTTGGTGGTCGCTACCGGGTGAAGACACAAACTTTTGTCGGTCAATTTGCCAATAAACTCTTGAAAGAAATCAAGGTTTCTAAAGCTTTCATCGGGGTCAATGGAATCGATGGCCATAGTGTATCTACTGCTAATGAAGAAGAAGGAAATGGCAATGCCATTATTCTGAACAATGCGATAGAGAAATATGTGGTAGCTGATAACAGCAAGTTTGATAGTTATTCCTTCTACAGTTTCTATCGTGTGGAAGATCTAAATGCCATTATTACCGATGATAGTATTCCAAAGAAAATCAAAGACAAATACGCCTTGTATACGAGAATCATATAAAATCAGAGGCTGGGACAAAAGTCCTAGCCTCTCAATTGTCTTTGGATTGTTGAGCAAGACGCAGTGGTTGAGTGGGCTCTACTACGCTGATTTCATCAGCTTTTACAGCCCTACTCAACTGTGCGGAGGTGGGACGACGAAATCGAATTCTAACGAATTACCGATTTCTGTCCCACTCTCACTTTTTACTTATTTAATAATGTTAGAAAATGACGGTTAGGAAGCGCTTTAAAGGGTAATATAAACAAAAATAAACAAAATACGACAAAAAATGATTGACAATCAATCAATATAGTGATATACTCTAACCATAAAATAAATAGTTAGATAAGGAGGTGGCAACAATGGGATTAAATCAACTCTTTAACAAAGATCTTGTGTTTTGCCTACATGCCAAGGATCAAACAGATCTCTTTGAGCAGGTAGCAAGCTTATTGGAAGAGCGACAGATTGTGACACCAACCTATCGTTCCGCTTTGATTGAGCGTGAAAAGTCTTTCCCGACTGGATTAGACATGGAATTTCTTGGTAAGGACTTACCAAATGTGGCGATCCCGCATACAGACATTGTCCATAATCTCACTGAGAATGTGGTCGTGGTTCGTTTGGATCAACCCGTAACTTTCCATAATATGATTGCTCCAGATAAGGAAGTTCAAGTTTCACTCTTATTCTTTATTATCAATAATACGAGCTCAAGCCAAACCAATATTTTGGCCCAGCTGATGGATTTCTTTACATCCAATGGAAATCTCGAAGCTCTATCAAAATTAGATAGTGAAGATAAGCTTTATCAATACATTACGGAAACTATTTCCTAAAACATTCGTAAATATTTATAACGGAGGACATCCAAATGATTAAAATTTTAGCTGCCTGTGGTGCAGGTGTTAACTCTAGCCACCAAATTAAGAGTGCCTTGGAAGAAGAGTTGTCAAACCGTGGTTATGATGTGCGTTGTGACGCTGTCATGGTCAAAGACGTCAATGAAGATTTGATTTCAGGTTATGATATCTTTACTCCAATTGCTGCAACTGATTTGGGATTCGATCCTGGTATTCCAGTGGTAGAAGCAGGACCAATTTTATTCCGTATTCCAGCGATGAGTGCGCCAGTCTTTGATAACATCGAAGCTGCCATTAAAGAACATGGATTAAGTTAATATTTTTTTAAAACAGTTTGTAAGCGTTATCCAATTATAAAAGTGGGAACACTTTATGCCGTAAATTACAAAAAAATTATAAATCGGGAGGATTTATTATGAATGGCATTATTGATTTTGCCAATAAGTTTTTCAAACCCATCCTAGACATGGGTGCTCCGATCATCATGTTGATCGTCTTGACTTTATTGGCTCTCTTGTTTGGAGTGAAATTCTCTAAAGCCCTTGAAGGCGGTATTAAACTTGCCATCGCCCTTACTGGTATCGGTGCTATCATCGGTATGTTGAATGGAGCTTTCTCAGCATCTCTTGCAAAATTCGTTGAGAACACTGGTATTCAATTGAATATCACTGACGTTGGTTGGGCGCCTCTTGCGACCATCACTTGGGGGTCTGCCTGGACACTTTACTTCTTGTTGATTATGTTGATCGTCAACGTTATCATGCTTGCGATCAAGAAGACTGATACACTTGACGTCGATATCTTCGATATCTGGCACTTGTCTATCACTGGTCTTTTGATCAAATGGTATGCGGACAACAACGGTGTCAGCCAAGGTTTATCACTCTTCTTGGCAACTCTTGCAGTTGTCCTTGTAGGGATTATGAAAATCATCAACTCAGACTTGATGAAACCAACATTTGATGATCTTTTGAATGCACCAAGTTCATCACCTATGACTTCAACTCACATGAACTACATGATGAACCCAATCATCATGGTCTTGGATAAAATCTTTGACAAATTCTTCCCTGGTCTTGATAAATACGACTTCGACGCTGCTAAATTGAACAAGAAGATCGGTTTCTGGGGATCTAAATTCTTTATCGGTTTCCTTCTTGGTATCGTCATCGGTATCATGGGTACTCCACATCCAGTAGCTGGTGTCCCAGATGCTGCCAAATGGGAATTGGTTATTAAAGGTTGGTTGAGCCTTGGTTTGACTGCCGGTGTCTGCTTGGAATTGTTCTCATTGATCGGTTCTTGGTTCATCGCAGCGGTAGAACCATTGTCACAAGGTATTACAAACGTTGCTACTAAACGTCTTCAAGGACGTAAATTCAACATCGGTTTGGACTGGCCATTTATCGCTGGTCGTGCTGAAATCTGGGCTTGTGCGAACGTACTTGCACCAATCATGTTGATCGAAGCTGTGCTTCTTTCTAAAGTCGGAAATGGTATCTTGCCACTTGCAGGTATCATCGCTATGGGTGTGACTCCAGCCTTGTTGGTTGTAACACGCGGTAAATTGATCCGTATGATCATCTTCGGAAGCCTTCTCTTGCCACTCTTCCTTCTTTCAGGTACATTGATTGCACCATTTGCAACTCAATTGGCTAAGAGTGTTGATGCCTTCCCTAAAGGGGTAGCTTCTACTCAATTGATCACTCACTCAACTCTTGAAGGACCAGTTGAAAAATTGCTCGGTTGGACAATCGGTAACGCTACAACTGGAGATATCAAAGCTATCCTTGGTGTAGTTGTCTTCTTGGCATTCTATATCGGAATCTTCGCTTGGTACAGAAAACAAATGATCAAACGTAACGAAGAATATGCTGCAAATGCAAAATAATCGTCATATGTAGTTTGAAAACTGACACCATATCTTTTGTGGATATGGTGTTTTTATTTTAAAAAAATGTTCGAAAATAAACAATTTAATGTTGACTTTCGTTCAAAATAGGTGTAATATAATATCAAAAGTAAGAAAATGTTCCTTTGTGAAAAATTAACAACAGGGATATTTGCTGAAACGAACAAAAGGAGGACAGGACATGTCTATTGTAATTGGTGCAGATGCTGCAGGATTAAGATTAAAAGATCTCGTGAAAGAGTTTCTTGTAAAAGAAAACTTCGATGTTGTGGATGTAACTGCTGAAGGTCAAGATTTTGTAGATGTGACACTTGCAGTTGCGAGCGAAGTGAACAAAAACGATCAAAATCTTGGAATCGTAATTGATGCTTACGGAGCTGGTCCATTTATGGTTGCAACTAAAATCAAAGGAATGGTGGCAGCAGAAGTTTCAGATGAACGGTCTGCTTATATGACACGTGGACACAACAATTCTCGAATGATTACCATGGGTGCTGAAATTGTTGGGGATGAATTGGCCAAGAACATTGCCAAAGGCTTCGTCAATGGTAAATACGACGGTGGTCGTCACCAAATCCGTGTCGATATGTTGAATAAGATGTGCTAATGAGAGGAGAATTCAAATGAGAATTGCAATTGGTTGTGATCACATTGTGACAAATGAAAAAATGGCTGTTTCTGATTTTTTGAAATCAAAAGGATACGAAGTGCTCGACTTTGGGACTTATGACCATACACGTACCCACTATCCAATCTTTGGTAAGAAAGTCGGTGAAGCCGTAGCAAGTGGCCAAGCAGATCTTGGTGTTTGTATCTGTGGTACTGGTGTTGGGATTAACAATGCTGTTAACAAAGTACCTGGTATCCGTTCTGCCTTGGTACGCGATATGACAACTGCTCTCTATGCAAAAGAAGAATTGAACGCGAATGTCATCGGATTTGGTGGTAAAATTACTGGTGAATTGCTCATGTGCGATATCATTGAAGCATTTATCCACGCTGAATACAAACCAACTGAAGAAAATAAAAAATTGATCGCTAAGATCCAACATGTGGAAACCCATAATGCTCATCAAGCGGATGCTGATTTCTTTACAGAATTCCTTGAAAAATGGGACCGTGGTGAATACCACGACTAAGAGGTGACGTATGATATTAACGGTCACGATGAACCCTTCGATTGATATTTCTTATCCTTTGGATGTACTCCAGTTGGATACAGTCAATCGTGTGGCTGAGGTGAGTAAGACAGCTGGTGGGAAAGGTCTTAATGTTACTCGTGTACTTTCTGAGATAAAGGATCCAGTGGCAGCGACCGGCCTACTTGGTGGTCGGACGGGGCAATTCATTCTCGATCATTTAGAAGAAGGGATAGAGGAACGTTTCTTTGAAATTGCTGGAGATACACGTAATTGTATCGCCATCCTTCACGAAGGCAAGCAAACAGAAATCTTAGAAAAAGGTCCAACCATTTCTGAGAAAGAAGGGCAAGGTTTCCTCGACCATTACCGTCACTTGATCGATCAAGTGGAAGTGGTTGCGATCTCAGGTAGTCTTCCTGCTGGTTTACCAGTGGATTATTATGCTAGCCTTGTCAAGATTGCAAGGGAAGCTGGAAAACCAGTCGTACTCGACTGCTCGGGAGCTTCTTTAGAAGCTGCGATTCAAGCAGCTGTCAAGCCTACAGTCATTAAGCCTAACAATGAAGAGTTGTCTCAATTGTTAGGAAAAGAAGTGAGCAAGAATGTGGAAGACCTAAAAGAAATTCTTCAGGATTCTCTCTTTGATGGCATCGAATGGGTGATAGTCTCTCTTGGAGCAAATGGCGCTTTTGCGAAGCACGGGGATGTCTTCTATAAGGTAGATATTCCTAAGATTGATGTCGTCAATCCAGTCGGATCTGGTGATTCGACTGTTGCAGGAATTGCATCTGGTCTCTATCATCATGAGAGTGACGCAGACTTGCTCAAGAAAGCAAATGTTCTTGGAATGTTAAATGCGCAAGAAGCACAAACAGGACATGTCAACATGGGGCACTATGATGCCTTGTATCAACAATTAATCGTAAAAGAGGTATAAAATGGTATTAACAGAACAAAAACGCAACTATTTGGAACGTCTTAGTACAAAAGACGGTGTTATTTCAGCTTTGGCCTTCGACCAACGTGGGGCTTTGAAACGCTTGATGGCCAAATACCAGGACACTGAGCCAACTGTAGCACAAATGGAAGAATTGAAAGTTCTTGTAGCAGATGAATTGACAAAATATGCTTCATCAATGTTGTTGGACCCAGAATATGGTTTGCCTGCTACGAAAGCCTTGGACAAAGATGCTGGGCTCTTGCTTGCATATGAAAAGACTGGTTACGATACATCTAGCACCAAACGTTTGCCTGACTGCTTGAACCTTTGGTCAGCAAAACGCATCAAAGAACAAGGTGCAGATGCTGTGAAATTCTTGCTCTACTATGATGTAGATAGTGCAGAAGAACTCAACCAAGAAAAACAAGCTTATATCGAACGCATTGGTTCAGAATGTGTGGCAGAAGACATTCCATTCTTCCTTGAAATCTTGGCTTATGACGAAGGAATTGCGGATGCAACCTCTGCTGAATATGCAAAAGTGAAACCTCGTAAAGTCATTGAAGCTATGAAAGTCTTCTCAGATCCTCGTTTCAATATCGATGTATTGAAAGTAGAAGTTCCAGTTAATGTCAACTACGTGGAAGGATTTGGAGAAGGTGAAGTTGTCTATAGTCGTGAAGAAGCGGCTGCCTTCTTTAAAGAACAAGAAGAAGCAACCAACCTTCCATACATCTACCTCAGTGCTGGTGTATCAGCAAAACTCTTCCAAGAAACTTTGGAATTTGCTCATGCATCAGGTGCTAACTTCAACGGTGTCCTTTGTGGACGTGCGACATGGGCAGGTTCAGTAGAAGCTTACATCAAAGATGGAGAAGCAGCTGCTCGTGAATGGCTTCGTACAGAAGGTCGTCAAAATATTGAAGAATTGAATGCGGTCTTGGCTAAAGTGGCAACACCTTGGACAGAACGCGTGTAAGAAACAAATCGTTATTGCCTCCTAAAGCAACATTTAGAACATTGGAAGGAAGAAATTCCTTCCAATGTTCTTCATTATTTTTAGGCTTTGTTTCTTTTTTATAAAAAATGTTTAAAAATTTTCGCTGTAAGGGTTTACAAAATAAAAAACTTATGATAGAATAAGTCCATAAGTTAAATAGCAGTGAGCGTTACTAAGTTAGATTAGGCGTGACCACAAGTAGATTGAACAATTAGCGTAGGCTAGTTTTTTCAGTTGCTTCGTGGTCATTTTTATTTGCTTTTAACAAATTTTGCAAAGGAGAGCCTCATGTATCGTATTATCCATCCAATGAACAATAATGTTGCTTTGGTTCAAAATGAGCTTCAACAAGAGTTAATTGTTGTTGGGAGTGGGATTGCTTTTGGGAAAAAGAAACATGATCTGGTAGCTGATGATAAGGTCGAAAAAGTATTTCGTTTAAACACGGATGAATCAAGAGAAAACTTTATGGCCCTTCTAAAGGATGTTCCTCTTGATTTCATCACAACCACTTATGAAGTGATTGATACCTTGTCTAAGAAATATGCCTATCCTGTTCAAGAATATATCTATGTGACACTAACAGATCACATCTTTTGTTCTTACCAGGCGGTTCAACAGGGAAGATACAAACACAGTGATCTACCTGATGCGTCTGCTATGCATCCGATCCCCTATAAAATCGCAAAGGAAGCGATTGAAATCTTTCGAGAGCGGCTCTTGGATCAATTTCCCGATGACGAAGTGAACCGCATCGCCTATCACTTCATCAATGCACAAGGGGAAGTCATTCATGAGCAGGATCCTGATGTCCAAGATCGCCAAGCGATTTTGAAAGCTGTAGAGGAAAAATTAGCTCAAAATGGATTGAAACGAAAAGAAGAGAACAGTCATTTCTACGATCGCTTTATGATCCATCTTAATTATTTCCTTGACTCCCTAGATAAGGGAAGAGAGGATCCTGAAGGCTTGAGCGAGATGGAACAACTGATCCAGCTAAGTTATCCAAAGGCTTATGAGATTAGTCATCAGATCTACCAAACCATCGCTGAACAGACTGGAGCTAAGATATCTCCTAATGAAAAAGTCTATTTAGCCTTGCATATTCAACGTCTATTATAAAATTTTTAAAAAGGTTATCATAAGGAGGAACCAACATGAATAAAGAAGAAGTCCAATTACTTGGGTTTGAAATTGTCGCTTATGCCGGTGACGCTCGATCAAAATTGATAGAAGCCTTAAAAGCTGCTGAAAATGGTGATTTTGCGAAAGCAGAATCCTTAGTAGAAGAAGCGGGTAGCTGTATCGCTGAGGCTCACAAATCTCAAACGACCATGCTAGCGCAAGAAGCTGCAGGAGAAGAAATCCCCTATAGCATCACCATGATGCATGGTCAAGACCATCTCATGACAACGATCTTATTAAAAGACGTGATTCACCATCTGATTGAACTGTATAAAAGAGGAGCAAAATAATGAATAAACTGATTGAACTAATTGAAAAAGGGAAACCTTTCTTTGAAAAGATTTCTCGAAACAAATATTTGCGAGCGATTCGGGACGGCTTTATTGCAGGGATGCCTGTGATCCTCTTCTCATCTATCTTCATCCTAATTGCGTATGTACCAAACGCTTGGGGATTCCATTGGTCTAAAGATATTGAAACTTTCTTGATGACTCCATATAGCTATTCTATGGGCATCTTGGCCTTCTTCGTTGGTGGGACAACGGCTAAGGCTTTGACTGATTCAATGAACCGTGACCTCCCAGCAACCAACCAAATCAACTTCATTTCTACAATGTTGGCTTCTATGGTTGGCTTCTTGCTCATGGCTGCTGAACCTGCTAAAGATGGCGGATTCTTAACAGCATTCATGGGGACTAAAGGGTTGTTAACAGCCTTTATTGCTGCATTCATTACTGTTAATGTTTACAAAGTCTGTGTGAAAAACAATGTGACCATCCGCATGCCGGACGAGGTTCCACCAAATATTTCACAAGTATTTAAAGACTTGATTCCATTTACATTATCAGTTGTACTCTTGTATGCACTTGAATTAGTTGTTAAAGCAAGCCTTCATGTAACGGTTGCTGAATCAATCGGTACTCTTCTTGCTCCTCTATTCTCTGCTGCTGATGGTTACCTTGGAATTACAATCATCTTTGGTGCCTTCGCCTTCTTCTGGTTCGTAGGGATTCATGGTCCTTCAATCGTTGAACCAGCTATCGCAGCGATTACTTATGCAAATGCCGAAGTAAACTTGAACTTGATTCAACAAGGAATGCACGCTGATAAGATCCTTACTTCAGGTACTCAAATGTTTATCGTTACTATGGGTGGTACTGGTGCGACTCTTGTCGTTCCATTCATGTTCATGTGGTTAACGAAATCAAAACGTAACCGTGCCATTGGACGTGCATCTGTAGTTCCAACATTCTTTGGTGTCAACGAACCAATCTTGTTCGGTGCTCCATTGGTATTGAACCCAATCTTCTTTGTTCCATTTATCTTTGCTCCAATTGCAAACGTATGGATCTTCAAATTCTTTGTTGATACCTTGGGAATGAACTCATTTACTTCTAACCTACCATGGACAACTCCTGGACCTCTGGGTATTGTTCTTGGTACGAACTTCCAAGTACTTTCCTTCATCCTTGCTGCACTTCTAGTAGTAGTGGACGTAATCATTTACTATCCATTCGTGAAGGTTTATGATGAACAAATTCTTGAAGAAGAACGTTCTGGTAAAGCAAACGACAGCTTAAAAGAAAAAGTTGCTGCAAACTTCAATACAGCTAAAGCAGATGCGATTCTTGAAAAAGCTGGTGTTGAAGACGAACCTGTTCAAAACAATATCACAAAAGAAACAAACGTCTTGGTTCTCTGTGCCGGTGGTGGTACCAGTGGACTCCTTGCCAATGCCTTAAACAAGGCAGCAGCAGAATACAATGTTCCTGTCAAAGCAGCAGCAGGTGGCTATGGTGCTCACCGTGAAATGTTGCCAGAATTTGACTTGGTTATCCTTGCTCCTCAGGTTGCTTCTAACTATGAAGACATGAAGGCTGAAACAGATAAACTTGGAATCAAATTGGCTAAGACTGAAGGAGCTCAATACATCAAGTTGACTCGTGATGGTAAAGGCGCTCTTGCATTCGTTCAAGCTCAATTCGATTAACGATAGGGACTGTGAAACAGTCTCCTATCGTAACGGAAATCGCTATGGCGATTTTCCTAATCGACTTGTTAATTCGTCGGTAAAAATATATCGTTTTTACCTCCTCATGTCACAATTCGGTGGCTTGGTACAAGAAGTGAGATGGAGATGGATGGCTCACTAACTCCTCTCCATCTTGCTTTATTTTTATTTTATGATTGAGAAGGGGAAACTTATGTCAAAAACATTACCTAAAGATTTTATTTTCGGTGGGGCAACAGCGGCATATCAGGCTGAAGGTGCAACTCATACAGATGGTAAAGGACCAGTTGCATGGGACAAATACTTAGCAGACAACTATTGGTATACTGCTGAACCAGCAAGTGATTTCTACCATAAATATCCAGTAGACCTACAGTTGGCGGAAGAATATGGCGTAAACGGAATTCGTATTTCTATTGCTTGGTCACGTATTTTTCCAACTGGTTATGGTGAAGTCAATCCAAAAGGGGTTGAATTCTACCACAATCTATTTGCGGAATGCCACAAACGTCATGTAGAACCATTCGTAACTCTTCACCACTTTGATACTCCGGAAGCTCTTCACTCAAACGGAGACTTCTTGAATCGTGAAAATATCGAACACTTCGTAGATTATGCTGCCTTCTGTTTTGAAGAATTCCCAGAAGTCAACTATTGGACAACCTTCAATGAAATTGGCCCAATCGGTGATGGTCAATACTTGGTTGGTAAATTCCCACCAGGGATTCAATATGACCTTGCTAAAGTCTTCCAATCACACCACAATATGATGGTTTCTCATGCACGTGCTGTGAAATTGTACAAAGACAAAGGTTACAAAGGTGAAATCGGGGTTGTTCACGCCCTTCCAACTAAGTATCCATTGGATCCTAAAAATCCTGCAGACGTTCGTGCTGCTGAGTTGGAAGATATCATCCACAACAAATTTATCTTGGATGCAACCTACCTTGGACACTATTCAGATGCAACCATGGAAGGTGTAAACCACATTTTGTCTGTTAATGGTGGTAGTCTGGATCTTCGGGACGAAGACTTTGCAGCACTTGAAGCAGCTAAAGATTTGAACGACTTCCTTGGAATTAACTACTACATGAGTGACTGGATGGAAGCCTTTGATGGCGAAACTGAAATCATCCACAATGGTAAAGGGGAAAAAGGAAGCTCTAAATACCAAATCAAAGGTGTTGGACGTCGTGTAGCTCCTGACTATGTACCTCGTACTGACTGGGACTGGATCATCTACCCTCAAGGTTTGTATGATCAAATCATGCGTGTCAAGAAAGATTATCCAAACTACAAGAAGATCTACATCACTGAAAACGGACTTGGATACAAAGATGAATTTGTGGACAACACGGTTTACGATGATGGCCGGATTGATTATGTGAAACAACACTTGGAAGTATTGTCTGATGCGATTGCCGATGGTGCAAACGTCAAGGGCTACTTCATCTGGTCATTGATGGACGTCTTCTCATGGTCTAATGGTTATGAAAAACGTTACGGACTCTTCTATGTTGACTTTGAAACCCAAGAGCGCTATCCGAAGAAATCGGCTCATTGGTACAAGAAAGTAGCTGAAACTCAAGTGATTGAATAAGTATCAACTGGAACTGTTTTAGTTCCAGTTTTTTATTTTCACTTGATGAAGGTCTCTTAAACGCATCTCTTCTTTCAGCCCCTAATTTATGGTATAATAGATCGATACTGTAATAAGGAAAATAGAATGAATATACAACAATTACGATATGTAGTGGCGATTGCCAATAGTGGTACTTTTCGTGAGGCTGCTGAAAAAATGTATGTGAGTCAGCCGAGCTTGTCTATTTCAGTACGCGATCTGGAAAAGGAACTGGGCTTTAAAATTTTTCGTCGAACTAGTTCGGGGACATTTTTGACCCGTCGGGGAATGGAATTTTATGAAAAAGCGCAGGACGTGGTTAAGGGGTTTGATATTTTTCAAAATCAATATGCCAGTCCTGAAGAAGAGAAGAAAGAATTCTCTATTTCTAGTCAACACTATGACTTCTTGCCGCCTTTGATGACGGAATTCTCGATTCGTTATCCGGAAAATAAAAACTTCCGCATCTTTGAGTCAACGACGGTTCAAATTTTGGATGAAGTGGCTCAAGGGCATAGTGAGTTGGGGATTATTTATCTCAACCGTCAAAATACCAAGGGGATTATGCAACGGGTCGATAAATTAGGGCTTGAAGTGGTGGATTTGATTCCTTTTCAGACTCATATTTACCTTCGCAAGGGACACCCTCTGGCTAAGAAGAAAAAACTGGTCATGGAAGATCTAGCTCAGTTGCCAACTGTTCGCTTTACCCAAGAAAAAGATGAGTACCTCTATTATTCAGAGAACTTTGTCGATACCAGTTCGAGCTCCCAAATGTTCAATGTAACCGACCGGGCTACCTTGAATGGGATCTTGGAGCGGACAGATGCTTATGCGACAGGATCAGGCTTTTTAGATAGCCAGTCAGTGAATGGCATTACCGTGATTCCTTTAGAAGACAACTTGGACAATAAAATGGTCTATGTCAAACGCGAAGAGATGGATCTCTCTCCTGTAGCAGAGAAGTTTGTCGAGGTCATGGTAGAGTATTTTGATCAAAAGAGGTAAGAAATGAAGAGAAAAACAATGGTTCCGGTAGCAATCGTGCTATTGGTCCTACTGGATCAGTTGGTCAAATGGTATGTAGTCAAGAACATTCCACTGGGTGTCGTTAAGTCGTTTATTCCCCATGTGGTCAGCCTGACCTATCTTCAAAACACAGGTGCAGCTTTTTCGCTTCTTGAAAATCAGCAATGGTTCTTTACCCTCATCACTCTAGTCGTGATGGTGGGGGCCTTTTACTATCTTTATAAGCACCTCAAGGGGTCGCTTTGGATGGTGACGGGCTTGACCTTGGTGATTGCAGGTGGCTTGGGGAATTTTATCGATCGCCTGCGTCAAGGCTTTGTGGTCGATATGTTCCACCTGGATTTTATGAATTTTGCCATTTTTAATGTAGCAGATAGTTATTTGACAGTTGGAGTTTTCTTGCTCCTGATCCTGATGTTGAAAGAGGAAACGCATGGAAATTAAAATCGAAGTAGCCGGTGCGCGACTGGATAAGGTTTTGGCGGATTTGACTCCCTTGTCACGAGCTGTAGCCAATGAGCAGATCAAAGAAGGAAAAGTTCTGGTCAATGGAACTGTGAAAAAAGCTAAGTATACGGTCAAAGAAGGAGACATCATCCAGTATGAAGTCCCAGAAGTGGAAGAGGTCAGCTATGACGCAGAAGATCTGCCCTTAGACATCGTTTATGAGGACCAGGATGTTGTGGTGGTCAATAAGCCTCAAGGCATGGTCGTTCACCCCAGTGCGGGTCATACCAGCGGGACCTTGGTCAATGCCCTTTTATACCATGTCAAGGACCTTTCAGGGATCAATGGGGAATTGCGTCCAGGGATCGTTCACCGGATTGACAAAGACACGTCAGGCCTCTTGATGGTCGCAAAAAATGACCAAGCCCACGTCGCCTTAGCAGAGGAACTAAAAGACAAAAAATCTCTCCGGAAGTATTGGGCCATTGTCCATGGCAATCTTCCTAACGATCGGGGCATGATCGAAGCACCAATTGGTCGCAGTGAAAAGGACCGGAAAAAACAAGCGGTGACGGCTAAAGGAAAACCTGCAGTGACCCGTTTTCAAGTCTTGGAACGCTTTGGAAATTACACCTTGGTAGAGTTGCAACTGGAGACTGGTCGCACCCACCAAATTCGGGTGCACATGGCCTATATTGGCCATCCAGTAGCCGGAGATCCTGCTTATGGACCTAAGAAAACACTCAAAGGACAAGGACAGTTTCTTCATGCGCGGACACTTGGTTTTACCCACCCTCGCACAGGAGAGACTTTGGAATTTACAGCAGAAGTGCCAGCGATCTTTGAGAAAACGCTGGAAGACCTTCGAAAAGGATAATGAAGAATGGCTGAATGGAGATTCAGTCACTTTCATTACATACGAAATAAATAGTATTAGAAAGAAGCATAGAGATGAAAGCAAAACGAATCGTCTTTAAAGTAGGGACCTCGTCTTTGACCAATCCCAATGGGAGTCTCTCCAGACAGAAGGTCAAGGTCATTACCCAGCAGTTGGCTCTCTTACACGAATCGGGTCATGAGTTGATCTTGGTCTCATCAGGGGCGGTTGCTGCTGGGTTTGGTGCCCTAGGTTTTAAGAAACGGCCGACTAAGGTGGCAGACAAGCAAGCCTCTGCGGCAGTTGGTCAAGGTTTATTGATGGAAGAATATACCTCTAATCTTCTTTTACGCAACATTGTTTCTGCACAAATTTTATTAACCCAGGATGACTTTGCGGATCAACGTCGCTATAAGAATGCCCACCAGGCCCTTTCTGTCTTACTCAACCGTGGGGCGATTCCGATTATCAATGAAAATGATACGGTTTCTATCGCTGAGCTAAAAGTTGGTGACAATGATACCTTGAGTGCGCAGGTTGCGGCCATGGCCCAGGCGGATCTTTTGGTGCTGTTGACGGATGTAGATGGCCTCTATACAGCCAATCCTTCTCAGGATCCAACAGCCAAGCGTTTGGAGCGGATCGAGCACATTTCTCGCGAGATGATCGAGATGGCTGGAGGTGCGGGTAGTAGCAATGGAACTGGCGGTATGCTGACCAAACTCAAGGCAGCCACCCTGGCGACAGAGTCAGGAGTTCCAGTCTATATTTGCTCGTCTCTCAAGCCTGATGCCTTGATCGAAGCGGCGCAAGAGCAAGCAGATGGCAGTTACTTCCTAGCAGAGGACAAGGGGTTAAAAACCCAGAAGCAATGGCTAGCCTTTTATGCAGATAGCAAAGGTGCCGTTTGGGTAGATGCTGGAGCAGCGCAAGCCCTGTTGGATCATGGAAAGAGTCTATTGATTTCTGGTGTGACCAAGGCAGAAGGCGATTTTTCTTATCACGACATCGTCAGCGTCTATCATCAAGAGACTGGTCAATTACTAGGAAAAGGCAAGGTCCGTCTCGGCCAATCAGCTGTGCGCGATCTACTCCAATCTAAAAAAGCCAAGGGAATCCTCATCCACCGGGATGACTGGATCTCGGTAACTCCTGAGATTGACCTACTCTTTACAGAATTCTAGAGGAAAACGTATGGGAACAACACAAGAACAATTAGCCTTAGCGAAATCAGCTAAGAAAAGCATCAATACAGCCAGTACCGCTCTTAAAAATCAGGCCTTGGAAGCCATGGCTAGCCAGCTTCTGAAAGCGACGGAAGCCATTTTAGTAGCCAATCAAATCGATATAGAAGCGGCACGCGGGAAGATCTCTGAAGTCATGCTGGATCGCCTATTTCTGGATCAAGAGCGGATTGCAGGGATGGCTCAAGGAATTCGTGCTTTAATAGACTTGCCAGATCCAATTGGGGAAGTGCTGGATACGGAAGTCTTGGAAAATGGTCTTGAAATCCAGAAAGTTCGAGTCGCTATGGGCGTCATCGGGATCATTTATGAAAGCCGTCCAAATGTAACGTCAGATGCTGCAGCGCTTGCCATCAAGAGTGGAAATGCAGTGGTCCTTCGTACTGGGAAGGATGCCTTTCATTCTGCTCAAGCGATCGTGACAGCCCTCAAGGCTGGATTGGAAGAAGCTGGACTCAATCCAGATCTGCTCCAACTGATCCAAGATACGAGTCGTGCATCTAGCCTTGCTATGATGAAGGCTAAGGGCTATCTGGATTTGCTCATTCCACGTGGTGGTGCTGGATTGATCCAAGCAGTGGTTGAAAATGCCATTGTCCCGGTTATCGAGACAGGAACTGGGATCGTCCATGTCTATGTGGATAAGGAGGCTGATTTCCAGAAAGCACTCGCCATTATCGAAAATGCCAAGACAAGCCGCCCATCCGTCTGCAATGCCATGGAGGTCTTGTTGGTCGATCGAGCGATCGCGTCTGATTTCTTGCCCTTGGTCAAAGAGCGTTTAGTGGATGATCGGGAAAGATCCGTTGAGTTGCGCCTAGATGAGCAAGCACAGGCTATCATTTCTGGAACAGCAGCACAGGAACAGGATTTTGATACCGAATTTTTAGATTATATTTTAGCAGTCAAGGTTGTTGACGGAGTGGAGGAAGCGGTGGACCACATTGAAGCTCACAGCACCCATCATTCGGATGCCATTGTGACTGAAAATCCTGAGACAGCCGCTTATTTCACCAAGAAAGTAGATTCAGCAGCCGTTTATGTCAATGCTTCTACACGCTTTACAGATGGGGGTCAATTTGGCCTAGGTTGTGAAATGGGGATCTCGACCCAAAAACTCCATGCGCGTGGACCCATGGGACTCCGGGAAATGACCAGTTACAAGTATATCGTCAGTGGAAATGGTCAAGTGAGGTAAGAAATGAAAGTTGCATTTATCGGTCTTGGAAACATGGGAGCTAGTTTAGCCAAAGCAGTTGCAAAAGAAGTGGATGCGCAAGACCTGCTCTTGGTCAATCGCTCTCCTCAAAAGGTGCAAGAGTTTATCAGCCAATATGGGGGAACAGCGTCTGATCTTGAACAAGTCTTTCAAGAGGCTGAAGTGATTTTTTTAGGGGTCAAACCCTATCAGATTTGCCCTCTCCTAGAGGAGTATCAAGGTATCTTGGCCCAACGCTCTAATCTCTTACTGGTTTCCATAGCTGCAGGCCTGGAACTAGAAAAGATGGCTGACGTGATCCAGAACGACCAGCTAGGGCTTATTCGCATCATGCCCAATACGCCTGTAGCCATTGGTCAAGGGGTTATCAGTCTGGCCCGCTCCCAAGCAGTGACAGACCAGCAAGTAGCCAAAGTCAACCAGCTCTTATCAGGAGCAGGGGCCCTCTATGAAATTGAAGAAAAATTGATGGATCCTGCAACGGCTGTCGCAGGCTGTGGGCCAGCCTTTGTCTATCAGATGATTGAAGCCATGGCAGATGCAGGAGTAGGATTAGGACTTACACGAGAGCAAGCCTTGCAGATGGCTGCACAGACCTTCCAAGGAGCTAGTCAAATGGTCCTAGAGACAGGCGAGCATCCAGCCCGCTTGCGAGATGCAGTTTGTAGCCCAGGTGGCTCTACTATTTTAGGAGTCAATCGCCTGGAACAAGTCGGCTTACGGGGCGACATCATTGCTGGAGTGGAAGCTGCATACAAACGCACCCAAGAAATGGGACAAGAGGCAGCGAAGGAATAGAAAAAGATTGGTTTTTTGGCCAATCTTTTTTACGTTAGAGCGACTCTATTTCTACCAAACCATTTTCGGTCAGACGATAGATTTTTTTGCAGACTTCTTTGAGGAAGGTCCGGTCGTGAGAGACCGTGACTAGTCCGCCTGCGTAGTCTGCGAAAAGGCGTCGAATTTCTGGTTGGGAAGTAGGGGAAAAATTGCGGGTAGGCTCGTCCAAGAGTAGAAACTGGGGACTTGTGAGGACTAGTTGTAGGAGAAAGAGTTTTCCTTGCTGACCACCAGAAAGTTCTGATATCGGATGGTGCATTTCAGAATAGGTAAAGTTGAGGGAGGCTAAATACAATTGAATGGTGTTGATTTCTTCGCGATCGCCTGAATGCTGTAAGAATTGAACGGGTGTCTGAGTCAGAGGGAGGCCTTCAGTGTAATCTTGAGGCATATAGGCAGTGCGGATGCTCTCATTCTTCTGTAGACTTTTCCATATCATTTTTAGGAAAGTGGATTTCCCCACACCGTTGGAACCGATAATCCCTATTTTATCCTGTCCTAGAAGAGTAAGGGAGAGGTTCTTGACCAGGACTCGGTCACCAATTGCGAGTTCTTCCTGATCTAATAGAAGGACTCGTTTTTGAGGAGACAAGGGAGTAAGGGGAGGAAAATGCAGATTGATGACTTCCTCATCATAGGGTTGAGAAGTCATGGATTGGAATTCTCGCTCGTAGCGCTTTTCTTGTGAGAGGAGGGACTTCATTTTCTTTGCCAGGAGACGTCCGGCAGTGCTATCCTTAGTGTTTCGTAAGGATGTTTCAACTTGCTGGCGGACGCGGCGATGCTTCTCCATTGTTTTCTTGTAGGTTCGTTGATCGTTGGCAGCTTGCTGGGACTGCTGCTTGAATTGTTGCTCCCTTTGGCTACTGTAGTCCTGATAGCCTATGTGCTCTACAATGGTTTCAGCCTCCTTGCGGTGTTTGATCTGTCTTAGGTGGATGATCGTATCCGCCGTCTGAGTCAAAAAATCCTCATGATGGGAAATAAATAGGATGGTTTGGGGACTGGTTTGGATCATCTGCTGGAGCCAGTCCAAGGTCTCCAAATCCAGATCGTTTGAAGGTTCATCTAAAAATAGTAATTCATGAGGACGGCAAAGTTCGTGAAGCAGTTGGACTTTGAGGGCTTCTCCTCCAGATAGACTTCCAATAATTTGGTCGCTTGAAAAGCGGTCGCTATCAAATTGCAATTGATCAGCCAGTCTGTAGAGGATGGCATAGTCTAGCTCGTCTTCTCCAAAAAAATATTCTTCCAATGTTTTTCCCTTCAATGCTTCCGGCAAAGACTGGGGAATATAGGCATAGGAGTGAAAATTAGTGGTGATTTCTCCTTCTATGGTCAGATAATCTGGTAGAGATTTTGGGGACATAAGGACTTGAAGTAAGGAAGATTTTCCATTCCCTTCTTCGCCAATAATAGCAACTTTTTCTCCTTCATGAATGGTCAGGGACAGATCACGAACCAGATCGCGTAAATCTTTTGTATGGCGGATAGTAAGGTGGGATAGTTTTAGCATAAGATTCCTTTCTACTGGGGCAAAAAAACAGCTCTACCTATTTAGTAGAGCTGTATTCAAGTGGAACCCAGGCAGAAAAAGACCTTATTTAGCCAAAAAAAGTTGGAAAATAGGCAAGAGGGTACACAAAAAGAGATAGAACAAGCAGTCCACTAAATAAAGTATTTTATTTAACGAAACTTAGTTGTTCATATCTCCTTACCTCCGAATATGATTAAATTTATTCTATTCCTTTTATTCCTTCTTGTCAAGGAATTCCTGACTTCTTATTCCCTTTTATTTTCGGACTCGGGGGGATTTTATGGTATAATTAAAGGTATGCATACAAAACCAACGTCCGCTTATGTCCACATCCCATTTTGTACCCAGATTTGTTTTTATTGTGATTTTTCGAAGGTCTTTATTAAGAACCAACCAGTCGATGCCTATTTGGAGCATTTGATCCAAGAATTTCGTCGGGAAGAAATCACAAACCTACGGACTCTCTATATTGGGGGTGGGACACCGACAGCTCTAACTGCGGATCAGCTAGCCTATCTTCTCAAGGAGCTGACCAAGTCGCTTGATCTGTCTCAGATGGAAGAGCTGACGATCGAGGCCAATCCTGGTGATTTGGATCCGGATAAGATTGCGGTCTTAAAGGATTCGCCGGTTAATCGGGTTTCATTGGGAGTGCAGACCTTTGATAATCGTTTGCTCAAGAAGATTGGTCGAAGCCACCAAGAGCAGGACATTTATGACAATATCGACCGTCTGAAACTGGCTGGTTTTGACAATATTTCGATTGACCTCATCTATGCCCTTCCGACGCAAACCATGGAGCAGGTCAAGGAAAATGTCGCTAAGGCTCTTGGCCTCGATATTCCCCATATGAGTCTTTATAGCTTGATTCTGGAGAATCACACAGTCTTTATGAATCGCATGAGACGGGGCAAGCTTCCTCTACCTAAAGAGGAGCTGGAAGCGGAGATGTTTGAATACATCATTCAGGAGTTGGAGCGTGCAGGCTTTGAGCATTACGAAATTTCCAATTTCTCCAAGCCTGGTTTTGAAAGTCGACATAATCTCATGTATTGGGATAATGCCGAGTATTATGGTCTGGGAGCTGGAGCATCCGGCTATGTCAACGGTGTTCGCTACAAGAATCATGGACCTATTCGTCACTATATGCAGGCTGTTGATAAGGGAAATGCGCGTGTCCAAGAAGAACATCTGACTCAGACTGAAATGATGGAAGAAGAGATGTTTCTGGGACTCCGTAAGAAAACTGGTGTTTCTAAGAAGCGTTTCGAAGAGAAATTTGGTGTGAATTTTGACCAACAATATGGACCAGTGGTTGAGGAATTGACCCAGCAGGGCCTTTTGGTACCTGACAAGGACATTGTACGAATGACCAAGAAAGGTCTCTTTTTAGGAGACACTGTAGCAGAGAAGTTTATTTTGGAGTAGAAGATGGCAAAAACATTTGAATACAGCATGAAAATTCCGTTTGATATGAGCGATGTCAATGGTTATATTAAGATTCCCCAATTGATCTTACTGTCTTTACAGGTATCGGGCATGCAATCGATTGAGCTGGGTATGAGTGATATGTACATTTTAGAGAACTACAATCTAGTCTGGATTATCACGGATTACAATATGAAGATCGAGCGTCTCCCTGTTTTTGATGAGAAAATCACTATCGAAACCTATGCCAAGAGTCACAATCGACTTTTCTGCTACCGGGCCTTTAATATCAAGGATGAAGCAGGAAATACTATCATTGAGATGGTCGCGACCTTTGTCTTGATGGATCGTGATACACGCAAGGTTCATCCTGTTATGAGTGAAATCACGGATGCCTTTGACTCTGAATTTTCAAAAACCATGCTCCGTGGTCCCCGTTTCAAAGAATTAGAAGGCGGCGTCGAACAAGAATACCGGGTTCGGTTTTACGACTTGGATATGAACGGACATGTCAACAATAGCAAGTACTTGGACTGGGTTTTTGAGGTGATGGGAGCAGACTTCTTGACCCATCATATCCCTAAAAAAGTTCATCTAAAATATGTCAAAGAAGTGCTAGCAGGAGGTCTCATCACCTCTCAATATGAACAAGAGGGCTTGAAAACTCAGCACCAAATTACTTCAGATAGTCAGATCAATGCCCAAGCTGAAATTGAGTGGGAAGAAGTAGAAGAAAAGGGTTGGAATTATGGAAAGTAGAAGATTAAAAAATAAAAAACAGGAACTTGAAAGCTATCAAAAACGGGTTGTGGCCTATGCCAAGCGTCAAAAGAACCCTTTGTACATGTTGGGAGATTGGCTCTTGACTCTTTGTGCTTTGGGCATCATCCTGGTAGAGGAAATTTATAAATTTTTCCGCTATCGCTTGAATTTAGAGAGTTTTAATCGCTTTTTAAGAGAAGATATACGCTGGTATCGGGTCTGGATCCATTTCACCTTGGCCTTTCTTTTACCGGTCATGATCTTCTCGATTGGGATTACTAGCCAATCAGGATCCTTCTGGTCCAATTTCTATCACCGCTTGTCTCAAGGCGTGCTCTTTAGCACGACAGTCAGCCTCGCTGCGACCTTGGTGACGGATTTTGTGGAGAATTTGCAACCAGAAACTAAGTCTGACGGGAAAAATCGGAGCACTAAACGCACGGTTTATCAAATCAGTGTGGATCAGGCAACCGTGATAGGCTTGTTATTGACCATTGTGATCCTCATGGTAGCATCCTTCTTGTTCACCCAATCGGGAAGTCAAGGGATTAATTTTACAGGTTTGGTGTTACAATTTGTCCTCTATGCTGGTGCATTGCTCTTATATGGTTCTGGTGGACGAGTCGATGCAGAGAAGTTTCATGAAGAAGCTGACACAGAAAGGGAAGAATAAATGCACTATAAGGGCTATTTGATTGATTTGGATGGCACTATTTACAAAGGAAAATCACGAATTCCTGCAGGAGAAGCTTTTGTTCATGAACTGCAGGCGCGTGAGATTCCCTATCTCTTTGTGACCAACAATACAACCCGCACACCAGAGACTGTTCGGGATATGCTGGCGAATCACTTCAATATTGAAACCCCTGTGTCGACCATCTATACAGCTACCCTTGCGACCATTGACTACATGAATGACCAAAACTTGGGCAAAAAAGTCTATGTGATCGGAGAAGCAGGGCTCAAAGATGCTATTGAAGAAGCTGGCTATATCATCGATGAAGAAGCACCTGATTATGTGGTGATTGGACTGGATTGGCAAGTGGATTATGAGAAGTTTGCTATTGCGACCTTGGCGATTCAAAAGGGAGCTCACTTTATCGGGACCAACCCTGACCTCAATATCCCAACTGAGCGTGGCTTGTTGCCGGGTGCAGGATCTCTGATTGCCCTTGTTGAAGCAGCGACACGGGTCGAGCCTGTGATCATTGGCAAACCAAAGGCCATCATTATGGATAAGGCCATTGAACACCTGGGGCTTGCAAGAGAAGAAGTGGTTATGGTTGGGGACAATTATTTAACAGATATTCGTGCGGGTATTGACAATGGGATTCCAACCCTTTTGGTAACGACAGGTTTTACCAAACCAGAAGAAGTGCCAACCTTACCAATTGCACCGACACATGTTGTTGCCAGTCTAGCGGAGTGGGATTTTGATGCTTAAAAGTTTGAAATCAATTAACCTATTTTTCTTTATCTTGTCAGCTGCAATCCTTCTCACCATTGCTCTCGCTTGGGCCCTCTATCCCATGGAGATTCATTGGTTGGGGATTCAAAGTCGGACTGGTTTTTCGGCATCTGTCATCATGAAGAATTTTAATGTTTTGATGAACTATTTGACCAATCCGTTTCAATGGGTGTTGAAGATGCCTCAATTCCCCTCTTCAAAAAATGGACTGCACCATTTTGAGGCCGTCAAGTACCTATTTCACTTAGTGACAGTCGTTTTCGTGGTGACACTCCCTGGTTTTATCCAGTTTATGCGGACAGTTGTCAAAAAAGGCTACTTGGCCTTGTACCGTAGTCTCTTCTTTTGGATGATGGTTTTACCAGTAGTGCTTGCAGTGGTGGCTGTTATGATTGGCTTTGATCAATTCTTTACGCTCTTTCATCAGGTCTTATTTGCTGGGGACAATACTTGGCTCTTTGATCCGCGCGTGGATTCGATTATTCTTGCATTACCAGAAGACTACTTTATGCATGCCTTTTTGATTTTCTTTGTCTTATACGAAGGAATGTGTGCGAGTTTTTATCTATTTTCTAGGAGGAAGAAATGAACCAATACAACCGATTATTAGACCCTAAAAAAGATATAGGAAGGTATTCCGGGACACTTGCTATTTATCTCTTGGTAATGACCTTAGTAACAGTCCTGTGGGAAGTCCTCCTTGGATTGACCATAGCAGGCTCTCTCAGAAAAGATCCGAGTCAAGTAACGGAGAAACTCAATGCCCTGAATGTTTGGGCTGGTATTCCCTACCTTATCTCTATTTCCATTGGACTCTTTCTCTTTAATGCCTATCGTAAGAAGGCCCTCTATAAATATGATCTTAAGCACAAGGGACGTAAGATGACTCTTTCAGTCTTCTTTATCCTTCTCGCCTTTCTTGGCTTTTCTCAAGTCTTTTCATCTGTGATGACACAAGTGATTGAGCGCATGTTTGAGACCATTGGCCTTCATTCTCCAACACCCGATCTAGGTGATACGATTGAGCGATCATGGACCATGCTCTTGTATGCTGGCTTTTTTGGTCCTATCACAGAGGAATTCTTCTTCCGTGGGGCAGGCTTGCGTGGCCTGGAACGGTATGGCAAGATCTTCGCCATTGTCATGACGGCTATCTTGTTTGGTCTCTTCCATGCCAACTTTGACCAGCTCTTTTTCGCAAGTATTATTGGCCTAGGATTCGGCTACATTGCCTTTGAATACAATATCTGGTGGGCTATTTTCTATCACATTTTCAATAATTTTGTGATTTCCCAAGGCTTGCATTATGTGGCCTATCATGTGGACGAGGGACTAGCGAATTGGCTCCAAATCGGTGTTTTAGCCATTGGTTCCATTGTCATGATAGTGGTTCTTGCGACTAAATGGCCAGCTATCAAGGCTTATATTCAAGTCAATAAACCTCAACCGGGAGTTTTCCAGCGTGCCCTCGCGTCCTTCTGGTTCTGGTTCTTCGTGTTATTTACTATCCTGATGTCTATTGTTCCTTATGTGATTCCGATCTTCCAGATGGCTAATCTCAAAGGATAAAGTTTATCGATTGCTAGTAAAGGGGGATCCTTTAAGATCCCTCTTTTTGCTATGAAAAAGGGCAAGTGAAGATGAAGGAGTGAGGATGAGGGTCTGATATACTATTTAATAATTATTTTTTACTTGATGAAGGTGGATAACAATAATACAAACAAACTAGAGAGAGGCTAACCCCTCCCTTTTTTGCTATAATAGAGAGTATGAATAACTTGATTAAATCCAAGCTCGAGCTCTTGCCGACGAGTCCGGGCTGTTACATTCACAAAGATAAGAACGGAACCATCATCTATGTGGGGAAGGCCAAGAATCTTCGCAACCGGGTGCGGTCCTATTTCAGAGGGAGCCACGATACCAAGACAGAAGCCCTGGTATCTGAGATTGTGGATTTTGAATTTATCGTCACCGAGTCCAATATTGAGGCCTTGCTTCTTGAGATCAACCTCATCAAGGAGAACAAGCCCAAGTACAATATCATGCTCAAGGACGACAAGTCCTATCCCTTCATCAAGATTACCAATGAGCGCTATCCGCGTCTCATCATCACGCGCCAGGTCAAAAAGGATGGTGGTCTCTATTTCGGTCCCTATCCAGATGTGGGAGCGGCTAATGAGATCAAGCGGCTATTGGATCGAATTTTCCCATTCCGCAAGTGTACCAATCCGCCTTCTAAGGTTTGCTTTTACTACCATTTAGGGCAATGTATGGCTCACACAGTCTGCCACAAGGACGAGGCCTATTTCAAGGGTATGGCCCAAGAGGTCTCTGATTTCCTCAAGGGGCAGGATGACAAGATTATCGATGAGCTCAAGCTCAAGATGAATACCGCTGCGCAAAACATGGAATTCGAGCGGGCGGCAGAGTACCGGGATCTGATCCAGGCTATTGGGACCCTGCGGACCAAACAGCGGGTCATGGCCAAGGATTTGCAGAACCGGGATGTCTTTGGCTACTACGTGGACAAGGGTTGGATGTGTGTGCAGGTCTTCTTTGTCCGTCAGGGCAAGCTGATCGAGCGCGACGTCAATCTTTTCCCTTACTACAATGATCCGGACGAGGATTTCTTGACCTATGTGGGGCAGTTTTACCAGGAGAAATCCCACCTGATCCCCAATGAAATCCTGATTCCTCAGGATATCGACGAGGAAGCAGTCAAGGCCATAGTGGATACTAAGGTTCTCAAGCCCCAGCGTGGGGAGAAGAAGCAGTTGGTCAATCTGGCCATCAAGAATGCGCGTGTCAGTCTGGAGCAGAAGTTCAATCTCCTTGAAAAATCCATGGAAAAGACCCAAGGTGCCATTGAAAATCTTGGAAAACTCCTGCAAATCCCAACTCCTGTGCGTATTGAATCTTTTGACAACTCCAACATCATGGGGACCAGTCCGGTCTCAGCCATGGTGGTCTTTGTCAACGGGAAGCCAAGCAAAAAGGACTACCGCAAGTACAAGATCAAGACCGTCGTCGGGCCAGACGACTATGCCAGCATGCGGGAGGTCATTCGCAGACGCTATAACCGGGTCATGCGGGATGGCCTGACGCCACCAGATCTGATCGTCATCGATGGGGGTCAGGGCCAGGTCAATGTCGCTAAGCAAGTCATCCAGGAAGAGTTGGGGCTGGACATTCCTATTGCAGGACTTCAGAAGAATGACAAGCACCAAACCCATGAATTGCTCTTTGGCGATCCTCTCCAAGTCATTGAACTCTCTCGGACCTCGCAGGAATTTTTCCTCCTGCAACGGATCCAGGATGAAGTCCACCGTTTTGCCATCACCTTCCACCGCCAGCTTCGTTCTAAGAATTCCTTCTCTTCTCAGCTGGACGGCATCGAAGGCTTAGGACCAAAACGCAAGCAATTGCTGATGAAGCACTTCAAGTCACTGACCAAGATCAAAGAAGCTACTGTAGATGAGATCGTCACAGTCGGCATTCCACGAGCAGTCGCGGAGGCAGTGCAAGCCAAGCTCCATCAAGGACAGCAAGAAGAAGCAAGTCCCTTGGTGGAAGTGGCGGAGTCCGCAAAAGACTTGCAGTAAAGATAGGACACCAGAGGGTCAAGTGCTTGATTATTTTGACGGTGATTTTTTAATGGAAATCGTAGAATCATTGGGCTATGATGTTCAGTATGATAAGCGAGAACGATTTTTCCATATTAACTTGCAGCAAGTTGAGAATTTTCGTTTTGGTTTTCATTTTGCTTTTGAACATGGTAGATTGGAATTGATTTGGCTCATATATGAAGGAGATAAAGCCATCATGGGTAGTCCCTTTGCATCTTATGCTAAATGGCTAATTTCTAGAGAGTATATTATTCTAGATCCAGTTATTTCTGATTATATTGATTTTCGGGATGTTATGAAAATTGCTTTTGAAATGTATGAGGATTTTAAGCAAGCATTTTTAAAGATTGCTAAAGATCAATAATTTAAAAATTTCAATTGACTATCAGGCTACTTCTACGCAAAAATGTGATAACTAGAGTGTTATCGCATTTTTTATTTTTGTAAGTTTTTGTTATACTGGATTTAAACTTCTAACACTTTATTACCAGTCAGCTACTGGCCACCTCGGAAATAAATACAAATCCTATAGAGCTAGTCAAGCAGCCAATGTCAATATCCACAGTGGGGAAGCGACTAGCTTTAAGGCTAGCATTAAAGATCGCGTCAAATCAACTTGGACAGATGTCAAGACCAAGGTGGGCGATGTCAAGGTTCAAGCTGGAGAAGCTTTTGAACACTTCAAGAACCGTGTTTCAAATGTGAAGAATAAAACTGTTGCGGCAGGTGCAGAAGCGCTTTCCAATAAAGTTCGGAACTTCAATGATGCGATGGAAACAGGTCGACAAAATGTTCAAAACATGATGGATTCCATTGGAAATCAACGTCAACCTGCCTTTGCTCTTGCAGGGGATGGAAATGTTAATCTACCAAAGTCTAACGTCTCAACGAAGATAGATGATTTCGCCGATCGCATCCAACAAATCTCAGTCGATCACAAACAGAAGATTGCAGCATTCGAAGGTAGAGGTGGGGGAAGATCGATTCCTACACCAGTTAATAATATGCAAGAATTTTTTGAGACGGATTTTGGTGAACAGTTAAAAAGTTCGGTGAGAAAGACCAAGAGACAGTATGATGGACAAACCATATATGAAGTGGTAGATAAGAGAATTCCTGGCCTTAAAAAAGGTGATCAGTTATACTTAGATGGTTTGCATAAAGACCATATTGAAGTATTTGATAAGAGAGGTAGATTTAGAAAAGTAATTAATTTGGATGGATCTAAAAATATAATTAAATCAGATGCAGGAGTAGGAAGGAGTATTTAATTGTTATGAAAGAATTATTACAACAATTAACAGCCGTTTATTCTAAACTAAATTCTTATTACAGTGAACAATTAGTTGATTCAGAAAAGATATCAGATGTTAATGACGACATTAACGAAGATTTCCAGGAAGATATTGAGAACCTTGCCAGAGGGATTCATTTAATGGAAAAATTAGACATAGATACATTGAAAGATACCAACAATCAATTATACTTAAACGGGATGTTTGATATTTACACTTCATTGCTGAATTTTGAGAATTATTTTGCTGATTTGAGAGAGATTCATATACAAGTTTCAAAGAAAATTAGATATCTAAATGGTGAAATCACTCAAGAAGAATACCTGGATGATGGTCGCTTGAATGTCGAGGTTGTTGATGAAGAAGAGGATGACGCAGGGAATATCTAGTTCATTCTAGAAGCCTAATAAAAATATAGTCTAAACCATCCAATTCAAATGGATGGTTTTCACTTTTTTTTTGTTTTTGTTATACTTAAGGCACACAGATTTTTCAATCCAAAAAGGAGTAGTTATGAACCATCGAATCGCTATTTTATCTGATATCCACGGAGATACGACAGCCCTGGAGGCAGTGATTGTGGATGCTCGTTCTCTAGGCGCAACGGAATACTGGCTTTTAGGGGATATTTTGCTACCGGGGCCTGGAAGAGAGGAACTTTTTGAGTTGCTGGATGCGATTCCGATCACAGCAGCTGTTCGTGGAAATTGGGACGATTGTGTCCTAGAGGCCTTGGATGGCGAGTACGGGCTTGAGGATCCGCAGGAGATCCAACTTCTTCGCCTCACTCAGTACCTCATGGAAGGACTAGATCCTAAGCTAATCGATTGGCTTCGATCCCTTCCCTTGGTAGAGAAGAAGGAGGTCAACGGTATTCGCTTTTCACTAAGCCACAACTTGCCAGAAAAGAATTACGGTGGAGACTTGCGTCCAGCAAATGCGACGGAGAACTTTGACCAACTGCTGGATGATCAGACGGATATGGCGATCTACGGTCATGTCCACAAGCAGTTGCTTCGCTACGGCAGCCAGGGCCAGCAGATTCTTAATCCAGGGACTATTGGCATGCCATATTTCGACTGGGAACCAATTCAAAACCACAGAGCTCAATATGCTCTGATCGATGTCGAAGAAGATGGGGTGACCAACCTGCAATTTCGTAAGGTGGCCTATGACTATGAAGCAGAGCTCCAAGATGCTAAGGACAAGGGTCTTCCTTTTATTGAGATGTACGAAGAATTGAGACGCAAGGATAACTATCGGGGCCATAACATCGAGCTTCTAACTTCCTTGATTGAACAACACGACTATCTTAAGGAGGCTAATGCCTTCCTTGAGTCTATAAAAACTCATAAGGGAAAATGACAAAGAAATGGGATTAAATTTCGATAAACATAGAGAGCATTTGGAGAAGGATATCCGAGAAGCCCTTCAACATGTTTTTGGTGAGAATTTTGAAATTATAGACATACAGAATATTGTGTTCAATGCTTATTGTCCGACATTTAATTTTGAGATTGAACTTAAAGATTACAAGAATAAAATAGATATTTTAATTGATGGTATAGATTTAAAACTATACTGGGGTGAAGAAAGGTATGCGCTTGGATATGAGTATGACTGCGATCACCTTGACGAAGGTTTACGACGAATCAAAGCTTACCTAGATCAACCGGAATTAATTTTCAATGAACCTGTAACGCCTCAAAACATCTATCTAAAGGTGAAAGTCCTTGAAAGAATGATAGAATCTACCTTCGAAGGAATAGCAAAAATAGACTACTGGAAAAGGCCCTTCGAAAAGAATGAATCATGTAGGTTCCTTATTACTTGTCTTTTGCCTCATTATCCATCTTTTTTTAGCTTTGAAATAGCGGGGCAGCAGTTTGTCTTCTTAGAGATAGACCCAATGGCTTCTAGCATAGAAAGCCAAGCCTTTCCACTTCAACAGCCTATTGATTTAACCGTATCCAATATGACTTCTTTCTTGGATTGGTTTAAAGATAGTCTAGAAGGGATGCTAAAAAAGAATTCTTCTACCGTCACGCTTTCTTGTTTAAGGCTCCCTCTTGATCCTGCTACAGTTGAAGAGAATATTTCTCAAGTACAAGAGATAATCCGATCGACGTTTACAAAGGATGTTTCTTTTATGGAAGCGAACAAACTGGTTAAGTCTAATAGTTTTTATGGTGTTGATTTTTCAGTTAGATCTGAATATTATGATGCGATCTTTTCAATTAGCTTGGTCGGACGACACTTTGATCTTCATGTTATGAAGCCAGATAAACCAGAAAAGAAAGACAATTGGATGATTAATGGCTTTCCTTATCTGCTGACAGAGGAAAATGTTAGCAAAGTAATCAGGGAAGCGGAAGCCTATTTTGCAAGACAGGTAGAACCAGTTGAAGCGAAAGTAGGGTCAACTGAAAGCAATAGTAAAGTAAAACCAAGCACCCAAGCTCTGATAGAAGTAGACCAAGCTAAGGACAAAGAAGAGGCGCTCAAAAAAGAGTATTTAGGATTAAGAAAACTATGGAAAGTCCAATTCTTGATCTTCTGTCTTTTGATGATCGTCGTCTTCGCCCTAGAAGTGTATATGGAGGGAGCTGGTTATAAGGCCTTTAAGATGAAAATTAAATATAGTTGGATTTCTGTCCATAGTTTCTCATTTCTCTTTCTGACCTTGTATGCATTGTTGACCCTCTTCCCGACTCAAAAGAGAGTCTATGAGCTCTTGCCTCTAAACCCTAGTTGGAAATCTCTTTCGACCAAGGGAGTTCGCCTACCTAAGAAGGAAACTGGCTGGACCTCTTTAGTGATCCTGATCTTAGTTCTTCTGGGGACTCTTGATTTCCTCAGTCGCAAGCCAGAACCAAAGGTTGAAAATCCGTTGAACTATCAAGAAATCAACAATCTCTATGAGGAAGAAAGAAATTCTCACTACGACGACATCATCAACAAAATCCAAGACTCTAGTGGCCAGTTCTTTGAAAAAGAAAGTCCCGCGTCAGAATAATTTGAGTCCATAGAAGGGTGAGTAGCTTAGTTGAAAAGGAAACAGGGTGCTCAATGAAAAAACTCTGCAAGCTCTTTCATTTTGTGTTAAAATAGAGGTAACAGAAATAGAAAAGGAAGAAGCTTATGAAATTTCTAGAGCTCAATAAAAAACGCCATGCGATCAAGCATTTCACTGACCAACCGGTCGATCCAAAGGATGTACGGACTGCCATTGAAATCGCAACCTTGGCCCCTAGTGCCCACAATAGCCAGCCTTGGAAATTTGTGGTCGTTCGTCAAAAAAATGCTGAATTGGCAAAATTAGCCTATGGTGCAAACTATGATCAAGTCATGGAAGCACCTGTGACCATCGCCCTCTTTACAGATACTGATTTGCAAAAACGGGCTCGCAAGATTGCACGTGTCGGTGGGGTTAAAAACTTCACAGACGAGCAGTTGCAATACTTTATGCAAAATCTTCCTGCTGAATTTGCGCGCTATGATGCCCAACAAACAAGTGATTACTTGGCTTTGAATGCCGGGCTTGTGGCCATGAACTTGGTACTTGCTTTGACGGACCAAGGCATTGGAACCAATATTATCTTGGGATTTGATAAATCAAAAATCAATGAAGTATTGGACATCGAAGAGCGTTTCCGTCCGGAAGTCTTGATTACGGTTGGCTATGCGGCTGAAAAAGTAGAGCCAAGCTATCGCTTACCAGTGGACGAAATCATTGACAAACGCTAAGCCAATTAGCAAATAGAAGATCGAGGAGGAATTCATGACAACAGTTGACTTTAAAGCAGAAGTAGAAAAACGTCGCGATGAGATGATGGCTGACCTATACAGCCTCTTGGAAATCAATTCTGAACGCGATGACAGCAAGGCAGATGCAGAGCATCCTTTTGGACCTGGTCCTGTAAAAGCTCTTGAAAAATTCTTGGAAATTGCCAAACGTGATGGCTATGAAACTAAGAATGTCGACAATTATGCCGGTCACTTTACCTTTGGTGAAGGAGAAGAAGAGCTTGGAATCTTTGCCCATATGGACGTCGTGCCTGCAGGTAGTGGCTGGAAGACGGATCCATACAAACCAGAAATTATCGATGGCAAGCTCTATGCGCGTGGTTCGTCTGATGATAAAGGGCCTACAATGGCCTGCTACTATGGTTTGAAGATCATCAAAGACCTAGGACTCCCTGTTTCTAAGCGCGTGCGCTTTGTTGTCGGTACGGATGAAGAATCAGGCTGGGGCGATATGGATTACTATTTCAAACATGTCGGACTTCCTGAGCCAGATTTTGGCTTCTCACCAGATGCGGAATTCCCAATCATCAATGGGGAAAAAGGAAACATCACTGAGTACATTCATTTTGGAAATGACAACACAGGAAGTGCCCATCTTCATAGCTTTACAGGCGGCCTTCGTGAAAACATGGTACCAGAGTCAGCGACTGCAGTCGTTTCTGGACAACTTCCAGATCTTGCTGGCCTCTTAGATGCCTTTGCCAAGGAACACCAACTCAAGTATGAAATCTCAACTGTTGATGAAGAAACCTATACCGTTACGATTGTCGGGAAATCTGCTCATGGATCAACTCCTGAAGATGGAATTAATGGTGCAACCTACTTAGCTCTCTTGTTGAACCAATTTGATTTTGGTGGTGCTGCTAAGGCTTATCTTCATGTGACAGCTTCACTTCTTCACGAAGATTTTGCTGGTGAAAAATTAGGTATTGCCCATACGGATGCCAAAATGGGACCATTGAGCATGAATGCAGGTGTCTTCCATTTTGATGAAAGCCAAGCAGACAACACCATTGCCCTCAATATCCGTTACCCTCAAGGTACAGATCCTGAAACTATCAAATCCACCCTTGAAAAGATCGAAGGAGTGGCTACAGTAAGCTTGTCAGCCCACGGTCACACACCTCACTATGTTCCGATGGATGATGAATTGGTATCCACCCTCTTGCGTGTTTACGAAAAACAAACTGGCCTCAAAGGACATGAACAAGTGATCGGTGGTGGTACCTTTGGTCGCCTCTTGAAACGTGGGGTTGCCTTTGGTGCTATGTTCCCAGACTATGTCAATACTATGCACCAAGCTAATGAGTTCGCAGATGTCGAAGATCTCTATCGTGCAGCAGCTATTTACGCAGAAGCCATCTATGAACTAATCAAATAATCCACTACTCGGCCAGTTTTTCTGGCTGAGTTTTTCCATAGAAGGAGGACTTATGTCAACGATTGAAAGCATTAAACAAGCCATTATGGCAGATCCTCAAAATAAAGAATATACAGAGAAAGGGATAGAGCCACTCTTTGCAGCCCCAAAGACAGCTCGTATCAATATTATCGGACAAGCTCCAGGGATGAAGACGGAAGAAGCTGGTATTTACTGGAAGGATAAGAGTGGTGACCGCCTGCGCGAATGGTTAGGAGTTGACGAAGACACCTTTTATAATTCTGGTTTGTTTGCGGTCATCCCCATGGACTTTTATTTCCCAGGGCATGGGAAATCTGGTGACCTTCCACCTCGCAAAGGCTTTGCGGAAAAGTGGCACCCTCAACTTCTCAAGGAGTGTCCGGATATTGAGTTAACCCTCTTAATTGGACAATATGCCCAAGCATACTACCTTCATGAAAAGGTTAGTGGCAAGGTAACCGAACGGGTTCACCATTTTAAAGATTATTTGCCAACCTATTTTCCACTCGTTCACCCTTCCCCTCGCAATCAAATCTGGATGGCTAAAAATCCTTGGTTTGAGGCAGAGGTGGTTCCAGAATTGCAAACCTTAGTACAAGAGATCATTCAAAAATAAAGGAGAGCGACGATGGATCCTTATCAACAAGTTAAAGAGAAATTAGACGAGTTAGGCATTTCATTTGATGTGGTGGAACACCCACCTGCATTCACAACTGAGCAGGCCGATTCTTACATTGAAGGCTTAGAAGGTGTTCGGACCAAGTCCATGTTTTTGACCAATAAGAAGAAAACCCAATTCTATCTGCTCATCATGGACGACCAGAAACCATTGGATATGGAGGATTTCAAAGAGCAAGTGGAAGCCAACCGGATCCGCATGGCTTCAGCAGATTCTTTAGCTGAAAAAATGCAATTACCGGCAGGTACGGTTTCTCCATTTGGTTTATTGAACAATGGAGAAAAAGATATTCGAGTCTATTTCGATAAAGACATTGTGTCAGAGGAGATCATGACTTTCCATCCCAATACCAATGAAAAGACGATCTTTATTAAAACCCAAGACTTGTTACGATTTTTAGAGGCTGTTGGCTTTAACTATGAAATCCTAACCCTTCCATAACATATCTTACAGGAGAAATCATGAAAGAAATTCCATTTTCAAGCTTTTACCAAGCTTATCAAAAAGGAGACTTACACGTTCTTGATGTACGCGAGCAGGAGGAATATGATGCCCTTCACTTAGATGGGGTTCGTCTTCTTCCCTTATCTGAGTTAGCAGATCGCTACCAGGAATTAGAGAAGGATCATCCCTATTATGTCATCTGCAAGTCTGGTCGACGCTCAGCACGTGCTTGCCAATTTTTGGAAGAGCAAGGCTATGATGTGACCAACGTCCAAGGTGGCATGGATGCATTTGAATCCTAAGAAACGGGAGTGGGAAAGAACTCCTTAAAATAAAAAAAGTTGAAAAGGTTCCCCAAACCTTTTCAATCTTCCCACCTCCGCATAGCTTCAACAGTCTGGGAGACTGTTGAAGGTTGTGGATAAAGGAAACTTTGTTTCCCTCATTAGGTCATCTTTGGAGCTTAAAAGGCGAACAAAGATGCCAATCAACCACTGCGTCTTGCACTTATTCCTATCAAACATCAAAGGCTGGACAGTTTTTGCCCAGCCTCTTTTTCTTTACTAATTTCTAAAAATGAGTAGAATTTGTATGTTTTTCAAAAGATCTTGCAGGGATTTTCCAGTCTTTCATTGAAAATGGTTCAGAAATTTTGTATAATACCCTAGTATAAACAATAGTTAAGGAGATTCATTATGTCAAAACAAGATTGGCTGGATTATTTCGAAGCCGTAAATGGTCGTTCTGCTAGTGCAGAAGAAATTGCTCAAGCACTGGCTGCAGGAGAATTTCAAGAAGAAGTAGTGGTTCCAGAAACCCCACAAGCTCCAGAATTTGTCGCAGCACCAACTGCCCCTGTTGAAGAACCAGTAGCAGCTCCACAAGCCCCAGAGTTTGTTGCAGCGCCAACTGCCCCTGTTGAAGAACCAGTCGCAGCGCCACAAGCCCCAGAGTTTGTCGCAGCACCAACTGCCCCTGTTGAAGAACCAGTAGCAGCTCCTCAAGCTCCAGACTTTGTCGCAGCGCCAACTGCCCCTGTTGAAGAACCAGTCGCAGCTCCAGTTCAAGAGCCTGCCCCTCAAGCTGCTCCAGCGAATGGACCTGCTTTCCAACAAGCTCCACAACAAACCTACCAACAACCTACTCAAGCAGCTTATCAACAAGCTCCTTACCAAGGTCAACCAGGACAACCTTATCCTGCCCAACCAAGTCAATTTGGTGTAGCCGTTGGGGGTTACTGGAATTGGTTCCTTTCAGCTTTGAAACGTCCAACAGCTGTAGAAAATCCAAAAGCTCTTAACGGAATTTTACAGTATGTCTTAACTGCCTTTGTCTTGACCCTATCAACTTTCTTCACAGCTAGTGGATTTACAGGCGGTTATGGAATGGATTTCCGTGCCTTTATGTTGACATTGATTTCCCTATTCTTTAGCGTTTACGCCTTCCAAGTAGCTGGATTCTTTGTTCGTCGTGTGGTTCTTCAAGATAAGGAATACAGTTACGGTCGTTCATTTGAAGAGTTTGGACGTTTGTCTGTTTACACTTTGCCACTTGCCCTTCTTACTTTCCTAGTAGGTCTTGTAAAAGTTTATGAATTTTATGGCTTTGTAAACTTCCTTATTTTCTTCTTGTTCTTTGTTGGAACATGCTACGTCGTTCATCAAGGATTGAACAAGACAAGCTTTAAAGCAGATAAATTCTTGCTTCTAGTAGCATCATCTGTTGTCTTGCTTCTCATTGCCATCTTTGTCATTTATGTGAATGCTCGTATTTTAGAACAAGTAGCCGTAGGATTTATTCCAAGTGCTCCAAATTTCTCTAACTTTGGATTCTAACAATATCACAAAACGGAAGGTGGGGGAACCCACTTTCCCTATTTTATAATGAGGGAGAAGAGATCCATGCAAAAGAAATGGGTTGAATTATTTGAAAAAGTGATTGGTCGCAAACCGTCACCAGAAGAGTTTATGGCTGGGAAAGCTTGTGGATTTGATTTGAAACAAATTCAGTCTATCGCAGGGAATGCCCCGGCAGAGGAAGTCGCTACTGTTGAGGAACCAGTGTTTGAACCAGTTGAAGAAGTGAAGAATGTTGATCCACTTCTAGCAGCTCGTCAGGCTTGGTTGCAACATTTTGAAGAAACCTATGGGCGCAAGCCAAGTGCAGAAGAATTTACCGCGGCTAAAAGTCAAAACTTTGAGTTTTTTGTAGGACCTGTACCTGAAGCAGAATTTGCGACCCTAGATGCAACAGAAGTAACACAGGAATATGTACCTCAACAGCCAACTCAAGAGTATACGGCTCCACTTGCTGCTGAGCAAACGCAGATCTTTGCTGGTCCAAATGTCACAGAAGCAGGTCCAGCTCAGAAAAAACAAAAGGCCCCTAAAACGAAGGGTGGAAAGAAAATTTCCAAGAAGAAAATTGGAATTATTTCTGCTATTGCAGTCCTTGTGATCGCTTTGGTGGCAGCCTTCTTTTACTTCCAGTCTACAACACGTGTCGAAGTGACTGCAGATAAATTCATTAAGGCAGTGGACACCAAGGATTATCGCGAGGCAGCAGACCTGCTTTCAACCGATAACGATAAATGGACGAAGGATGAAGCCGAAAGCTTTATTACCAGCATGGAAGATCAAGGGGTCGATATCGGCACAGAGTTGAACAAGATCATTGATAATGGTGGAGAGGGCAGCTATACGGATAAATCTGGAAACAAAATTTTTGGTTTGGAAAAAGCGGACAAGAAATTTGGGATCTTCCAAGAATACCGTGTAGCCAGCTATCCAGTACAAGTCAAGGTCAAGACCAATTTGGACCAAGCCAAACTCAAAGTGGCTGCCAATAAAACGGTGACCTTGAAGAAAGATGCAGTGACAGACCTTGGTTCTTTCCATTACAATACAAAAGAAATGGAATTGACTGCTAAAACAGAGGTCGGAAATGTTACTTCTAAGATCCATCTCAATCCTAAAAAAGCAACCAAGAATAACTTAGAATTGCAGTTGAATTCTGAAAAACGCAATTTAGAAGTTGAGTTCCCAGATGAAGTTGAAAACCCAACGGATGTGAAGGTTGTGGTTAACGGCAAAGAAGTCGGAACCAGCACGACCTTTGAAGTAGATAGCATCCCTTATCAAGAAATTGAAGTACATGCTGTCTTCAACATGAATGGGGAAACCTATACAACTGAGAAGGCTAAGGTGACGATTGAAGAGGGTGAGAACGATCCGATCGAACTTAAACTAGCCAAAGATACCCTAAAACGCATCAAGAGTGCACAAGATGCTAAGAAAGCGCAAGCTGCCAAAGAAGAACAAAATCGGACCTTGGCGGAAGAATTCTTGAAAGAGTACCGCGACGCTGTCTTTAGCTCCGTTTCAAACCGAAATAACACCTACTCTAAATACTATGACACACAAAGTCAAGCTTACAAGGACATGGTTGAGTTCACAACTGGTGATGGTGTTCGAAAGGCTAAAATTGACTACTATACTCCAGGAGCTTTGGACATTCAAAGTGTCACGGAAGAAAATGGTGTGGTGACGATCAAGACTTATGAAGACTTTACCGTGCATTATACAGATAGCCATCCAGATTCACAAAACCGCAAGTACAAGACCTACACCTTGAAAAAAGTAGGTGCAAGTTATGTGATTACGGATATTGTCGTAACAAAAGAATCATAGGAGATTCCCCATGAAAGCAAGATTTTCCAAATTAACTTTAGTGACAGTTGCCTTGTTAACCTTGACAGCTTGCTCCCAATCTCAATCCACTAGTTCTAAATCTTCTGCAAAAGAAGAAACTAAACAAACGCAAACTAAGTCTTCCAAAGGAACGTCTTCTGCAAAGGATACGTCAAAAGAAACTGGCAAAGAAGAGTCGTCAAAAGCTGGTAAGTCAGATGTGAAAGTGGATTCTGGTGTCAGCTATAATGGTTCCTACTATAGTGTCAAAGGGAAATATGGTGAGGTCATGATCGCCAACAAACATTATCCCTTGTCGCCTGACTTTAACCCAGGTGAAGATCCTGAAGCTGTTTCAGCCCTTCATGAATTGATCGCAGCCATGCAGGCAGAAGGTTATCCGATCAGTGACCAATATAGTGGTTTTCGTAGCTACGACACCCAAGTTGGTCTCTACCAAAACTATGTCAATCAAGATGGTCAGGAAGCCGCCGATCGTTATTCTGCAAGACCAGGTTATAGTGAACACCAAACTGGTTTGACCTTTGATTTGATCGATACCAGTGGTAATTTGGTAACCGAACCTGGACCAAGTAAGTGGTTGCTCAAGAACGCAGCTAAATATGGATTTGTGGTTCGTTACCAAGAAGGTAAAGAAAAAGTGACAGGCTACATGCCTGAAAGCTGGCATCTCCGCTATATCGGAAAAGAAGCACAAGATATCGCTGACTCAGGTTTGAGTCTGGAAGAATACTATGGCTTCACCGGTGGCGATTACGTTGATAAATAAGAAAAGGTTGGGGTTGATATCCCAACCTTTTAATTATATGTTTTTTAGAAACGTATCCAGTTCTTTTTGGTTTTTAAGAGAGATAAATTTGTCTGGATAGGTTTGGCCGATAGTCCGATAGCGTGTGACCTGTCTGGCTTGGCGTCCATCCCAAAGAATCCAACGGATGAATTCCCAGTCAAATCGTTCAGGGCAGCCAGCTGCCATACTCTCACGGACCCGACCTTTATAACGGCGGTATCGTTTCCACCCTCTATAGAGGCAGTTCCAACAAGAGAAGTTGAGAAAGATAATCTGGTCGGCTTGCTCCATTCTCTCCTCATAGCAGCACCAAGAGTAATTGCCATCAATGACCCAGTCTTTATGATCGCTGAGAAACTGTCTCATCTCACCTTCCATCGTATCCCGGTCACTGTCTATCCAGCCCGGTTGAAATTGAAGGGTATCCATGTGGAGCTTGGGAATGGAGTAGTAGCGAGCTAAGTTTTCAGCCAAGGTGGATTTACCTGAGCCAGAATAGCCGATAATAACGATTTTCATAAGCACCTCTCAAAAAATTAGGCACAAAAAAAGCTCCGGAGAGCTTGATTTTTATGCTGTTCTTGATTAACCAAGTTTCGCTGCAAGACGTGCTTTATCACGGCTAGCTTTGTTCTTGTGGATCAAACCTTTAGTTTCTGCTTTATCGATAGCTGAGCTAGCAGCGCGGTAAAGTTCTTCAGATGGGTTTGCTTCAAAAGCTTTGATTGCAGTACGCATAGCTGATTTTTGAGCTGAGTTTTTTTCGTTTTGTTTAACGTTCAATTCAGCGCGTTTGATAGCTGATTTAATGTTTGCCAAGTTATTCACCTCCATTGATAATCTAACTATCTCATTATATATGAAAAGTTAAGATTTGACAAGCCTAAAATAGCTTTTCCTTAAAAAAGTACCGTTAACAGGCCATTTTCTCTAGCGTTTGAGATAAATTTCGTCGATTTCATGGTTGGTTGCCTTATGGAGAATCAGATCAGCTCGGTTTCTGGTTGGTTGGATGTAATGTTGCAAGTTGACTAAATTAATGGATTCCCAGACCTGATGGGCCATGCTTAAAACTTCTTCTAGGGGTTGCTCTGTAAATCGATAGTAGTAGTTATTGGGATCATTCTGAGCTAATGCAAGAAGTTTTTGGAAGCGATCGAGATACCAAGATTCGATATCATCAACTGCAGCATCCACATAGATCGAAAAATCAAAGAAATCGGTCATATAGAGACTGTCATTTTGCGGATTTTGAAAGACATTGATCCCTTCGACAATGACAAAATCAGCCGGTAAAATCGTTTGCTTCTCATCTGGGACAATATCGTATATTTCGTGGGAATAGACGGGGATTTCTACGCTCTTGTTGTTTTTGATTTGATTAAGAAAATCAAGGAGCAATTCCATATCATAGCTTTCCGGAAATCCTTTTCGATTGAGGATCTCTTGTTCTTTTAAGATAGCATTTGGATAGAGAAAACCATCCGTTGTTACCAACTCTACAGTCGAGCCTTCGAAGGTTCGTGACAGCAGGATTTGAAGTAAACGGCTAGTGGTAGATTTTCCAACCGCTACGCTTCCTGAAACACCAATGACAAAGGGTTGGCGCTCACTCGTTTTTTGAAGAAAAATACCTTTTGAGAAGGCCAAATCTTCTTTGGAACGCTTGTAGATGCCTATAAGGTTTGTCAAAGGCAGGTAGACGTCACGTACATCTTGGAGGTTGATGCGGTCGTTAAAACTTTTAATAGAATTGAGCTCTGTTTGAGAGAGTGGTGGGGTGGTTTTGCGGTGCAAATTTTGCCAGGTTTCCCGATTAATTTTTTCAAAATGTAGAAATTCTTTGTCCATATGTCACTCCTATTGTAGTCTTTAGTATACCAATTTTTAGAGGTCATGTAAACGATTTAAAAAAGGAGTGAATTATGATAAAATAACCTTATGAGTAAAATGTATTTCGATGTAAACCCAGATGCAGCCCATGATATTCATGATCTGGCTGTTGTTTTATTGGGACAAAAGATGAATTTTTATACGGACGCCGGCGTCTTTAGTAAAAAAATGATTGACTATGGAAGCCAGGTGCTCTTATCAACCCTGGATTTTCAAGAAGGGGAAAGTGTCCTCGATGTTGGCTGTGGCTATGGTCCAATTGGCCTCTCTCTAGCTAAAGCCCAGGGAGTCGCCGTGACCATGGTCGATGTCAATGAGAGGGCACTAGACTTGGCTAAGAAAAATGCTAGCCGAAACGGCGTGGAAGTTCAGATCTTTTCTTCGGATGTCTATGAAGCAGTCGAAGGGGTCTTTGACCATGTAATCAGTAATCCGCCGATCCGAGCTGGTAAGAAAGTGGTCCACCAAGTGATCACCGGTAGTTTTGAACATTTGAAACCAGGTGGAGACTTGACCATTGTCATTCAGAAAAAACAAGGAGCTCCGAGCGCTAAGGCCAAGATGGAAGAGACGTTTGGCAATTGTGAGACAGTAAAAAAAGACAAAGGCTATTATATTTTAAGAAGTGAGAAAGAATCATGAGAGCAGTAGATATCATTCAGAAAAAAAGAGATGGTCTTGCCTTAAACAAGGAAGAAATTGAATGGCTGATTGAGGGCTATGTGGCTGGAACAGTTCCGGATTACCAAATGTCAGCTTTTGCTATGGCTGTTTATTTTAAGGGGATGACGACAGAAGAAATCTCTCATATGACCATGAAGATGGTCCAAACGGGGCAACAGTTTGATCTGTCAGCTATTCCAGGTATCAAGGTGGACAAACATTCGACTGGTGGTGTCGGAGACAAGGTGACCTTGGTCTTGGTGCCTTTGGTTGCAAGTTTCGGAGTGCCGGTTGCCAAAATGAGCGGTCGTGGCTTAGGCCACACGGGTGGAACCATCGATAAGTTGGAATCCATTAAGGGTTTCCAGATTGAACGGACCCAAGAGGAATTTATCCAGCAGGTGCAGGAGATCGGCTTATCGGTCATTGGTCAATCCGACCAACTTGTAAAAGCAGACAAACTTTTGTATGCTCTGCGTGATGTGACAGCGACAGTGGATACCATTCCTTTGATTGCTAGCTCCGTTATGAGTAAGAAAATCGCTGCTGGAGCGGATGCTATTCTTTTGGACGTGACGGTAGGCGAGGGTGCCTTCATGAAGAATATTGAGGATGCTCGTCGCTTAGCACGTACCATGGTGGATCTTGGAAATGCAGTGGGTCGGAAAACCATCGCTGTCATTACAGATATGAGCCAACCATTGGGAACCAGTATTGGCAATCGTTTAGAGATTTTGGAAGCCCTGGATATTCTGAAAGGACAGGGGCGCGCTGAAGTCACTGAGTTTATTTGTGAATTAGCGCAAATCATGTTGAAATTGGCCAATGTAGATCAATCGATTGAAGCCATCCTTGAACACTTGACCAATGGTCAAGCTTTAGCGAAGTTTGAAGAAATGGTGGTGGCTCAAGGTGGAGACTTAGAAGATTTGCATCGTCCCGTTAAAGTGGATCAGGTCCTTGAAGTAACAGCGGACCAAGATGGCGTCATTGCTGCTTTACCTGCCATGGAGTTTGGTTTGTTTGCTATGCGCCTGGGTGCTGGTCGTGCTGTCAAATCGGATCCCCTCGATTATGAAACAGGGATTGTGTTTGACAAAAAAGTGGGAGAGCACGTCAAAAAAGGGGAACGCATTGCTCGCATTTTCATGAATGAAAAAAATTCACAAGAAAGAGTTACAGAATTCAAAAAAAATGTTAAAATACTAGAAAGGGCTGAAAGCGTTAAAGAAATTATTGAAATAATATCTTAAGCAGCTCAGGAGATTGTATGAAGTTAAATAAATATATCGATCACACTCTTTTAAAACCAGATGCGCAACAAGAACAGATCGAAAAGCTGATCGAAGAAGCCAAGGCTTATGATTTTGCGAGTGTCTGTGTGAACCCGACATGGGTGAATTTTGCGGCTGAGGGCTTGCGCGATTCAGACGTTAAAGTTTGTACCGTCATTGGTTTTCCTTTAGGAGCAAATACACCATTTGTCAAAGCGTGTGAAACAAAAAATGCGATTCAAAATGGTGCCGATGAGATTGACATGGTCATTAATATCGGGGCTCTTAAGTCTAAGAATTTAGCACTAGTTGAGGAAGATATCCAAGCGGTAGTCGAAGCGAGCGGTGATAAGCTGGTCAAAGTCATCATTGAGACTTGTCTCTTAACCGATGATGAAAAGATCGTTGCTTGTCAAATTGCTAAGTTAGCTGGCGCAGACTTTGTGAAGACTTCAACTGGCTTCTCAACTGGAGGAGCAACGGTAGAAGATGTGGCCTTAATGCGTCAAACTGTTGGACCCGACATGGGTGTTAAGGCTTCTGGTGGTGCTCGCTCTTATGAAGATGCTCTTGCTTTTATCGAAGCTGGTGCGACCCGTATTGGGACTTCTTCTGGTGTAGCCATCATGGAAGGAAAGGTGGCTCATGGCGACTACTGAGTTGATTGACTTAGCAGTTGAAGTGAGTAAACAAGCCTATGTGCCTTACTCTCATTTCCCAATTGGAGCTGTACTGCTAACGAAGGATGGAGAAATCTATACAGGGGTCAATATAGAAAATGCCAGTTTTGGTTTAACCAACTGTGGAGAACGGACAGCCATTTTTAAAGCTGTTTCTGAAGGAGCTCGTGAGTTTCAAGAGCTCATTATCTACGGGCAAACAGAAAAGCCCATCTCTCCATGTGGTGCTTGTCGCCAGGTCATGGCTGAATTTTTTGAGCCAGACCTTCCTGTAACCTTAGTATCTAAAGATAAATCGACGGTCGTGATGACGGTCAAGGAATTACTTCCATATTCCTTTACAGACTTGACTTAATGGGTCTGTGAGGCGGTCTTTTGACCCTTTCAATACTTCGCAACAATGTTGCACAATAATTTAGGAGGTTCAGTAATGAACAAGAAACAATGGCTAGGCCTTGGTCTAGTAACTGTCGCTGCTATCGGACTTGCAGCATGTGGAAATCGTGCGTCTAAAAAAGATAGCGCTAACTCAGAATCTAAAACAGATTTGAAAGCTGCTATCATTACCGATACTGGTGGTGTGGATGACAAATCATTCAACCAATCTGCTTGGGAAGGTTTGCAAGCTTGGGGTAAAGAAAACGGTCTTTCTAAAGGGAACGGATTTGACTACTTCCAATCAACAGATGAATCTCAATATGCGACAAACCTTGATGAAGCTGTTTCTAACGACTACAAATTGATCTTTGGTGTTGGTTTTGCCTTGAGCGACTCTGTTAAAAAAGCTGCAAAAGACAACCAAGATGTGAACTATGTCATCATCGATGACCGTATTGAAGGACAAAAGAACGTAGCATCTGCTGTTTATGCCGATAACGAAGCTGGTTACCTTGCTGGTATCGCTGCTGCAAAAACTACAAAAACTAAACAAGTTGGTTTTGTAGGTGGTATGGAAAGTGAAGTTATCACTCGTTTCCGCGCTGGATTTGAAGCTGGTGTTAAATCTGTTGACCCATCTATCAAAGTTCAAGTAGACTACGCTGGTTCGTTCGGTGACTCTGCTAAAGGTAAAACAATTGCTGCTGCACAATACGCTGCAGGTGCAGACGTTATCTACCAAGTAGCTGGTGGTACTGGTGCAGGTGTCTTCTCTGAAGCTAAAGACTTGAACGAGAAGAAAAATGAAGACGAAAAAGTTTGGGTTCTTGGTGTTGACCGTGACCAAAAAGCTGAAGGTGAATACACTTCTAAAGATGGTAAAAAATCTAACTTTGTATTGGCTTCAAGCTTGAAGAAAGTCGGAGAATCTGTAAAAGACTTGGCTAAGAAAACTGCTGACGGTAAATTCCCTGGCGGTAAAGTGATTACTTATAGCTTGAAAGATGGTGGAGTTGATTTGACAACTGACAACCTTTCTGCAGATGCTAAAAAAGCAGTCGAAGATGCTAAAGCTAAAATCCTTGACGGGTCTCTTAAAGTTCCTGAAAAATAATATTTGATTGGATCGGCCCGACCTTCAAGGGCCGTTCCTTTTAATAAATTGAGACATTTTTGTCTCAGTAAAATCTATTAGCAACCCTAGTAGATTTTATTGAAATAAAAATAGATTTGAAAGGAAACACCCCCATGACACATGAATATGTCATCGAAATGCGTGAGATTACCAAAAAATTTGGTGACTTTGTAGCAAATGACAAGATTAATCTTCAGTTGCGCAAAGGTGAAATCCATGCACTTCTTGGAGAAAATGGTGCAGGGAAATCTACCCTGATGAATATGCTGGCTGGTTTGTTGGAACCAACTGGCGGAGACATCGTGGTAAATGGAAAAACTGTTAACCTAGACTCACCTTCAAAAGCAGCTTCTTTAGGAATTGGAATGGTGCACCAACACTTTATGTTGGTTGAAGCCTTCACTGTTGCTGAAAATATCATCCTTGGGTCTGAAACCACTAAACATGGTATTTTGGATCTTAAGAAAGCCAGTCAAGATATCCTTGATTTGTCTAAAAAATATGGCTTAGCAGTGGATCCAAATGCTAAAGTTGAGGATATTTCCGTCGGTGCGCAGCAACGTGTGGAAATCTTAAAGACGCTTTATCGTGGAGCCGACATCCTAATCTTCGATGAACCTACTGCAGTGTTGACACCAGCTGAAATCGAAGAATTGATGACAATCATGAAGAACTTGGCAAATGAAGGAAAATCCATTATCTTGATTACGCACAAGTTGGATGAAATCCGTGCTGTTTCTGACCGCGTCACAGTTATCCGTCGTGGTAAATCAATTGAGACAGTCGAGATTGGTGGAGCTACCAACCAAGACTTGGCCGAAATGATGGTCGGTCGTTCTGTTTCCTTTAAAACGGAGAAAGGTCCTTCTCAACCGAAAGAAGTCGTCTTGTCGATCGAAAACTTGGTTGTAAACGAAAACCGGGGAGTCCCAGCTGTTAAGAATTTGTCAATGGAACTTCGTGCTGGTGAAGTCGTCGGGATTGCAGGGATTGACGGAAATGGTCAGTCTGAGTTGATCCAAGCGATTACAGGACTACGGAAGGTAAAATCCGGTTCAATCAAGATTAAAGGCAAGGACGTTGTGGGACTTCGTCCACGTCAAATCACAGAAATGAAAGTAGGGCACGTCCCTGAAGACCGTCACCGGGATGGATTAGTCCTTGATATGATGATCTCTGAAAATATTGCCCTTCAAACCTATTATAAAGAACCTCTTAGCAAGAATGGTATTTTGAATTATCCAAATATTACCTCTTATGCTAAGAAGTTGATGGAAGAGTTTGACGTTCGTGCAGCCAGTGAAGTGGTACCTGCTAAGGCTCTCTCTGGAGGGAACCAGCAAAAAGCCATTATCGCTCGCGAAATCGATCGTGATCCGGATCTCTTGATCGTTAGCCAGCCGACTCGTGGATTGGACGTTGGAGCGATCGAATATATTCACAAACGTTTGATTCAAGAACGGGATAATGGAAAAGCTGTTCTGGTTGTCAGCTTTGAATTAGATGAAATTTTGAATGTTTCTGACCGTATTGCGGTTATTCATGATGGGAAGATCCAAGGGATCGTAACCCCTGAAACAACGAATAAGCAAGAACTTGGAATCCTCATGGCAGGTGGACAAGTAAAGGAGGGAGCATCAAATGAATAAGAATTTAAAACAAATTGCCGTTCCATTGGTGTCTGTCCTTTTAGGATTGGTCTTGGGTGCCATTATTATGTGGGCCTTCAGCTATGATGCCCTTTGGGGATATGAATTGCTGTTTAAAAAAGCCTTTGGTTCGATTAAGAGTTGGGGAAATATTTCCCGTGCTATGGGGCCACTGATTTTAGTTGCTCTTGGGTTTTCAGTAGCCAGCCGGGCCGGCTTCTTTAACGTTGGACTTCCTGGTCAGGCTTTTGCAGGATGGATCATGGCGACTTGGTTTGCCCTTTCCTTCCCAAATATGCCTCGCTTACTGATGATTCCGATGACCGTTTTGATTGCGGCTATTGCAGGTGGATTTATTGGAGCGATTCCTGGTTTCCTTCGTGCCTATCTCGGAACCAGTGAGGTCATTATCACCATTATGATGAACTACATTGTTCTCTATGGTGGGAATGCCTTGATTCATAGCTTCCCAGCTTCCTTGATGAAAAACAAGGACTCAACCATTGATGTGGGAGCCAACGCTGTCTACCAAACGGAGTGGTTGCGTAATTTGACAGACAAATCACAAATGAACATCGGGATCTTCTTTGCCATCATCGCAGTGGTGGTCATCTGGTTCTTGATGAAGAAAACAACACTTGGTTTTGAAATCCGTGCCGTTGGTCTCAATTCGAATGCGGCAGAATACGCTGGGATGTCTGCAAAACGGACCATTATCCTTTCTATGATCATTTCTGGTGCTCTTGCTGGTATTGGTGGGGTAGCAGAAGGTCTGGGTATTTACTCAAATGTCTACGTTCAAACCAGCTCGATGAGTGTTGGATTTAACGGAATGGCCGTAGCCCTTCTTGCGATGAATTCACCAATTGGTATTCCATTTGCTGCCTTCTTGTTTGGTGCACTTCAAATTGGGGGAGTTGGTATGAAGCCAGCTGCAATCCCTGAAGAAGTCGTTCAAATTGTGACAGCATCTATTATCTTCTTCGTATGTGCCCACTACATTATTGAAAAGATGATCTCGATGCGTTCAGCTAAAAAAGGAGGAGCAAACTAATGAGTATTGTAACGATTTTAAGTATTCTTGTTTCCTCTATGATTGTGTATGCAGCGCCGCTGATCTTCACAAGTATCGGAGGAGCATACTCAGAACACGCTGGGGTTGTTAACGTTGGTCTGGAAGGAATCATGGTTATGGGAGCCTTCTCAGGTATTATCTTTAACTTGACTTTTGAGCCTGAGTTAGGAAGTTTGACACCATGGTTGTCCTTGATCGTTGCTGCAGGGATTGGAGTACTCTTCTCCTTGATTCACGCGGTGGCAACCATTCATTTCCGTGCTGACCATATCGTCTCAGGTACAGTATTGAACTTGATGGCACCACCACTTGCGGTCTTCCTTGTTAAAGCGATGTATAACAAGGGACAAACTGATAATATCAAAGTTGCCTTTGGGAAAACATCGATTCCGGTCTTATCTAAAATTCCGGTCATTGGGGATATTTTCTTCAACAATGCCAGCATCATTGGTTGGGTTGCGATTCTATTTTCATTCTTTGCTTGGTTTATCATGTTCAAGACGAAGTTTGGATTGCGTCTTCGTTCAGTTGGGGAACACCCACAAGCAGCAGATACATTGGGAATCAATGTATATAGAATGCGCTACTTAGGAGTGATGATCTCTGGTGCCCTAGCAGGAATCGGAGGAGCCATTTACGCTCAGTCAGTTTCTGTTAACTTCGCCGTGACGACTATTGTAGGTCCTGGATTTATCGCCCTTGCGGCTATGATTTTCGGGAAATGGAACCCAATCGGGGCCATGCTTGCTAGTCTCTTCTTTGGAGCTTCTCAAAGTTTGGCTGTTATCGGGAATCAATTGCCTTTGCTTAAAGGGATCCCATCCATCTACTTGCAAATTGCGCCTTACGTTTTGACCATGGTTGTCTTGGCAGCCTTCTTCGGACAAGCAGTTGCGCCAAAAGCAGATGGTGTTAACTACATTAAATCGAAATAATGCACAGAGAGAGGTTGGGACAAAAGTCCTAGCCTCTCAATTGTTTTTGGATTGTCGAGTAAGACGCAGTGGTTGAGTGGGCTCTACTACGCTGATTTCATCAGCTTTTACAGCCCTACTCAACTGTGCGGAGGTGGGACGACGAAATCGAATTCTAACGAATTACCGATTTCTGTCCCACGCTCTCTTTTGCTTTGTAAAGGCCCCTCTTAGTCGCAATTTCTTTAGATTTAGGGTACAATAAGAATACAACTTTTCACGTATTGGAGGAGCAGATGTTTAAGTGGATGAAACGCCTGATTGGCATGGTGATCGTTTTATTTATTTTATTAGTGATCTTGTTGGTTCCTGGATCTATCCCTGAAGGAGAGCAACTGAGAAATGTGCAGGCAGGGAGTTCTTTGATTGAGTTGGCTCAAAATGCTGTTTCAAATGCCTCTGTGAGCACTGAAGGGCTCTCAACTGAGCTAAGTCTCAATTCAGTGCAATTGAGTCAGGTCGTAAAAACAAGTGCTGGATCCGCCCTTGACAATTCTGACTATCAAAAGATGGCATTAGGAATGGATGGCAATGACCTTCATGTCAAAGTTCCTGTATCATTAGGGCCAATCGATAGCTATCTAGATTTAACCATGACCGGTCAAGTTGAAAACAATGTCATGAATTTGACCGTGACCGGTGCTAAATTAGGGAAAATGCCCATTCCAAAATTCTTGGTTCTCAACTATTTGAAGGATCAATCCAATCAAAATGGAGGCGGCTTCACAGTGAATGGTGATCAAATCACCCTTGATATCCCTCAAGCAGGCTATAGCATCTCAAAAGCGCGAGTAGAAAATGGCAATGCCAAGGTGACGGTTAGTATCTCCTTATTTTAAGACTATGAAAATGGAGTTGTCATGCTTATCTTTGAATTTTGTGCAGAGAATTTAACGTTTATTGATAAGGCGATTGCTGCTGGGGCAGGTCGCATTGAACTGTGCGACAACCTGGCAGTAGGCGGGACCACACCGAGTATAGGTGTGGTCAATGAAGCAATCAAACTGACAAGAGCGAAGTCTGTGGATCTATGTGTGATCATTCGGCCCCGTGGTGGCGATTTTGTCTACACTGAGCTGGAAGTCGAAGCTATGCTAGCGGATATTCGGGCTGCGAAAGAAATAGGGGTTACTTGTTTTGTGCTGGGTGCGCTGACGAGCGATCGAAAGTTGGACCAGAGGATCATGCAGCTTTTACTAGCAGCCTGTGGAGAGGCAGAGGTGGTCTTTCATATGGCCTTTGATGAGTTAGCTCATACAGATCAGCTAGAAGCGATTGAGTGGCTTTCTGATCAGGGTGTGGCCCGTATTTTAACACGAGCTGGAAGTCCAGGTGACCCACTAGAGCAACGTTTTGCACACTATCATCGTTTATTAGATGCGGCTAATGGAAAGATTCAGATCCTGCCAGGTGGAGGTGTGACCCTTGACAATCGTCAGCTCTTTTTGGAGCAATTGGGCGTTTGTCAACTGCATGGCACGCGCATCGTGTTTTAAAAAAGAAACGATCACTGCTTGAAGTAGTTTTGAAGATCCGTTATCAAGGTTGGGGACGTTGTTTCCAGCCTCTTCTAGTGCAAAAATGAATAAGGGAGAGAAAATGTTTTTAGAGCATTATTTTGACCGCTACACCTTTCAGCCAGAAAAGGGATTGGCTTTTGGATTTGAAAAGAGAGAAGCAGGTTATGAGTACCAGTGCCCCGTCTTATCGGACACTTTTCTCTTAAAGGTCCGTGTCTGCGACCGGAAGATTTCTTTTCAGGTCTATGATCAGGATACAGGGGACGAGTATATCCAGATCCATCAGGAACAGCTACAAGGAAATTTTGTTGGCCAAGTCAGGGAAGCCTGTCATGAAAGTCTTGCAAGAATCCGCCAAGCTTGTTTTGAGGTAGAAGAATTTCTCTATCCTCAAGCCAAGCGTCTCATGGCCTATATCTCCCTGCACTATCAGGGAACGATTGAGTATTTGTGGGAGAGATCTCCGGAATCCGGTGCTATTCGACACCGAGACACCCTTAAGTGGTATGGTGTCTTTATGACCATTGATTGGAAAAAACTGGATGCTGGCAAGTCTGGGAAAATAGAAGTCTTAAATGTCAAGTCTGACCAAGTAGCCCATTTCATCCAGCAGAAAGGGATTTATCCAGCTTTTCATATGAATAAAAAATATTGGGTGAGTATCCCCTTAGATGGAACAATTGCTGATGAGGAGTTGTTTGTTCTGGTGGATAGTAGCTGGCAACTCACCAAAAAGGGGAAATAAGATGAATCTGTTGAGGAAATTATCTTGGTTTTTTAATTTAGAGAAGAAGCGATACTTGATCGGGATAGGTTCCTTGATCTTGGTTAGTTTTTTAAACCTCATTCCTCCAAGAATCATGGGACTTGTGATCGATTTGATCGATAAAAGAAAGCTGACACTGGGGCAGTTAGTTATGGATATTGCCCTTTTGGTCCTCTCAGCTCTAGCCATGTATGGCCTTCGTTTTGTTTGGAGACGCTATATTTTTGGGACGGCCAATAAGTTGGCTCGGATCTTGCGTTACCGTTTGTTTCAGCAATTTACGCTCATGTCTCCGTCTTTTTATCAGCGTTATCGGACAGGTGATCTCATGGCCCATGCTACTAATGATATTAATGCGGTAACCATGTTTGCTGGTGGCGGGGTTATGTCTGCAGTGGATGCTTCTGTGACCGCCTTGGTGACCCTAGTCAGCATGTTTTTCATGATTGATTGGCGCTTAACCCTCTTAGCTATTTTGCCTCTACCGGTTATGGTGGTAGTGACTTCCGCCATTGGACGCAAAAACCACAAAGCCTTCAAAGAGGCCCAAGAAGGCTTCTCAGAGCTGAACAACTTTGTTCAGGAATCAGTATCAGGGGTTAAGGTGACCAAATCCTTTGGCTTTCAGGCAGATGAGATTCAGGCTTTTGAAAAGACCAATCAAATGGTCTTTTCAAAGAATATGACTTCAGCCGGTTACAATGCTTTGTTTGATCCGACCACTCTTCTTTTTGTCGGTCTTTCCTATGTTTTGACGCTCTACTTCGGGGGGCTATTTGTTCAGGAAGGAAGCCTGACGGTTGGACAAATCGTAACCTTTATTACCTATCTAAATATGCTCGTCTGGCCCCTTCAAGCTATGGGCTTCTTGTTTAATATTAGTCAGCGTGCTAGCGTCTCCTATGATCGGATTGAGACACTTTTAGCAGAAATACCTGATATCCAAGATCCAAGTCAACCAGTCACAGACATCCAAAACGGCGATCTGGCATATGACATTAAAGAATTCGCCTATGAGAAAGAGCCTGTCCTTAAAAAGGTAGCCTTTCATTTAGAAAAAGGGCAAACCCTTGGGATTGTGGGTCCAACTGGATCTGGAAAGACCACCTTGTTGCGTCTCTTGCTTAGAGAGCACGACTTGGAGCAGGGAGATATCTTGCTCAATGGGATCTCTATTAAAGACTATCGCTTGGAAGATCTTCGAAGCCTGATCGGCTATGTCCCTCAAGATCAGATCCTCTTTGCCATGACCATTCGCGAGAATGTCGCTTTTTCAGATCCACAGATCAAGGAAGAAGAGGTGATGAAGGCTCTGAGAACTTGTGGAGTCTATGAGGATATTCTGGCCATGCCAGACCAGATGGAGACAGTGCTGGGAGAGCGAGGGGTCTCTCTTTCTGGCGGGCAAAAGCAACGGATTGCCATGAGTCGTGCTTTGGTCATGAATCCTGAGATCTTGATCTTGGATGATTCCCTGTCTGCAGTAGATGCTAAAACGGAGCACCAGATCATTGAAAATATGAAGCAGGAACGCAAGGGGAAAACAACGATCATCACAGCCCATCGCCTATCAGCGATCGTTCATGCGGATTTGATTCTGGTAATGGAGAATGGACAGATCAAGGAGCGCGGAAATCACGAGGAATTAATGGCTCAAAAAGGTTGGTACTATGAAACCTATCAAGCCCAACAATTATCAGAAGAAATGGAGGGAAAGCTGAATGAAAACATCTGAAGCTCATGTTATGAAGCGGCTCTTGACTTACATGTGGCGTTATAAATGGTTAACAGCCCTAGCCTTAGCCTTTACCTTCCTGACTAGTCTGTTATTGACAGCGATCCCTCTTGCAGCTCGCTGGTATATTGACCACCTAGTGGATCCAACAAAAGCCGGCTCTCCAGTCATGACAGCTTTTCAGTTTCTCATTCTCTACTATGGGTTATTCATTGGGCGTGTGCTGGCAACTTACCTGAGCCAGTTAACCTTTGCGCGTGTATCCAATTCCATCGTAAGAGATATCCGTCTAGATATTTTCAAAAATCTTCAAAGACTGGGTATGTCCTTTTATGACCAGACAGCAGCAGGTTCGATTGTTTCGCGTGTGACCAATGATACACAGGCAGTCGCAGATATGTTTTCTACGGTCTTTTCAAGCCTGGTTTCATCCTTTTTACTTTTTATAGTCACTCTTGTAACCATGTTTAGCTTGGACTGGCATTTGACCATTTGGATCCTGCCTTTTCTTCCCATCATTTGGTTTTCCATCCGTCTCTATCGCAAGTTATCCAATCGCTTGGTCAAGATGACCCGACAAAAATTATCAGATATCAATGTGAAATTATCGGAATCTATTGAAGGGATGCGGATCGTGCAGGCCTTTCGTCAAGAAAAGCGCTTGACGGATGAATTCGAACAGATTAATGGGGAACATTTGGATTACGCCAACCGATCTGTAGATGTCAATTCCCTCTTTTTGAGGCCAGCAATGACCCTGTTACAGGTTCTGGCTTATGCGGTTATTCTAACCTTTTTCGGCCTAAATTGGCAGTCCTCAGGCTTTACAGCCGGTCTTATCTATGCCTTTATCCAGTATGTTAGCCAGCTTTTCCAGCCCTTGATTGATGTTACGCAGAACTTTGCTACCTTGCAGACCTCAACCATTTCTGCAGGTCGTGTCTTTGAGATGATGGATCGAGACGACTACGAGCCCAAGCAAGCTGGTAGCCTGAAAGAAATTGAGCGGGGAGATATTCGTTTTGAGCATGTATCTTTTTCTTATGATGGCAAACGGGATGTTCTAAAAGATATCTCCTTTGAGGTCAAAAATGGACAAACCATCGCTTTTGTTGGTCATACTGGTTCTGGTAAATCCTCTATTATCAATCTCTTCATGCGATTTTATGAATTTGATCGTGGCCAGATCTTGATTGATGGACAGGATATCAAGGACTACAGCCAGGAAGCCTTGCGTAAGTTCATCGGTTTAGTGTTGCAGGAACCCTTCCTCTATCATGGAACCATTGCTTCTAATATCCGGATGTACCATGAAGAACTGACAGATGAGGAAATCCGACAAGCAGCTGCATTTGTGGATGTGGCAGACTTTATTGAGAGTCTACCTGGTGGTTATGATCATTCGGTAACAGAGCGGGGTTCTACCTTATCGACTGGTCAGCGTCAGCTTCTGGCTTTTGCCCGGACCATTGCTGCCCAGCCTAAGATCCTCATTTTGGATGAGGCCACTGCCAATATCGACCAAGAGACGGAAGAGATGATCCAAAATTCTCTGAAGAAGATGCGCCAAGGGCGGACAACCATTGCCATTGCCCATCGCCTTTCTACCATCCAAGATGCCGATTGCATCTATGTTCTCGATAAAGGAAAAATCATCGAATCGGGCAATCACGATCAACTCATTGCTCTAGGAGGAACGTATAAGAAAATGTATGACCTCCAGGCTGGTATGATGAAATAAGGAAAACAAGGAGAGTGGGACAGAAATCGGTAATTTGTTAGAATTCGATTTCGTCGTCCCACCTCCGCACAGTTGAGTAGGGCTGTAAAAGCTGATGAAATCAGCGTAGTAGAGCCCACTCAACCACTGCGTCTTGCTCGACAATCCAAAAACAATTGAAAGGCTAGGACTTTTGTCCCAGCCTCTTGTTTTTCTTACTTGAAAGCTGTAAAATAAAGAAAAGAAAAGAAAAGAAAAAGGGAGCATACACCATGTCAAACGATCTGATCCTGATGGGAGTTGTCATTGTCTTATTTGGACTTTATTTCACTCTTCAAGTTGAGCTCAATAAAGTCAGAAATCAATTCACTCACTATCTTCTTAAACCAGGTAGCATCTCCAAGGAACAAAGAGAGAAGTACCTCAAAGAACCAGAGATGGAAGCGATTCGCCTAATTCGCCTCGATTATCGGATCGGCCTTCAAAATGCTAAACTTATCTATGAGCAATTAAAGAAATAAGAAAGACCCTCGTATAGTCTATATGAGGGTTTCTCTTTCAAAAAAAGGCGTAAGCTTTGGTAAAACAGTGGCCACATCTGCAGATTTGATCTTGGCGAGTTGATAAGGACAAGTAGTAATGTAAGCTGCTTCAAAGAAATCAAGCGGGAGTCCACTGTGTTTTAAGGCAGCAAGGGATTGAACTTGACTGAGTTCTAGAAGGATCCCATCGTGGGTCAGGGTCAGATGAGGGAGAAGAGAAGACTGATCCATCAAGGTATTCAATCTTTCTTCTTCCTCTTTTTTTCTGGCTAGGAGTCGTTTTTTATTGGTCAGATACATACCGTTATCAATGTAGAGACTCAAAGCCTTTTGCATGATCAGATTACTATCATAGTCCAGAATCGTCTTATAGGTCAAGACCGGCTTAAGAAGGTCTTGGGGAAGGATCATGGAAGTGATGCGAAGAGCAGAAAAGAGATTGGTCGAAAAAGATTTGATATAGATGACTCGGTCCTTTTGATCCAAATAATGAAAAGATGGAGCATTGCTGCCATCAAGATCTCCAAGATAGTCATCCTCAACAAGGTAGACATCATATTGGTCAGCTAGTTGCAAGATCGCTTCTTTCTGCTTGGTCGAATAGCTATGACCAAGCGGATAGTGAAAACGAGGGATCGTGTAGAAGAATTTGATATGGCCACTTTTGAAAATCTCTTCAAGTTCCTCGAGATCAATCCCCGTTAAATTACGTTGAATGGTACGGTAGGCAAGTCGCTGCGAATCTAAGAGTTGGTTCATCCGATGATAAGTCGGTTGCTCGATCAAGATCTGCGATTTTTTATTGGGAAAGTCAATCTGGCTGAGGATATTGAGCGCCTGCTGGGTACCAGCAGTCAAAACAATCTGATCCGCAGTCGTATAAATACCTTCTTCCTTCAATAAGCCTTGAATCGATTGACGTACTTCGAGTAAGCCTGCTTGGTCCGAAAAGTTGTTGAAGAGATAATTCTCCCGTCCAATCAAGGTTTCATTGATACAGGTCCGGAAGTCCTCAAAAGCCTGGTTGCGGTCTTTCTCTAATTTTAGTGGAAGATCCTCATGTCGATTAGGTTCTTGCTCCAAAACATAGTAGCCACTTTGAGGCTTAGCATAGAGGAAGTGCTGGTAAGTCAAGTCCAGCAAGGCCCGTTGCACTGTGTCCTTACTACAAGAAAATTGACTAGCTAACTGGCGAACGGAGGGAATTTTCTCTCCAGTTTCCAGTTCTCCATCTTGAATGGCTTTTTTTAGTACATGAATAATTTGTTGGTATTTGCTCGTCTTCATCCTGACTGTCCCCATACAGTTTTTTTCTATTGTACAGAAAAAATCACAAAAAAACCACTCCGAAGAGTGGTGAGCGTATTACATAAAGTAAACGATGGCTAAATACTGAAGAGCAGAAGCTGCCAGGATGAAGAGGTGCCAAATCATGTGGAAGTATGGTTTTTTCTTAGCATAAAAGCCAGCTCCAACCGTGTAGCACAGACCGCCCATGAGCATGAGACCCCAGAAGATCGGATTGGTTTGGCTAACGATTTGGGGAATAATAAAGATGACCAACCAGCCCATGATCAAGTAAAGAGCGAGACTGAACTTTTCATTGACTTTTTTGGCAAAGATTTTGTAGAGAATACCAAAGATGGTGGTCCCCCATTGGATCAAGATAATGCTGTAGCCCATCCAGTTGTTCATCAAGGTGAGGACGACCGGTGTGTAACTACCTGCGATCGCAATGTAAATCATGGAATGGTCGATAATACGAAGCACATACTTTTGAGGTGAATCGTAAGACATAGCATGGTAGACGGTCGAAGACAGAAACATCAAAAAGAGGCTGATCACAAAGATAGAAGTCCCAAAAGCACTGAGGAGACCGTGTTGCTCAAAGCTATAGACTGCTGAGATCGGAAGTAAGATCAACATGAGGAGGGCGCCAACAGCATGGGTTACGCTATTGGCGATCTCTTCTCCAAAGGATAATTTTTTACTTAGTTTCATGGTGTAATTCATTAGTTTCTTCCTCCGTTTTTGCTGGTTGAATGTAAGATAGGGTTTCAAGATAAAGTTGAACCGTCTGACAGGCAGAGCGAATGATGGGAGCGATCGGCTCTTTTTGCTCATTGAGATAAGCGACAAAGCTATTATAGAGAAGATCTGAACTCGCCTGGTCCTGCAAGAAATTTAAGGTAGAAGCGATCTCCTGAATAGAAAAGACCGTTTTTAAGGTTGTAATAGCGATCAAGCGAGCCACCTGTCTACGCTGGTATTTCTTCTTATCTGGTTTTTCAACATAGCCATGTTTTACGTAATTGTTGATCATGGCAGCCGTCAAGCCCTTATCTGAAGAAGGGAGGACAGGTGCACAGGTTTTATTGACATAAAGTAGAACCTGATCGAGATAGAGGTCTAGCTCAGGTAGTTGCTCCCACGTTGGATAGGAAAAAGTAGACACGAAACCTTCACCTTTCTTTAATCTAGTTTTCATAACTAGATAATAACATTAATAAAAACTCCTGTCAAGAAAATTTGAAAAATATGGTACAATAGACCTATGAAACTATTAATTCCATCCGCTAAAGAACTGAACGAACAGGTTCGTATCGTCGAGCCCCAACCCTTGTCAGAGAACACAAAAACCATCCTCCAAGCATTGAAGCAATTCTCGCTAGAAGAATTAGCGACCTTTTACGGTATCTCAGAGGAAAGATCCCTAGTAGAAAAGGAAAGAATTGAGGCTCTGTTAGCTGGGAGTGCTAAAACCTATCCTGCTTTGGAACTGTTTGATGGCCTTATGTATTGTAGTATCGAGCGTCAAGACTTATCCGAAAAAGAGCAGGCTTATCTGCAGGAGCATTTGTTAATCACGACCGCTTTATACGGTGTACTACCTGCCTATGAAGGGATTGCGCCCCATCGCTTGGATTTTATGATGAAGCTAAAACCAGCTGGAAAATCTCTAAAGGCATTCTGGAAAGAGGACTATGATCAGGCAGTAGAAGGTGAGGAGCAGATCTTATCCCTTTTGTCCTCTGAGTTTGAACAGGTCTTTTCAAAAGCCATTCGTGAGCGAATGATTCGGATCAAATTCATGGAGAATCGTGATGGGACACTAAAGATTCACTCGACGATTTCAAAGAAAGCACGTGGGGCTATGGTGACAGCCATGATGAAGGAAGAAATCACCCATCTAGAAGATCTGAAATCACTAGAAGTAGCAGGTTTCTCTTATCGTGAGGATTTATCGCAAGAGAAAGAATGGATCTTTGTGAAAGAATAAATAAAAATATTCCTGAGAAGCGTCAGGAATATTTTTTTTGATCTGTTAGATAAAGAGAATGCACGATGAAAACTCCAAAATAGAGGATTTTGGAGTCAGAATCGACTTGAGCAGTAAGGCTTAGGCGATATGTTTGAATTTCTTCAAGAGTTCTGTCAACTCAGCTTGCTCGCCACTATTAAAGACTTGCATCAAGCGTTGAATATTTTTGATATGATCTGGAAGAGCTTCTTCGATCTTTTTACGACCGGCATCTGTAATAGATACAAGATAAGCACGGCGGTCTTCTGGATCGGTTTCGCGTGTAATCCAACCATCGCGGACCATATTGCGAATAACCACAGTCATATTTCCAGAGGTCGCAAGAATGCTATCAATCAGATCTTGAATGCGGAGATCGCCTTTGCTGTACAAGGTCTCAAGTACAGAGAATTGAGTTGGTGTCAACTGGTGCTTTTTAAAGATATGAGCCTCAGAGGCACGGATCAATCGTTCTGCCTTGTGGAAGACGATCATGGTTTTTAAATCTACGTTTGCTTCTTTGAATAATCTCTTTAAATTTTCCATATCTATATTTTATCAATAAATAGTATTTCTGCCTTTTAATTTTATTTTCAAATTAGTTACAGAATTGTGACAAATTTATTAAACTATGAACAAATGATAGTAAAGGTGTTAATTTTAGTTTGTTTATCAAACAATTTTATACTAAAACATTGTAACAGGTATGAAATATTAGTAACAATTCTTTCTTGAAAATCTATAGAATTCTAGGTGGCTTTGGTGTATAATGAGGGAGTGAAACAGAAAAATTATCTTTTTATCATATGGCAACATATAATAGGAATCTGTGTCTTAGTTCTGACGGTCCTTTTTTCTTGGCTATTTCTTGCTGAAAAAACTTCTGATCGCTTGCAGGATCAAATGGCGCAAGCAAGAAAAATAGCTCTGTCTCACTCTTCGATTGCGACCATTGAGACGGAGAGTTTCTTTCATGGCAAAGAAGCGTATCTTTCCTTTATTGGCAAGGACCAAGAGGGGCAAGAACTAGCGGTTTTGGTGGCGCAGGCGGATGATGCAGTCTATACCTACCCTTTGAAAGAAGGAGTTAGTTCCAAAGAGGCAGCTTCTGTCGTCAAAGAGAAGAGTCAGGACGCGACTGATCGGGTAACTTTTGGGCGCTTTAAAGGCAAACCGATCTGGGAAGTCAAGGCTGGGAGCTCTTATTATGTGGTGGATTTCAAGACTGGGAAAGTCACCGGTGTTTTTTAAGATTTGAGGAGGAAATATGAAATTATCAAATCGTGTATTGGAAATGGAAGAAAGTGTGACCTTGGCTGCTAATGCGCGTGCCAAAGCTTTGGCAGCAGAAGGTCGTGATATCTTAAGTCTGACCCTGGGTCAACCTGACTTTGCGACTCCAAAAAATATTCAAGAAGCTGCAGTCGCATCCATTGAGGATGGTCGTGCCAGCTTTTATACGGTCGCATCTGGACTTCCAGAATTGAAGGATGCCATTAGCGACTATATGAAGGAGTTTTATGGCTATGCTGTGAATCGGAATGAAGTAGTGGTCGGTACTGGTGCTAAGTTTATCCTCTATGCCTTCTTTACTTCTGTCATTAATCCAGGTGATGAAGTCATCATTCCAACCCCTTGCTGGGTTTCTTATGTAGACCAGGTCAAGATGGTAGAGGGCACACCTGTTACTTTCCAAACAACAGAAGAAAATCACTTCAAGGCAACGGTAGAGCAACTGGAAGCAGCACGGACAGACAAGACCAAGGTAGTCTTGCTGAATTCACCATCCAATCCAACAGGAATGATCTACAGTAAAGAAGAACTCGAAGCAATCGGAAATTGGGCTGTTGAACATGACATCCTTATTTTGGCAGACGATATCTATGGTCGTTTGGTATACAATGGCAATACCTTTACGCCCATTTCTAGCTTATCAGAAGCGATTCGCAAGCAAACCATCGTGATTAACGGAGTTTCTAAAACCTATGCTATGACTGGTTGGCGGGTTGGTTTTGCAGTGGGTGATCCTGAGATTATTGGAGCCATGGCCAAGGTGATCAGCCAAACAACTTCCAACTTAACAACCGTTTCCCAATATGCTGCAATCGAAGCCCTCACAGGAGATCAATCTTCTATTGAGATCATGCGTCAAGCTTTTGAAGAGCGCTTGAATACTATTTATCCTTTGTTGAATGAAGTACCTGGTTTTGAAGCCATCAAACCTCAAGGAGCCTTCTATCTCTTCCCAAATGTCAAGAAGGCCATGGAAATGAAGGGATATACTGATGTGACGGAATTTACCACAGCAATTTTAGAAGAAGCAGAGGTTGCTTTAGTAACGGGAGCTGGCTTTGGTGCCCCTGAAAATGTTCGCTTGTCTTATGCAACAGATTTGGATACCCTCAAAGAAGCTGTTCGCCGACTCAAGGCCTTTATGGAAAAATAAAATTACAAGACCCTTAGTAATGAGCTGAGGATCTTTTTCTTTAAAAAAAATCTGGTTTTCACAGGTAGAACCTAGCACTGAAAGCCTTTTTATGATACAATTAAGAAGATAATGTCTTCGGACAAGTTTAACGAGAAAAGGAAGATGAATGATGACAAAACGGATTACTATCATCGAAGTAAAAGACTACGTTGGTCAAGAAGTGACCATCGGTGCTTGGGTGGCCAACAAATCAGGTAAAGGAAAAATTGCTTTCTTGCAATTGCGTGACGGTACTGCTTTTTTCCAAGGTGTGGCTTTTAAACCAAACTTTATCGAAAAATTCGGCGAAGAAGTGGGGCTTGAAAAATTTGATACCATCAAACGCTTGAGCCAAGAAACATCAGTGTTTGTGACTGGTATTGTCAAAGAAGACGAGCGTTCTAAATTTGGTTACGAATTGGATATTACAGACATCGAAGTGATCGGTGAATCTCAAGATTACCCAATCACTCCTAAAGAACACGGGACAGACTTCTTGATGGACAACCGCCACTTGTGGTTGCGTTCACGCAAACAAGTTGCCGTTATGCAAATCCGTAATGCCATTATCTATGCAACTTATGAGTTCTTTGATAAGAATGGCTTCATGAAGTTTGATAGCCCAATTCTTTCAGGAAATGCGGCGGAAGATTCAACTGAATTGTTTGAAACAGACTACTTCGGTACTCCAGCTTACTTGAGCCAATCCGGTCAGCTTTACCTTGAAGCTGGTGCTATGGCCCTTGGTCGCGTCTTTGACTTTGGTCCAGTATTCCGTGCTGAAAAATCAAAAACTCGTCGTCACTTGACTGAGTTCTGGATGATGGATGCGGAGTACTCTTACTTGACACACGATGAGTCACTTGATTTGCAAGAAGCTTATGTAAAAGCCCTTCTTCAAGGTGTTTTGGATCGTGCTCCTCAAGCCTTGGAAACCTTGGAACGTGATACAGAGCTCTTGAAACGCTATATTGCGGAGCCATTCAAACGGATCACTTATGATGAAGCCATTGATCTCTTGCAAGAGCATGAAAATGATGAAGATGCGGATTATGAGCATTTGGAACATGGAGATGACTTCGGTTCACCACATGAAACATGGATTTCAAACCACTTTGGTGTGCCAACATTTGTCATGAACTACCCAGCAGCTATCAAGGCCTTCTACATGAAGCCAGTTCCTGGGAACCCAGATCGCGTGCTTTGTGCAGACTTGCTCGCACCAGAAGGCTACGGAGAAATCATCGGTGGATCTATGCGTGAGGAAGACTACGACGCCCTTGTTGCGAAGATGGAATCTCTTGGCATGGATCGTACAGAGTATGAATTCTACCTTGACCTTCGTAAATACGGTACAGTTCCACACGGTGGATTTGGTATCGGTATCGAGCGTATGGTAACCTTCGCAGCTGGTACTAAACACATCCGTGAAGCCATTCCATTCCCACGTATGTTGCATCGTATCAAACCTTAATAGACGAAAAAACGCCATTAGGCGTTTTTCACTTTTATCTGCTTCAAAAAACTATGAAAGGAATTTCAATGCTGAAAAAAGACATCATCGATAGGAAAGAATACGAAGATGGTCAGGGGTCTTTGATCGCAGATCTAGACCATAGCATTCAACAGATGCTCAAGACCTCCTACCCGGAAAGTCAAATGGATGATTTTATCACGTATAAAAATTTGAGCCAGTATTGTATGGATTATCTTGGACAGATTATTGAGCGTGCCAATGATAAAAACGAAGCCATTAAACAGCAGGTGACAGGTGTCATGCCCGAAAGCGAGCGCCCCTTTAACGTTTAAGACCGCTTGACAGCCAGCTATACCTTCGGTCAGCGGGTAGCAGATTCGGTTGCACACTTTGGTGGGTCATGGACTTTTATCATTAGTTTTATCCTGATGATGGCTATTTGGATGCTGATCAATGTCCTGCATCCTTTTGGCTGGAATTTTGATCCTTATCCTTTCATCTTGTTGAATCTAGCACTTTCTACGATTGCGGCGATTCAAGCTCCTTTGATCATGATGAGCCAAAACAGGGCAGCAGATTATGATCGCCTGCAAGCGCGAAATGACTTTAACGTTAATATGGAGTCGGAACGAGAAATTCGCTTACTGCATACGAAGATTGATCATATGGTGCAACAAGACCAGACGGATTTACTGGAAATTCAAAAGTTGCAAACCGAATTGTTGGTGTCCTTGTCTAATCAAGTGGCCCAGCTGCGTCAAGAACTGAATCAAGAAAAAATGAAGGAGGTGGAGAAGATGTAGGCAACTCTAAGTAAGTCTTTTAGAAACACTTATATAATCTATTGAAAGAGGAAAAACAATGTTTAAAAGAACTTACAAACGCAATATTTCACTCCTAGCAGGTCTGGAATTTACATCTTATTTTGGAATCACCAGTTTTTGGATTCTCTTTTTTATTCAAAATGGTCTTTCTTTGCTTCAGATTGGTTTATTAGAGAGTATCTTTCATGGGACGAGCCTTTTATGCGAGATCCCATCTGGTATGTTGGCCGATCGCTTTAGTTACAAGACCAATCTTTATTTGGCTCGCTTGTCCAGTATTGGATCCTCGATCTTGATTTTATTTGGTCAGGGGAACTTTTGGATCTATGCGATTGCTATGATGGTCAATGCTTGGTCTTATAATTTTGACTCGGGGACTAGTACAGCTTTCTTATTTGATTCAGCGGTAGAAGCAGGTCAAAAAGACCGTTATCTTCAGATTTCTAGCTTCTTGTCTGGTGTGGCCGAAGTCACCCGAACGTTAGGTACAGTCGTGGCAGGCTTCTTTATTCACGGAGCATTGGCTTGGACCTATTATATTGCTATTGGGCTTTCCTTGCTTTCTATTCTTTTGATCTTTCTGATGAAGGAGCCAGAGAGCAAGAGTGATGAAAGAAATCATTTGACCTTAAAGCGGATATTGGAGGTAGTGAAACAAGAATGGCTGGAAAAACCAGTCTTATTTTACTGGATGCTCATCTATCAGTTGGTAGGGACCATCATGTGTATGTTTTATTTTTACTACCAACAGAAAATTAGTGACTTAGCTAGTTGGCAAGTTTCGCTCATCATGTTAATTGGTAGTGGATTCAATCTCCTAGCGGTTTATTTGGCCAGTCAAATCGGGAAAAAATGGAATAGTAATCAAGTCTTTCCGATTCTAGTTGCACTGACAGGGTTGGCCTTGCTTTTAGTAGGTGTAAAGACCCCATTCGCCTATCTGAGTGTCTATCTCTTGACCAATGCCCTTTATGCAGTTTATCAACCCATCTACTACAATGATTTACAAGCTTATCTGCCATCTAGTGTACGAGCAACGATGCTGAGTATCAATTCCATGATGTTTAGTCTATCTATGATTGTCATTTTCCCACTGACTGGTTGGTTCATTGATAGTTGTGGCTTTGTAGCAGTCTTTCTTGTATTAGGCCTTATAACACTATTTTCTTTCCCACTACTAATGATTGGATTGGGGAAAATGGGTAAGACCTTAAGCAAGGTAACAAAGAAGGAATAAGATTTCTGACCTTCATCTGGTCAGTATTCAACTCTCTCTGCTCTGTAGGGGGAGTTTTTTCATCTTAAGAATTTGTGGTAAAATATGTATATCCATTAAAAAAAGAATCGAGTCGTATGAAATCATTATTGAAGTATTTTAAGGGCTATCTATGGGAAACTTTTCTAGGGCCCGCGTTTAAACTTTTAGAAGCTATTTTTGAATTGTGTGTCCCCTTAATCATCGCCCACTTAGTCGATCAGGTCATTCCGAAAAAGGAAACGAGCGCAGTGGTGATGACGGTCGGTGTTTTGTTTTTATTTGCGAGCTTTGGGGTCGTCGTAGCCATTACGGCCCAGTATTTTTCTTCTAAAGCAGCTGTCGGCTTTACCCGCGAGATGACCAAAGATTTGTATGAGAAGATCTTATCGCTTCCAAAGGACAAGCGCGATAGGATCGGTACTTCTAGTTTGGTAACCCGTCTTACTTCTGATACCTATCAAATCCAGGTTGGGATCAACCAATTCTTGCGCCTCTTTTTGAGAGCACCGATTATTGTCTTTGGTTCTATCATCATGGCCTTCACCATCAGTCCTAAACTCACTCTTTGGTTCTTGGGGATGGTGGCGATTTTAACCCTGATTATTGTCATCATGTCTCGGATTGTCAATCCTCTTTTTGCCAAGATTCGTAAAATTACAGACCGAATGGTCACGGTGACGCGTCAGCAATTTCAAGGGATACGGGTGATTCGGGCCTTTGGACAAGATGCTAGTGAATTAGAAGATTTTAGAGAGGTCAATCAGGACTACAAGATCTGGCAAATTCGCGCTGGTATCTGGTCTAGTTTGGTGAGTCCCTTGACATTCCTTGTGGTCAATACGACCTTGGTTTGTGTTATTTGGCAAGGACAATTGAATATCTCTGCTGGCCTTCTAACCCAAGGGATGTTGGTCGCTTTGGTCAATTATTTATTACAAATTTTAACAGAATTGATCAAGCTGGCTATGCTGGTCACGTCTTTAAATGTCAGCTATATTTCAGCCAAGCGTGTCCAAGAGATTTTTGATTTGAAGGAAGAAGACCTCCTAGAAGCTTTGCCGGAAGAAACTGCAAGAGAGCAAGAAGCGATTAGCGCAGAGAAAGTTTCTTTCACTTATCCAACGGCTTCAAGCCCAGCTCTAGAAAATATTTCCTTTGATCTGGATCATGGACAGATGTTGGGGATTATTGGTGGTACTGGTTCTGGGAAGTCTACCCTTGTTCAGTTATTGAGTCATTTGTATGCCGTTAGTCAGGGGAAATTAGCCCTCTTTCATCAAGGTCGCTCTCCTAAAACTCTCAAGGAGTGGCGGGACTGGGTAGCTCTTGTCCCACAGAAAGCAGAGCTCTTTAGAGGGACTATCCGCTCGAATCTCTTACTTGGAATGGAAGAAAATCTATCGGATGATGATTTGTGGTGGGCGCTAGAAACAGCTCAGGCGGCTGATTTTGTCCGTGAAAAAGAAGGACAACTTGATGAACCAGTGGAAGCCTTTGGTCGAAATTTCTCAGGTGGCCAACGCCAGCGGTTGACCATTGCGCGTGCCCTTTTGAAGAAGGCTCCTTTCTTAATTTTGGATGATTCAACTTCCGCCTTGGATTATTTGACGGAAGCTCGTCTCTTAAAATCGATTAAAGAAGAATTGAGTGATACAAGTTTGATCTTAGTATCTCAACGAACCAATAGTCTCAAGTCTGCTGATCAGATTTTGGTCTTGAACAAGGGACATCAAGTAGGACTGGGAAATCATGATTTCCTCTTGTCTACCAATGAGATTTATCAAGAAATTCATTATTCACAACACGGGAGGGAGGAAGCATGAGTCAAAAACGTTCTAGTTATGTAAAACGTCTGTTTAGAGATTTTGCTCACCATCCCGTGCTCCTGATTCTAGCTAGTCTCGGAACCATCGCTCAAGTGGCCTTAACGGTTTTGTTACCGATCCTGATCGGACATGCAGTTGATTTAGTCATCAATCCTCAAGGGATGACAGTCTTATGGCCCGTTTTGATCCAAATGGTTCTGGTCATTGTGGCCAATACCCTGATCCAATGGATCAATCCTCTTGTCTACAATCAATTGGTCTATCGGTTTAGCCAAAGCCTAAGAGCAGAAGTGATGGAAAAAGTACACCGATTGCCCTTGTCTTATCTAGATAAACAAGGGAGCGGGGACTTTGTCAGTCGTCTTACGACCGATGTAGAGCAACTCAACAGCGGTCTTCTGATGGTCTTTAACCAGTTCTTTGTTGGCCTCCTAACCATTCTTGTCACCATCGTGACCATGGCAGAATTGGATTTCTTTATGATGGTGGCGGTTCTGGTCTTGACCCCTCTATCCCTGTTGATTGCTCGTTTTATTGCCAAGCGTTCTTATACGCTTTTCCAAAAACAGACCAAGGCGCGTGGTCTTCAAACTCAATTGATCGAAGAGTCTTTGACCCAGGAAAGTTTGATCCAGTCCTTTAATGCTCAGGATCAATTCCGTGAGGCTTTTAAGGGGACGAATGAAAGCTATGCCAATTATTCCCAATCCGCTGTATTTTATTCTTCAACTGTCAACCCTGCCACTCGCTTTGTGAATGCCTTGATTTATGCAGTAGTGGCTGGATTTGGTGCTGTACGCATTATTTCGGGATCTCACTTTACTGTCGGTCAATTGGTGACCTTCCTCAATTATGTCAACCAATACACCAAGCCTTTTAATGATATCTCCTCTGTCTTGTCAGAACTCCAAAGTGCCCTTGCCTGCGCAGAGCGCTTGTACAGCGTCTTGGATCAAGCTGAGGTCGAAGAGACAGGCCATCAGATTCTGGAAAGTCAGGATGTCAAAGGTGCGATTGGTTTTGAGCATGTCTCATTTGGCTATGATTTGGGGCGGACTTTGATTAAAGATCTAAGCATTCAGGTTCCAGCCGCCAGTAAGGTTGCCATTGTAGGGCCTACAGGAGCAGGAAAATCGACCTTGATTAATCTGCTCATGCGTTTCTACCCTGTTAATTCTGGAGAGATCACGATTGATGGAGTGCCAATTACGGACTACACCCGTGCTTCTTACCGCCAACAGTTTGGTATGGTTTTACAAGAAACTTGGCTTAAGGTTGGGACGATTCATGAAAATATCGCCTTTTCTCGTCCAGATGCAACTAGAGAAGAAGTCATAGAAGCAGCCAAAGCGGCCAATGCAGATTTCTTCATTCGGCAGTTGCCACAAGGGTACGATACCTATCTTTCAGATGCTGGAGAGTCTTTGTCTCAAGGACAACGCCAACTCTTAACGATTGCGCGGGTTTTCCTTTCAGTTCCTAAGATTTTGATCTTAGATGAGGCTACATCCTCCATCGATACTCGGACTGAGGTCTTGATTCAAGATGCTTTTAATCAGCTCATGAAGGGACGGACTAGCTTTATCATTGCACACCGCTTGTCGACCATTCAAAATGCTGATATGATCCTTGTAATGGTAGATGGCGATATTGTTGAGCATGGCACTCATGAAGAGCTAATGGAAGCGCAAGGTGTGTACTACAAGATGCAGACAGCTCAGCAACAGATTAGTTAGAATGTAAACAAACCATTTTTAATGTAAAATAAGTATAGTGATTCTGCAAAGAAATAAATATCTACCCAATTTGTATAACGAATTAAGAGAACATTAAAACTTTCCGCTGTGAGAAAAGTGCCTGAAACAATTTAGTTTCAGGCACTCGGAATTATTGAGACTTTAGGCTCAATAATTAGTCTTGGAACTTCGCAGAAGTTCGCTGACGTCCGTACTCACCTAAGGAAAGTTTTTAATATGTCTTTATCTTCAATCTAAGCATTTTCAGGTTTGAAAATGCTTTTTTCGTCTAAAAAAACATCTAGCAAAATTGCTAGATGTTTCAGAAACTTTATCTTTTTAAACGTTTAGAACCTTATCCAAGAATTCTTTCAAGCGTGGGTGTTGGGGGTTGTCGAAGATTTGGTCTGGTTTACCGTCTTCGAGGAATTCACCGTCTGCGGTGAAGATGACGCGGTTGGCTACTTGGCGGGCAAATCCCATCTCGTGGGTAACGATGATCATGGTCATTCCTTGCTCTGCCAACTCTTTCATAACGTTCAATACATCTCCAACCATCTCAGGGTCAAGGGCAGAAGTCGGTTCGTCAAAGAGCATAATATCTGGATTCATGGCGAGTCCACGGGCAATAGCCACACGTTGTTTTTGACCACCGGAAAGACTGTTCGGATTGGCATCGGCTTTATCTGCGAGTCCAACTTTTTCCAACAATTCCATTCCGACTTTTTGAGCTTCTTCGCGAGTCATCAGTTTGTGCTCTACTGGCGCAAACATAATGTTTTCAAGGACGCTCATATGTGGGAAGAGGTTGAAGTGTTGGAAAACCATCCCGATATTTTCACGGACCAAATCAACATTGGTTTTTGGATCGGTTAGATCATATCCATTAACTGTAATTTGACCTTTTGTCACTTCTTCGAGGAGATTGAGACTACGAAGGAAGGTCGATTTACCAGAACCGGATGGTCCGATAATGCAGACCACATCCCCTTCATAGAATTTTGTTGAAATTCCTTTTAGGACCTCATTTTCACCGTAGTATTTATGGAGGTCATGGACATCAATTTTTAATTTAGCCATTAGTTAGCCCTCTTTTCTAATTTTTTTGCAAATCGTGTTAGCAAGGTGATAATCACGAGGTAGAAGACGGCAAGGATCGCATACATCTTGAAACTTTGGTAGTTTCGAGCGATGATGATCTTACCAGTTTGGAAGAGTTCTACCAATCCGATCGCAGAAACGATAGTCGTATCTTTCAGGGCAATGACGAATTGGTTAACAAAGTTTGGAAGCATGAGTTTGGTTGCTTGTGGCAAGATGATCTTACGCATGGTCTTGCCATAAGAGATTCCAAGGCTTCGGCTGGCTTCCATCTGTCCAATCGGTACAGCTTGGATCCCCCCACGAACAATTTCTGCAATATAGGCAGCAGCATTGAGGGAGAGGGCGATGGTACCTGCAACAAAGTCGTTGATTGGGGATTGATGACCTGTGACCGATTCAATCAAGTTTGGAATTCCCCAGAAGATGAAGGCGGCGAGGATCATGAGTGGGATCCCACGAATAACATCGACAAAGATCTCAGCAGTCCAGCGGAGCCATTTATATGGGCTAACACTAAACATCCCAAAGATAACACCGATCACCATAGCAATGGCAAAAGAGAGAAGCGCAAGGGCAAGAGTAACACCCAAACCACTTAACAATTGTTTGTAGTTGTTTTGAAGCAAGCCCCAGATCGTTGTTTCATCTGCTGTTGTACTTGAAGTACTTGACTTGCTATCTGCTTTAAGGTATTTATCGAGAATCTTTTGGTATTGACCACTTTTCTTCAAGTTTGCAAGACCGTTATTGAACATTTCGATCAATTCAGGATTTTCACCTTTTTTAACGGCAAATGCTAGTTGACCACTTGGAGTTCCTTTGATAGGTGTTTTGAATTTACGTCCTTGTTTAATGGCGTATTTGATAACAGGTTCGTCATCCATGATCGCTGCAACAGAACCAGAATTCAAACTGTCATACATAGAAGCTCCGTCAGAGAACGTTTTGATCTTGTAACCATATTTCTTTTGGTTTTCTTCAAGGAAGTTTTGTGAGGAAGTACCGTTTTTAACACCGACTGTCTTTCCTTTTAGATCATCATACGAATCAATCTTGCTATCTTCTTGGACTGCAAGAATGGAGTTAGCAGTATAATATGGTTCAGAAAAATCGAAGGTTGATTTCCGAGCATCTGTTACGGTCATCCCTGCGATCATTCCTTGCGCATGGCCGGATTGGACATCACTTACCGCTGCGTCAAATCCAGGATTGTTAATCTCGATGGTAAATCCTTGGTCTTTGGCAATAGCCTTGATCAAGTCCATATCGATTCCTGTGTATTTGTTTTTTCCATTTTGGAAGACAAATGGTGCAAAAGATGAGTCACTTGAAATTACATATTTTGATTTTTTAGGAGTTGCTTTTTGACCAGCAGGAGTAGTTGTTTCTGGAACAGCACTGTTACTTGATGATTGACTTTCACCTGTCCATTTCTTGATGATCTCATCAAGTGTCCCGTCAGCTTTCATTTGAGCGAGAGCCTTGTTAAATTCAGTGATCAACTTTTCATGATTTCCACCTTTTTTAACACCAAAGGCAAAGCCACCGACTGCTTCCCCGTCCATATTGATAGCTAGGTCCTGACCCTTTTGGATGGCGTATTGAATAACAGGTTGGTCATCCATGACTGCATCCACTGCACCGGCTGATAAACTGTTGTACATGAGATCACCGGTATCAAAAGTCTTGATCTTGTAGCCGTACTTGTCCTTGTATTTATCGAGGAAGCGTTGGGCTGCAGTTCCGTTTTTAACACCGACTGTCTTCCCTTTTAATTGGCTGTACTTCGTGATTTTGTCGGCTTTCGTAGTCGCAATGACAACTTTTGTATCGTAGTAAGTATCAGACATGGTGAAGACTTTTTCACGTTCTGTTGTTTTGGTCATACCGGCCATGATGGCATCTGCTTGACCAGCTTGAACTGCATTGACCGCTGCATCAAATCCCGGGAAGGATTTGTCCAAATCCCAGCCATTGATTTCAGCGACCTTATCCAAGATCTCTACGTCAATTCCTTTATAGGTTTGATCTGAATCCTTAAATTCAAACGGTGCATATGCTGTGTCAAAAACGACCTTGATCGTTTCAGCATGAGCATGACCAGCGAATGCAACGAATGGAAATAAGAACAGCAAACATGCTAGTAATTTTTTCTTCATTTCTGTCTCCTTTTAATTCTTTTCTCTTTGGGTATTTGACCCATGAGCACATTGACCAAAGGATGGCCTTAAAAAAACAAATCATTCATACCAAAACGAGTATGAATGGTCTTATGTTTTTCTACAGAAGCTATTATATCAGAAAAAAGTCGTTTTTGCAAGAAAAATCCAGTTTCGATGTTAGGTTTTCTAACATCAGATAGTGTTGCAGGTCTGGGTTTTCTTTGTTACAATGGATCTATTCAGATAAATGGAGGTTACTAGATGAAGAAAGGGTTGATCATTCAAGGTATCAAAATGAAAACTTCTGTGTCAGTTTTCGTTTCTACACTATTCTACGTGTTTTTAGCTTCCTTCTTTATAGAAGGAGGACTATGGCTCAGTAGTGAATTGGTGGGACCATTTTCCATTGCAATAGGTTATCTAACCGAGTTCTTCTCACCAGGAAATGGGGTTGCAAGTATTCAAGAGTTTTTCTTCCATTATATTCTCTATTATGAGCTTTTCAGTTTTGTATTTATTCTCTTACTCTTTATTTTTTGGGTGAAAGTAATAGAGAAGAATTCCTTATCAAGCTTAGGTTTTGTAAAAAGAAATTGGCTCAAGTATCTAGGTTGGGGGATCTTGCTTTCCCTTCTTCAAATGGGAATGATTGCCCTTGTCTACCAAGTGGGTGGAATCGGGACTTTTGAGCTAAATGAATTAAGTTTAGAACCCATCCTCTTTATTCTAGGTTTATTCCCATTTTGGCTCCTTCAAGGAGGAACGGAAGAAGTAGCGACGCGGGGTTGGCTCCTGACTCGGATTGCTGCAAGAGCCAATCTACCCTTAGCGATCTTGATTTCTAGTAGTCTCTTTGGCATTCTGCATATGGGTAATGCAGGAGTGACCTTCTTATCCGTTCTGAATATCATCCTTGATGGGGTGCTAGCTGGTCTGCTTTTTATCTATACCGATAGTATCTGGCTAGTGGTCGCTCAGCACGGGACCTGGAACTATGTACAAGGAAATCTCCTTGGTTTTCAAGTCAGTGGGACGGGGGCAGATGCCTCTATCTTCAGCTTTACCATGGGATCAGGACCTGACTGGCTGACCGGAGGGGAATTTGGAGCGGAAGGATCGATCATCACAACTCTGGTTCTTCTATTATCCGTCCTGATTGTTTACCGCTTAGGGGAAAGAAATGAAAGAGCTGTTGAGTAATAAGTGTGAAATGGCTGATAGGAAATAATGATAAATACGAAGACAGGCTCTTTAGTCTGTCTTTTTCTGCACTAGGTTCCTCTCCTCAAAAGTCAGAGAAATATCCTTTATTGTGGTAAAATAAAGGAAGTACAGTCGAAGGAAGAAAGTATGATTAATAGAATCACAGACAACAAATTTAAACTAGTCTCCAAATACCAACCGTCTGGGGATCAACCGCAGGCCATCGAGCAGTTGGTAGATAACATCGAAGGTGGCGAAAAGGCCCAAATCTTGATGGGGGCAACTGGTACGGGGAAGACCTATACCATGAGTCAGGTCATCGCCCAAGTCAATAAGCCAACCTTGGTCATTGCCCACAATAAGACACTAGCAGGCCAGCTCTATGGGGAGTTCAAGGAATTTTTCCCTGAAAATGCGGTCGAGTATTTCGTCTCTTACTACGATTACTACCAGCCAGAAGCTTATGTGCCCTCTAGCGATACCTATATCGAAAAAGATAGCTCGGTCAATGATGAGATTGACAAGCTTCGTCACTCAGCAACCTCCGCTCTTTTAGAACGAAATGACGTCATTGTAGTCGCGTCTGTTTCGTGTATCTATGGGTTAGGTTCGCCTAAGGAATACTCCGACAGCGTGGTGAGCCTGCGTCCGGGTCTGGAGATTTCTCGTGATAAACTGCTCAATGACTTGGTGGACATTCAGTTTGAGCGCAATGACATCGACTTTCAACGGGGAAAATTCCGTGTTCGTGGGGATGTGGTCGAGATTTTCCCAGCTTCGCGTGATGAGCATGCCTTTCGAGTCGAGTTTTTCGGGGATGAGATTGAGCGGATTCGTGAGGTTGAAGCTTTGACGGGCCAAGTTCTAGGAGATGTGGACCACTTAGCCATTTTCCCAGCCACTCACTTCGTGACCAATGACGACCATATGGAAGTGGCCATTGCCAAGATTCAGGCGGAACTAGAAGAGCAGTTAAAAGTCTTTGAAAAAGAAGGTAAGCTCTTAGAAGCCCAACGCCTGAAGCAACGGACAGAGTACGATATTGAAATGTTGCGGGAAATGGGCTACACCAATGGGGTGGAGAACTACTCCCGTCACATGGATGGCCGAAGTGAAGGAGAGCCTCCTTACACCCTCCTTGACTTCTTCCCAGAAGATTTCCTCATCATGATCGATGAAAGTCACATGACCATGGGACAGATCAAGGGTATGTACAATGGAGACCGATCACGCAAGGAGATGTTGGTCAACTATGGTTTCCGTTTGCCATCTGCCTTGGACAACCGGCCACTGCGTCGTGAAGAGTTTGAAAGCCATGTCCACCAGATTGTCTATGTGTCAGCGACACCAGGTGACTATGAGATGGAACAAACGGACACCGTCATCGAGCAGATTATTCGTCCGACTGGTCTTCTGGATCCAGAAGTGGAAGTACGCCCTACCATGGGACAAATGGACGATCTCTTGGGTGAGATCAATGCGCGTGTAGAACGTGGAGAGCGGACCTTTGTCACTACCCTGACCAAGAAGATGGCAGAAGACTTGACCGACTACTTCAAGGAAATGGGTGTTAAAGTCAAATACATGCACTCGGACATTAAGACCTTGGAGCGGACGGAGATTATTCGTGATTTGCGTTTGGGCGTTTTTGATGTCTTGGTCGGTATCAACCTCCTTCGGGAAGGGATAGACGTACCAGAAGTCAGCCTAGTTGCCATTCTTGATGCGGATAAGGAAGGCTTCCTCCGTAATGAGCGTGGGCTTATCCAGACCATCGGGCGTGCAGCCCGTAATAGTGAGGGACATGTGATTATGTATGCGGACACCATGACCCAGTCGATGCAAAAAGCTATTGATGAAACAGCTCGTCGTCGTCAGATTCAGATGGCCTATAATGAAGAGCATGGCATTGTGCCACAAACCATTAAGAAGGAAATCCGAGATCTTATTTCTGTTACTAAGGCGGTGTCCAAGGAAGAAGACAAGGAAGTGGATATCACCAGTCTCAACCGCCAAGAGCGCAAGGAACTGGTCAAGAAACTGCAAGGTCAAATGCAAGAAGCCGTCGAAGTGCTTGATTTCGAGCTTGCAGCGCAAATCCGCGATATGATGTTGGAAGTGAAGGCCTTGGATTAGAAAGGATAAAGCGAATGAAGATTATCATTAAAGCAATGGAAACTCCTGAAGAGATAGAAGGAAAATCTCTCGTTCATTGGCAAACGTGGAGAGAGGCTTATGACGATCTTTTACCCGCGGATTTTCAGGAGACGATGACATTAGAAAAATGTCGATTCTTTAGTCAAAAATATCCAGAAAATACCTTGATTGCGATGGATGGAAAGAAGGTCGTTGGATTTATCAGCTATGGAAATTACCGTGATGAGACCATTCAAGCTGGTGAAATCATTGCCTTATATGTTTTAAAAGATTACTATGGAAAAGGTGTGAGTAAACAGTTAATGCATGCTGCATTTGTTGCTCTTGATCCATTCTCTGAAATTTATTTATGGGTATTGAAAGATAATAAGCGAGCCATTGCTTTCTATCAAAAAATGGGTTTTACTTTTGATGGCCAAGAACAAATACTTAAACTTGGAAAACCTGTTAAGGAATTGCGGATGATGTGTTCTTCAAATAAAAATTCCTAAAGGACGTATCTATCAATCTTTGAACCATTATCAATTAATCAAGTAAAAATATAAAAGAGATAGAATGAACCAAAGAGATGAAGGAGAAGACGAATGAAAATTTTAGTCATCAATGGGCATCCCGATAAGGAAAGTTACTGTCAGGCTATTTTCCAAACCATTGTCGAAAATATTGACTCAGGTCGCCATGAACTTGAAGTCATTAACCTTAATGAAGAGGACTTTGATCCGGTTCTTCGCTATGGCTATCGAAAGCGGATGGAGGAAGATCCTTTTATTCTTCGTTCCCAAGAATTAATCCAGTGGGCAGATCACCTGATCTTTGTTTATCCCATCTGGTGGAGTAGTATGCCGAGCCTTATGAAAGGCTGGATCGACCGGGTCTTTACACCGGGGATTGCTTACTCGGCCAATGATCAGGGAAGTTTTATCTGGAATTACCTCAGAGGCAAGCAATTCAAGAAGTTGCTTAAAGGCAAAACGGCCAGTATTTATGCGACCTCCATGGCCCCCACTTGGTGGTATAAGATCTTTTCAGGCCCTCTCAACATTCCAGATAGTTATGGCATCTCTGTTTTGAAAAATGCCGTCTTGAACCACTGTGGGATTAAAACCAAGCGTGTCAGCATTTTGGGAGAAGTCGGCCGGGATGTGAATACCGCTAGCATGCGGGAACAGCATCTCCAAAAGGTAGCAGCAGAAGTGAAGAAACTTTGACCCTGTTCTTGTCTTTGTTGGACATTTCTAGACAAGCGGTTGTATTCTTAATGGATGTTGGATAAAATAGAATTAAAATCCATGGGAAATAGGGTAAATAAATATGTTTCTGTTTATGTATATGATCTATGTCATCTATTTCATTTCAAAACTGAAAAAAGAAGATAAAAGGGTCTCTCTTTTTACGAAGATTGTTGTTTATGGTTTATTGGTTTTATCATTGATTAAGATCTATTTCGGCTTAGTGGCATTTATATTTTCCCCTTTACCACTAATTGGTTCAATAGTTTCTTTTGCTCTTGGCGGTATGAGATTGGTTCTTAAAATAGTTATAGCACTTAGCTTACTTTTATTATCGCTAAGTCTATTCTTAGACAGCAAAAAAAGTGATCCGGATACGCCCCTTATAGAACATTGGCTCCGGTTAGGTTATCATATTCTGTTGATGTTACTTTAGGAGATCCAGTTTAAACCAATTAGTAAGAAAGGGAGATCAAACATGAAAGAGTATCTGAACCTGTTTCGGATCTTGTATCTTATTCTTTTACTTTTAGTTTTTGCGAACTTTTTATTAGGCTACAATGGTTACGCCTTTACTCCGCTCCTCTGGAATCCTTGGTTGTATCTAGGAGCTGTGACAGTTTTTTGTCATATCTGGTATCGCTTTTATCGAACTCACACAGTCAATTGGAAGAATGTAGTGGGGCTACTTTTTAGTTTCTTTGCTAGCTTGATCTTAGTATTATTCATTGTGTTTTTCTTTAGTTTTGATGGTCATGGTTCGGTAACGATTCACTCGGAATATTATTTAAAAGAGAAGTCAATTGTCTTTCAGAGAGGCTCTCTTTTGGATGCCTATGATGAATACCATGAGCTGGTAAATCCCTTTGTGATGAAAAAAGAGATAAAGAAAAAAGTTTATATTGATTCATTGTCAACATATTAGAAAGGAAATTTATGTCACGCGAAACATCTACCATTCTAACAAATCTATGTCTGATCGAAGACTGTTCAACGAATAAAGTAGTCCTCCAATACCGCTCACCTGAAAAGACTCACTGGGCTGGCCATGCTTTTCCAGGTGGCCATATCGAAGAAGGAGAAAGCCTTGTAGAATCCGTCATTCGTGAAGTCTACGAAGAGACAGGACTGACAATTGCAGATCCAAAACTGGTCGCAGTCAAAGACTGGGAGCCAGATGAGGGAGGCCGCTATATTGTCTTTTGCTACAAAGCGACAGAATTTACAGGCCAGCTCAGATCATCTGAAGAAGGAGAAGTTTCTTGGGTTGAGAAGGACCAATTAGAAAAGTTGGACTTGTCCTACGACATGCTTCCTCTCCTAGAAGTGATGGAAGACCCAGATTTATCCGAGTACTATTATCGCAAACGGACAGACGATGATTGGGAAAAATTAAGATTTTAAACAAAGGGCTAGAGGTATCTAGTTCTTTTTAGCTCTAAGGAATTGCCCCTTTGCTTGTATCTGCTTCTTAATTGTAGTATGATAGAGGAGTTGAAAAGATGCTAGAAAAGGTGGCAAGTAATATGAAAGATTTTCACTTTGATGCAATTGCTGCATTTGAAAATTACGAAATCGAAAAGATGAGAGATGGCCATGTGGTGGTGACAACCAAGGTCGTGGAATCATCGCTCAATTATTATGGAAATGCGCATGGAGGCTATCTCTTTACCCTGTGTGACCAAGTCAGTGGTTTGGTCGTGGTTTCTCAAGGTGTCGATGGGGTGACCTTGCAATCCTCGATCAATTACTTGAAAGCAGGACGTCTGGGTGATGTCCTTACGATACATGGCGAATGTGTCCACAGTGGACGGACGACTCGAGTTGTGGATGTCGATATTACCAATCAAGACGGGGCCAATGTCTGCAAGGCAACCTTTACGATGTTTGTTACGGGAGTGAGAGATGAATCCGCACAAGTACGCATTTAAAAACTATATTTTTGATTTTTATGGAACCTTGGTCGACATCGAAACGGATGAGTCGAGCCCCATTTTATGGGATACCATGGCTCAGATCTACCAATCCTACGGGGCAAGCTACACAGGAGAAGGTCTGCGCCTGCGTTATAGAGAGTTGGTGCAACAAGCCGAAGAAGACTTGTCTAAGGAAAAACACGTTGCCTATCCAGAGATTGATCTGACGGTCATCTTTGTGCAATTGTATTTAGAAGGTCATCCAAGTGGGGATAGTGTTGCCCACCTCAAAGAGTGGGGACGTTTGATTGCGAGGACTTTCCGTGTCCTTTCTCGCAAGCGGTTGGAGCTCTATCCTCACACGAAAGAAGTGTTAGAGGATATGAAAGCTGCAGGTTGCCGAATCTTTCTTTTATCCAATGCCCAAGCAGATTTTACCAATCCGGAGATTGATTTGGTTGGTTTGAGAGAGCTTTTCCATGCCATTTACTTGTCGTCTGACGCAGGTATTCGCAAACCTCAGCCAGAGTTCCTCTTGGAAGTGATGAAAGAACACCAGTTGAACCCTGAGAAAACGGTCATGGTGGGGAATGACTTTACGACAGATGTCGCTGTTGCCCAAAGTATCGGGATGGAGAGCATCTTGATCAATACCTTCCCATACTCTGATGCTGAACTGCGCGAGAAGAATCAAGCAGGTGTGCGCGTGATTCGAGATATTCAAGAATTGCAGGAAGATTGAGAAATATGATCTATGTAGGGAGGCCAAGTCGCCTCCTTTTTTCTTGAAAATGCTACAGTCGAGCAGGATTTGTCAAATTTTCGCTTTCATGGTATACTATGAAAGTTAATTTGAATAAGGAGATAAAAATGAATAACTTACCAAACTGTCCAAAATGTAACTCTGAATACGTCTATGAAGATGGAGCGCTCTTGGTGTGCCCAGAGTGTGCGTATGAATGGAACCCAGCTGAGGTCGAAGAAGAAGAGGGTGTCGTAGCGATTGACGCCAACGGAAACAAATTGGCTGATGGCGATACAGTGACTTTGATCAAAGATTTGAAAGTTAAGGGTGCACCGAAAGATTTGAAACAAGGGACGCGCGTGAAAAACATCCGTATCGTTGAAGGAGACCACAACATCGATTGTAAGATTGATGGCTTTGGTGCAATGAAACTAAAATCAGAATTTGTGAAGAAAATCTAAAGAAAAGAAGGAGGGCCTTGCCTCTTTTCTTTCAGGAGAATACTATGAAATTCAAATTATTATTTAGCTATCGTTTTCTATTGTTTATCTTAAGTGTTATTGGCGTTTATCTGCAACTCACCAAGCATGGTGGCTTTGGCATGATGCTCTATTACACCATTTTATCCAACATGTTAGTCATGTTCTTTATGGGAGACATGGTTTGGCGCATGGTTCGAGGTCGTTCGACCCAGACTCAGGGTTACCTTCGTATGAAAGGCGCAGTTACCATGTCCATTATGATTACCTGTGTCATCTACCACTTTATGTTGGCGCCTCTTGCGACACCAGAGAAGTTTTATCGTTTGGAAAACTTCCTCTGTCATTACATCGTTCCTTTGATGTTCTTCTTTGATACCCTAGTGATTGATAAAGCCAAGCAATACCGTAAGCTCGATCCTTTCTTTTGGACCTTGATTCCACTGGCTTACATGCTCTTTGCTCTTCTCAATGGGTTGGTCTTGAAGTGGCCAATTCCAGGTGCAAAAGATAGTCCCTTTGCCTATTTCTTTATCAATGTGAATAAATACGGCTGGGCCTTTGTTGGAAAATGGGTGGTGATCATCTTTATCGCTTACCTCTTGGCTGGCTATGTGCTCTATGGGATTAAAAATATCAAGCGGAAATCGGCTGTTTCTTAGTAAAAACCGAACATTATTCGGATGAAAAGTCATGTTTTTAAATTTTTTTGAAAAATGTTGAGTTTTTTCTTGCATGTCGTTTGAAACTGTGATATAGTTATTTCAATTAAATAAATCCTTTAATCCTGTCCCGTGAGGCAGGCAAGGAGACTGTGAAAAACAATGGCTAGGACCATAGAGCGAGACTCTATCCTCTTAGACCATTCATTTGCTGAACCTCCTTGAAAAAGGAGGTTTTTCTTTTACAACTAAGGAGGACTGAATGAAAACCAAAGAAGTCGTTGATGATTTGACGATGAAACGGGCCATTACCCGCATCACCTACGAAATCATTGAACGAAACAAAGATTTGAGCCAGATTGTGCTGGTGGGAATCAAGACGCGCGGTGTTTACATTGCTCGCCGGATCCAAGAACGCCTCTCTCAGCTGGAACAAATTGATGTCCCTGTTGCAGAACTCGATACCAAGCCTTTCCGAGATGATATGAAGGCGACAGAGGATACGACGGTCTTACCAGTTGATATCGCTCATAGAGAGGTCATCTTGATCGATGACGTCCTCTATACAGGTCGTACGATTCGCGCTGCCATTGATAATCTGGTCAGTCACGGTCGTCCTGCTCGAGTAAGTCTTGCGGTTCTAGTCGACCGTGGGCATCGAGAGTTGCCGATTCGTCCGGACTTTGTTGGGAAAAATATCCCGACCAGTAAGTCAGAGGAAATCATTGTCGAGATGGTGGAACTAGACGGCCAAGACCGCGTCCTCATCAAAGAAGCTTAAATAAATAATAAACCATTCACAATATAAAAGGAGAATCAACATGTCTGAAAATCAAATCGCTCTTAAAAACCTTGTCTCAATGGAAACTCTTACCAATGAAGAAGTAATGGCTTTGATCAAGCGTGGGATTGAGTTCAAAAATGGAGCTAAAGCATCCTACGAAGACCAACACATCATCTCAAACCTTTTCTTTGAACCTTCAACTCGTACCCACAAAGCCTTTGAAGTGGCAGAGTTGAAATTGGGATGTGATCTCCTTGACTTTGATGTAAAGACAAGCTCTGTGAACAAAGGGGAAACACTTTACGACACAATCTTAACCATGTCAGCTCTTGGAGTGGATGTCTGTGTCATCCGTCACCCTGAAGTGGACTACTACAAAGAATTGGTTGAAAGTCCAACGATCACTGCCTCTATCGTCAATGGTGGGGACGGTTCAGGTCAACACCCAAGCCAAAGCTTGCTTGATTTGATGACCATCTACCAAGAATTCGGTCACTTTGATGGCTTGAAAGTTTGTATCGCTGGGGACTTGGATCACTCACGTGTGGCAAAATCAAACATGCAAATCTTGAAACGTTTGGGAGCAACTCTTTACTTTGCAGGTCCAGACGAATGGAGAAGTGCGGAATTTGAAGACTATGGAACCTTCGTCACTATCGATGAAGTCATTGAAAAAGTGGATGTGATGATGTTCTTGCGTGTGCAACACGAACGTCATGATTACGAATCACTCTTCTCTAAAGAAAACTACCACCGCCTTCATGGTTTGACACAAGAACGTTATGACCGTATGAAAGATACTGCGATCTTGATGCACCCAGCACCAGTCAACCGTGACGTTGAAATTGCGGACCACTTGGTAGAAGCTCCTAAATCTCGCATCGTAGAACAAATGACCAACGGTGTCTTTGTCCGTATGGCCATCATTGAAGCCGTCCTTAAAGGTCGCGGTGCAAAATAAGATAACTGACAATTCATTGAAAGGAAAGGAAGAGGACAGAGTAGACAGCTACATGGAATCTGACTTTCCTTTTTTTAAGGAACTATGATAAAATTGGATTAGTGTAAAAAGAAGGGAGGGGTTCGATGAAACGATTATTGGTCCTAGAGGATGGGACTGTATTTGAAGGAGAAGCCTTTGGTGCAGACTTATATGTGACTGGTGAATTGGTCTTTACGACAGCCATGACAGGCTATCAAGAATTGATCACGGATCAGGCTTTTAGTGGCCAGATCCTCTCCTTTACCTTTCCAGTTATTGGCGCAACAGGGATCAATCGAGATGATTCTGAATCGATTACGCCCACTTGTTTAGCAGTAGTCGTTCAGCATCTAGTGGAGATGCCGAGCAATTGGCGGCAGCAGATGACCTTGGATGAATTCTTGAAGCGAAAAAAAATCCCTGGTATTGTAGGGATTGATACGAGACAGGTGGCAAAAATTGTCCGCAAGTATGGACGGATGAAGGCGACTGTCATTAACAAGGGGGATTCGATCGAGCATATCTTGGATCAGTTGCGAGCAACGGTCCTTCCCAAAGACCAAGTGCGTCAAGTTTCTACAAAAACGGCCTATGCTGTACCAGGTTTTGGAAAGAGTATTGCCTTGATTGATCTAGGGGTCAAGCACTCTGTCTTACGCCAGCTGAGTCAAAGGGACTGTAATGTGACAGTTTATCCCTATGATATCTCTTATGATGAACTGATGGAACAGCAGCCCGATGGCGTTATTTTATCCAGTGGGCCTGGCGATCCCCATCAGGTGAAAAAACTCTGCCGCTTGATCAAAAAGCTCAATGGTCAGATTCCAATCTGGGGTATGGGCTTGGGAGCACAGGTATTGGCTCAAGCTTACGGGGCTGAGCTAGCTCCCATGGAAGTTGGGCATTTCGGTTTAAATATTCCCGTCCGTGAAATTGCGACAGGGAAAATCGAGATAACGAGTCAAAATCACTTGTATAGTATCGCACGCGATAGCCTACCCCATGATTTATTGGTCACGCATGAAAATGTCAATGACCATAGTATCGAAGCTTTTCGCCATCGTTACCAACCGATTTTAGGGGTTCAATTCCAAGTGGATGCGAGTCCAGGGCCAAGGGAAAATCTCTATTTTTACGATGAATTTTTAGAATTGATTGATGCCAAAATTCACGAAAGTAGAAGGGAGAAGGAATGATGAAAGAAAACCAGAAATTGCTTCTCCTATGTGGAGATTCTTATCAGGATATTAGCCTCTTGGCTGCGGTAAAGGAAGCACAAAAACTTAATGCCAAGGATGGGAATGCTCTGGTCCTTTATCTGGGCGAAGAAAATACTATCACCCAAGAAGCTGGAAAACAGGTTGTAGTCAGTAAGCTTAAGCTGGATGCTCTTAGGACGATTCTTCTTTCCTATACAGGATCCCGCTTGCTCCTAGCTTTTGCGGATAAACAGATTTTAAATCTCTTGTTCCGATTGGAAGAAATTGGGTTTTTCAAAGAAGTATCGATCATGATTGTCGGGCCGAGTCTCCAACGCTACCGGACCTTCTATCAGCAGGCGGATCAACGACGCCTTTTTCAAGAGCTGGGCTATCAGGTACCCGCTTCCGCACTGGTTGGCTCGGTTCGAGAAGCCATTGAGTTTTCTGAAGGCATTCAATTTCCCATTATGATCTGGCCGGTAGCGAGTAAGCAAGGGCAGGGGCGAAAGATTGCTCATAATCTAGATGACTTGTGCGAAGCAGTAGAAACGGGACTTTCGGTTTCTCCAAGTCAGCAGTGTTTGCTAGAATTTTCGACCTATGGCTTTAAGGAACTGGATTTTGTGGTCATGCGGGATCGCGAAGACAATCACTACCTGGCGGCCTCTATTGAAAGCATTGATCCTGTCGGGATCCATTCTAGTGACTCTTACCAATTTATGCCAGCGGTCACCCTGACTGACCGGGAGTTTCAAAATCTTCGAGAAGCAGCGATCCACATCAGTCGCTATTTGAAGCTGACAGGAGCCATTTCGATCAAGTTTGCTTTGGATCCGACGAGCTATGCTTTTTATATCCTAGAAGTTAATTCATTTGCTTCAGACAGTATCTCGATGGCCTCTATGGGCTTGGGCTATTCCTTGTTTGAGCAAGGAGTTCAGTTACAATTAGGGCGCTCTCTCGAGCATTTGCCTCATCCCTTGTTAAAGGATTTAAAGGCCGTTTACGAACCGAGTTTGGACTATATCTTCTTTAAGATTCCGATTTTTTCTGATGCTGCTAAAAATGCCCGTCTCAATACCCAAATTCACTCTTATGGGGCAGTTTATGGATTTGGGAAGAGAATCGATGAGGCTTATCAACAAGCCCTAGAAACCATTAAAGATAAGAACTTGCTGACCATCCTTCCTGAGGAAATGAGCGATGATGAATTAATCCAGAAAATTGCTCGTCATATGCCCCACCGGCTCTTCTATATCTTAGAAGCCTTGAAACGTGGTTTTGAGTTTGAGGAACTCTTGGATTTGAGTAAATTAGCACCTGTTTATTTGCAGGTCTTGGCCAATCTAGTGGAGTTAGATAAAGGAATAGAGGCTGAGACAAGTCCAGCCTTTCTTCCGGTTGAGCCATCAGCTGGCTTATATGAGGTCAAAGCGGGAGCAGCCTATTATCTGACCCAAAACGGAACCAATGAATCATTGGGTTTGGACGCTGCTTGTGTCTTGGTGGATGATCTAGAAATCTGCGATGAGTATTTTTACCAAAAGGTGCGAAAGCAGGCGAAAGAGCTGAAAGAAAAAGGACAACTGGTGATCTTAGTCACGAATCGTCCTTTTACAGAATCTTTGGCAGATAAAGTCTATTATCTTTCGATCAATGAGACAAGCCTTCACCTGATTCAGACCATTGATCAGGTCAAAGAAATTGTCAAGCTTTCAAACATACAATAAAGGATCCGGACAATCTATCCGAATCCTTTTTTGTTTCTTATTTTTTGGTCACAATACCGATAATGGTATCAACTGCGCGTTCCATGGTTTGGAGGCTGACGTATTCAAAGCGACCATGCATGTTTTCGCCACCGGCAAAGATGTTTGGTGTTGGAATCCCCATAAAGGAAATTTTAGAGCCATCTGTACCACCACGGATCGGTTCAATGATTGGAGTGATGCCAAGATCTTCCATGACTTCCTTAGCAAGGGTGATTGGTGTCATATCTTGTTCAATCACTTGCTTCATGTTATAGTACTGATCTTTGAGGGTGAGGAGAATGCGTTCACTACCGAGTTCCGCATTCATTTGATCGGCAATTGATTTCATAAGGTCTTTGCGTTTCTCAAAGCTTTCGGTTTCAAAGTCCCGAATGATGTAGCTGGCACTTGCTTCTTCGACAGTTCCATCGATGTTCATCAAGTGGTAGAAGCCTTCATAGCCTTCGGTTAATTCTGGACGTGCTCCTTCAGGGAGTTTGTTATGGAAATCAATGGCCAATTGAAGAGCGTTGATCATTTGATCTTTAGCTGTACCTGGGTGGACATTGCGTCCTTTGAAGGTAATTTCAGCCCCAGCTGCTGAGAAGGTTTCGTATTGAAGCTCTCCAAGAGGACCACCATCTACAGTATAGGCAAAATCTACATCAAAATCCTCTGCATCAAATTGATCTGCGCCGACTCCGATTTCTTCATCTGGACCAAAACCGACACGGATTTCTCCGTGTTTGATTTCAGGATGAGCTGTCAGGTATTCAATAGCTGTCATGATTTCAGCGATACCAGATTTATCGTCTGCACCAAGAAGAGTAGTACCATCCGTCGTGATCAAGGTTTGTCCCTTGTAGTTATTCAAATGAGCAAAATCAGCTGGATCGAGTGTGAAACCAGAGTCACCAAGGGCAATGACACCCCCATCATAATTCTCAACGATTTGAGGATTGACATTTTCGGCATTGAAGTCAGCGGTATCCATGTGAGAAATAAATCCAATCTTGCGTGTAAAGCTTGGATCATTGGCTGGAAGTGTCCCAATAGCATAGCCGTTTGGTAAATAGTAGACGTTTTGAAGGCCCACGCGTTTCATTTCAGGGATCAAGACGTTTGTTGCAAAATCAACTTGTGATTGGGTACTTGGAGTGGTTGTAGAATTTTCGTCTGAACGTGTGTTAACCTTTACATAGGTAATAAAACGGTCCAACAAATTTTGGTATTTCATGATCATTCTCCTTTTTCAGTTTCAATTAATTTGTGAATAGCATGGGCCACGCCATCCTCATCATTGGTCAGGGTGATGAAGTCTGCGATTTCCTTGACAGCAGCATTGCCATTTCCCATAGCGACGCTGTAACCAGCAAAACGTAGCATTTCAAGGTCATTATTGGCATCTCCAAGAGCCATGACCTGGTCTCTCCTGTAGCCTAATGTTTGACTTAATGCTTGAAGAGCAGAAGCCTTGCTCGCTCCTTTTGGAAGGATTTCAAATAAGATATCCTGTGAACGTACAGTGTTAAAATCGGCCTCTAATGCAGCCTCATTCTGAGCTTGGAAGTCATCAATAGCAGAAGGATCTCCCACGTACATGGCTTGAAAAATAGGAACAAGGTTGGGTAGATCCTCTTCTGAGACAAGTGTCGGTTTACTATTAACAATACCCGCATCCATCGTGACAAGTTCACTGGCTTCAGGTGCGACCACTAGGTAGTGATCCATGTCAAATAAGGTTAGCTGGACGTCTGTATCTTCCGTCAAAACTTGCAACCGGTGCATGTCCTCAAGGCTCAATTCTTCCTTGCCAATGATTTCCCAATTCTGAGTCGACAAGGTTGTACACCCGTTATTGATAATCATATAGTAGTTGCCATCAGGGAGTCCAATCTCTTCAAAGATGGGCCGTACCCCTGCTAAGGGGCGCCCCGTACAGATCACAATGTCATAGCCGGCTTCATGGGCTCGGTGAAGAGCTTCAATATTGCCTTTAGATAGAGTCTTATCCTCATGCAAAAGAGTTCCGTCCAAGTCAATCGCAATTAATTTAATCATTTGATTTCCTCCAAATCAAGAGGAACAAAGCCATCAATCACTTTTCCAATCACCCCAGGTTCCTCATCTAGTGGAATGATTTGATCACTATATTTCTTATTGAGGGAAACCAGTCGAATACCGTTGGCCTCACGAAATACTCGTTTGATCAACGTTTGCCCATCAAAATCAATGGCATAAATAGCCCCTGCCTGATCATAATAGGTTTGCTTGATTAACACAACGGCCCCTTTTACGTATTTAGGCTCGAGGGAATCCGTATGAATCCAAAAAGCCAAATCGTAAGGAATCTTTTGATCAAACCAGACGATATCAGCTTGTTTCTGATTTTGGTAAGCTGCAAAAGAATCATAGACAGAATAAGAGTGGTATTGCTTTTCAATTTTCTGTCTTTCTTTCTGATGGGTCAAGAGACTCTTTCCATAAGAAAGAAGATTTTCTTGATTTCCTTCATCGAGCTTTTTATACAATCGTTCGATCTCTGAATCAATGACCACAAAATCATTGCGCAAACGAGGGTCAATTTCAGCAACTGCTACCTGGAAAAAGGCTGCAATCTTCTCTAAATTTTCAGGAACGGGAAGAGAAGTTCCTTTTACATATCCAGTCAGGGTACTTGCAGGGATTCCAGTAATACGAGATAATTCGATCTGTTTTTTTCCTTGTTCTTTCAGTAATTCTCTGATTTTTTCCGATATAATCCGTAATGCCTCTTTGTCTTGAGGGCTTGCTTTTCCACGACCTCTAGCCAACGTACTCACCTCCTTGTATTTACCCTTACTATTATAATGAATTAAATCGAAAAAGTAAATAGAAATCCCTGAGAAATGCGAAAAAAGATGAATTTGATCTAAATCGGATTTTCATTTTAAATTTTATCAGATATTCCTTTACTTTTTGAGGAAAAAGATCTAAGATAAAACCAAAGAGTTCATGGAGGTGGAGATATGATTCGTACTGTTCAAGTCAAAGATGCAGTTCAAATTAGAGATTTATGTCACCAAGCATTGGGGTATAATTCGACCCTTGAGAAAGTGGCAGCTCAGATTGAAAAATTCAATCTGCCAGATTCGGATCATTTTTGCTTTGTTTATGAAGAGGACCAAACAGGAAATATTCTTGGTTATGTGGAAGCGGAAGTTTATGAAAGCCTCTATAGTGACTCTGGTCTAAATGTTTTGGGACTTGCGGTTTTTCCAACTGCACAAGGACGTGGGATCGGTCGCCAATTGATGGAGCGAGTAGAAGATCTTGCCAAAAGCAAGCATTATGCTTTTATCCGTTTAAATTCTGGATCTCATCGAAAAGAAGCCCATATCTTTTACGAACACATAGGCTATGAGGGAAATAAAACGCAGAAGCGATTTTTGAAAATAATGAATTAAGATAGGCAAAGGCCTATCTTTTTTGTTATAATGAAGAGTACGATTAAATTTACTAGGAAGATGATTATGCCAAATTTTGAAGAATTAAAAAAACGACAAGAGAAGATTCGGAACTTCTCGATCATCGCCCATATTGACCATGGAAAGTCAACCTTGGCCGATCGAATTTTAGAAAAAACCGAAACCGTGTCTAGTCGGGAGATGCAAGCCCAACTCCTAGACAGTATGGACCTAGAGCGGGAACGTGGGATTACCATCAAGCTGAATGCCATCGAGTTGAACTACACGGCTAAAGATGGGGAAACCTATATCTTCCACTTGATTGACACACCAGGACACGTGGACTTTACCTATGAAGTTTCGCGGTCGCTCGCTGCCTGTGAGGGTGCCATTCTCGTAGTAGATGCCGCTCAAGGGATTGAAGCTCAGACCCTAGCCAATGTCTACTTAGCGCTGGACAATGATTTGGAAATCCTGCCAGTTATCAATAAAATCGACTTGCCAGCTGCAGATCCAGAACGGGTGCGCACAGAAGTAGAAGATGTCATCGGCTTGGATGCCAGTGAAGCAGTCCTAGCTTCTGCCAAGGCTGGTATTGGGATTGAAGAGATTTTGGAGCAGATCGTTGAGAAAGTTCCAGCTCCGACTGGGGATGTTGAAGCCCCTCTTCAAGCCTTGATCTTTGACTCTGTTTATGATGCCTATCGTGGGGTGATCCTTCAAGTCCGTGTGGTCAATGGAATGGTTAAACCGGGCGATAAGATCCAGCTCATGAGCAATGGCAAGACCTTTGATGTCACAGAAGTTGGGATCTTTACTCCTAAAGCAGTTGGACGTGATTTCCTTGCAACTGGAGACGTCGGCTATATTGCGGCTTCTATCAAAACCGTTGCGGACACCCGCGTCGGGGATACGGTGACCCTAGCGACCAATCCAGCAAGTGAGCCACTACATGGATACAAGCAAATGAATCCAATGGTCTTTGCTGGTCTTTACCCAATCGAATCTAACAAATACAATGATCTTCGTGAAGCCTTGGAAAAATTGCAATTGAATGACGCCAGTCTTCAATTTGAACCAGAAACTTCTCAGGCCCTCGGTTTTGGTTTCCGTTGTGGTTTCTTGGGTCTCCTTCATATGGACGTTATCCAGGAGCGCTTGGAGCGTGAGTTCAACATTGACTTGATCATGACAGCACCGTCTGTTATCTACAAGGTCAATTTGACAGATGGAGAAGCACTGGATGTCTCAAACCCTTCTGAGTTTCCAGATCCAACCAAGATCGCTTCGATCGAAGAACCGTATGTTAAAGCCCAAATCATGGTGCCGCAAGAGTTTGTTGGAGCTGTGATGGAATTAGCCCAACGGAAACGCGGTGATTTTGTGACCATGGACTACATCGATGAAAATCGGGTGAATGTCATCTATCAAATCCCACTAGCGGAAATTGTCTTTGATTTCTTTGATAAATTGAAATCTTCTACTCGTGGCTATGCGAGCTTTGACTATGAGTTGTCTGAATACCGTCCTTCTAAATTGGTCAAAATGGATATCCTTCTCAATGGCGATACCGTCGATGCCCTCAGCTTTATCGTTCACAAGGACTTTGCCTATGAACGTGGTAAGTTGATCGTTGAGAAGCTTAAGAAGATTATCCCTCGTCAACAGTTTGAGGTGCCCATCCAAGCAGCCATCGGTCATAAGATCGTGGCCCGTACAGATATCAAGGCCCTTCGGAAGAACGTCTTGGCCAAGTGTTATGGTGGGGATGTCTCACGGAAACGCAAGCTTCTTGAAAAACAAAAGGCTGGTAAGAAACGGATGAAAGCTATCGGATCTGTAGAAGTTCCACAGGAAGCCTTCCTATCTGTCTTGTCAATGGATGAAGAATAACAATTAGAGAGTGGGACAGAAATCGGTAATTCGTTAGAATTCGATTTCGTCGTCCCACCTCCGCACAGTTGAGTAGGGCTGTAAAAGCTGATGAAATCAGCGTAGTAGAGCCCACTCAACCACTGCGTCTTG
>NZ_JAQFJL010000028.1:0-1435 GCF_030440045.1 Streptococcus sp. SP8 | reverse complement strand
TGTACTGACCCCAAAAAGTTAGACAAATAATTTAAGTTAAGGATTTAGTCCTGTATTGCACAGGACTAAGTCCTTTTAGTTTTACCTTAATTCGTTTGTTGTTGTAATAGTCAATATAGTTTACAATAGCTTGTTCCAATTGGTTAAGTGACTTAAATGTATTCTCGTAACCATAAAACATTTCCGATTTCAAAATGCCAAAGAAGGATTCCATCATGCCGTTGTCTGGGCTGTTTCCTTTACGTGACATGGACGGTTGAATTCCTTTATCCTCTAAAAAACGATGATAATACTGGTGTTGATACTGCCATCCTTGATCACTATGAAGAATTGTATTTGTGTAATGATTCTCAGTAAAGGCCTGGTCTAACATAGCTTTCACTTGTTCTAAATTCGGTGAAGTCGAAAGATTATAGGCGATAATTTCGCTATTAAAACCATCTAAAACTGGCGATAAATAAAGTTTTTGATTGCTTGCTGGAATGGCAAACTCGGTCACATCTGTGTAGCACTTTTCCATTGGCTTGGTTGCTTCAAATTGGCGTTGAATAAGATTATCTGCTTTCTTACCAATCTCTCCTTGGTATGAAGAATACTTCCGTTTACGACGAATACGAGCACTTAAACCAAGGACCTTCATCAGACGTTGGACCTTCTTATGATTCACTACAAAACCACGATTCCTCAATTCAAGAGTCATTCGACGATAGCCGTAATTCCCTTTATGCTCAGTAAAAATAGATTGAATTTCAACTTTAACATCATAATCCTTATCGCTTTGATCGAGCTGTTTTAAATGATAATAATAAGTTGAACGGGCAAGCTTAATAATCTTTAGAAGAATCTCTAAAGCAAACTCTGTTACCAATCCTCGGACAATTTCCGTTTTTCTTCTTGCTCTTTTTCGTCCCTCAATCGGAGTTCTCTCAACTTTTTTAGAACCGCATTCTCCGCTCTCAAGTACTCATTTTCTGCTTGAAGACGTTCTAGTTCTGTCATCTCTTCGGGTTTCTTCTTTGGCTTACGTCCCATTTTAGGTATCCTTCCTCTTGTTTTCTCAACAATAGTATACCCGTTTTTCTTATATTGTGCTATCCAATTATGCAACATTCCAACACTTGGAAGAGCATAATCTAGAGATACCTTTATTTGTGAACGACTTTCAAGCAGAACTTTATCAATGATTTCTTGTTTTAGTTCGGGAGAATAGTAACAATTCTTTCCTTTTTTGACGATTTCTATTCCATAACGATCAATCAATTTAATCATGTACTTAAGATTAGAAATGTTTATCCCAAATATATTTGAAAGCTCTTTGAAGCTTCTCCCTTGTTTTCTAAGTTCATAGACCTGAACTTTATCTTCATAAGTTAATTTCATTATAAAACACCCCAAAAGTTAGATTTTTTCTGTCTAACTTTTGGGGTGCAGTTCA
>NZ_JAQFJL010000027.1:0-4899 GCF_030440045.1 Streptococcus sp. SP8 | reverse complement strand
TAGTAACTGAACAATAAAAAACAATAAATCTGTCAGTGACAGAATGAGTTTAAGACAAACAATTATTTTAATGAGAGTTTGATCCTGGCTCAGGATGAACGCTGGCGGCGTGCCTAATACATGCAAGTAGAACGCTGAAGCTTGGTGCTTGCACCGAGCGGATGAGTTGCGAACGGGTGAGTAACGCGTAGGTAACCTGCCTCTTAGCGGGGGATAACTATTGGAAACGATAGCTAATACCGCATAAAAGTCGATATCGCATGATGTTGATTTGAAAGGTGCAATTGCATCACTAAGAGATGGACCTGCGTTGTATTAGCTAGTTGGTGAGGTAACGGCTCACCAAGGCGACGATACATAGCCGACCTGAGAGGGTGATCGGCCACACTGGGACTGAGACACGGCCCAGACTCCTACGGGAGGCAGCAGTAGGGAATCTTCGGCAATGGGGGCAACCCTGACCGAGCAACGCCGCGTGAGTGAAGAAGGTTTTCGGATCGTAAAGCTCTGTTGTAAGAGAAGAACGAGTGTGAGAGTGGAAAGTTCACACTGTGACGGTAACTTACCAGAAAGGGACGGCTAACTACGTGCCAGCAGCCGCGGTAATACGTAGGTCCCGAGCGTTATCCGGATTTATTGGGCGTAAAGCGAGCGCAGGCGGTTAGATAAGTCTGAAGTTAAAGGCTGTGGCTTAACCATAGTACGCTTTGGAAACTGTTTAACTTGAGTGCAGAAGGGGAGAGTGGAATTCCATGTGTAGCGGTGAAATGCGTAGATATATGGAGGAACACCGGTGGCGAAAGCGGCTCTCTGGTCTGTAACTGACGCTGAGGCTCGAAAGCGTGGGGAGCAAACAGGATTAGATACCCTGGTAGTCCACGCCGTAAACGATGAGTGCTAGGTGTTGGGTCCTTTCCGGGACTCAGTGCCGCAGCTAACGCATTAAGCACTCCGCCTGGGGAGTACGACCGCAAGGTTGAAACTCAAAGGAATTGACGGGGGCCCGCACAAGCGGTGGAGCATGTGGTTTAATTCGAAGCAACGCGAAGAACCTTACCAGGTCTTGACATCCCTCTGACCGCTCTAGAGATAGAGTTTTCCTTCGGGACAGAGGTGACAGGTGGTGCATGGTTGTCGTCAGCTCGTGTCGTGAGATGTTGGGTTAAGTCCCGCAACGAGCGCAACCCCTATTGTTAGTTGCCATCATTCAGTTGGGCACTCTAGCGAGACTGCCGGTAATAAACCGGAGGAAGGTGGGGATGACGTCAAATCATCATGCCCCTTATGACCTGGGCTACACACGTGCTACAATGGCTGGTACAACGAGTCGCGAGTCGGTGACGGCAAGCTAATCTCTTAAAGCCAGTCTCAGTTCGGATTGTAGGCTGCAACTCGCCTACATGAAGTCGGAATCGCTAGTAATCGCGGATCAGCACGCCGCGGTGAATACGTTCCCGGGCCTTGTACACACCGCCCGTCACACCACGAGAGTTTGTAACACCCGAAGTCGGTGAGGTAACCATTTGGAGCCAGCCGCCTAAGGTGGGATAGATGATTGGGGTGAAGTCGTAACAAGGTAGCCGTATCGGAAGGTGCGGCTGGATCACCTCCTTTCTAAGGAAATGGAAACCTGTACGTTGGTCTTGTTTAGTTTTGAGAGGTCTTGTGGGGCCTTAGCTCAGCTGGGAGAGCGCCTGCTTTGCACGCAGGAGGTCAGCGGTTCGATCCCGCTAGGCTCCATTAACACTGTAAGGGTGTTAAGATTGAACATTGAAAATTGAATATCTATATCAAATAGTAACAAGAAAATAAACCGAAACGCTGTAAATATTTAAAGAGTTTAGGTCGTAAGACCAAAAATAAGGTTAAGTTAATAAGGGCGCACGGTGGATGCCTTGGCACTAGAAGCCGAAGAAGGACGTGACAAACGACGAAATGCTTTGGGGAGCTGTAAGTAAGCGACGATCCAGAGATGTCCGAATGGGGGAACCCACTAGCTAATGGCTAGTACTCCTATCTGTTAAGGATAGGTAGAGGAAGACGCAGTGAACTGAAACATCTAAGTAGCTGCAGGAAGAGAAAGCAAAAGCGATTGCCTGAGTAGCGGCGAGCGAAACGGCAGGAGGGCAAACCGAAGAGTTTACTCTTCGGGGTTGTAGGACTGCAATGTGGACTTAAAGATTATAGAAGAATGACATGGGAAGGTCAGCCAAAGAGAGTAAGAGCCTCGTATTCGAAATAGTCTTTATACCTAGCAGTATCCTGAGTACGGCGGGACACGAGAAATCCCGTCGGAATCTGGGAGGACCATCTCCCAACCCTAAATACTCTCTAGTGACCGATAGTGAACCAGTACCGTGAGGGAAAGGTGAAAAGCACCCCGGGAGGGGAGTGAAATAGAACCTGAAACCGTGTGCCTACAACAAGTTCGAGCCCGTTAATGGGTGAGAGCGTGCCTTTTGTAGAATGAACCGGCGAGTTACGATATGATGCGAGGTTAAGTTGAAGAGACGGAGCCGTAGGGAAACCGAGTCTGAATAGGGCGGATTAGTATTATGTCGTAGACCCGAAACCATGTGACCTACCCATGAGCAGGTTGAAGGTGAGGTAAAACTCACTGGAGGACCGAACCAGGGCACGTTGAAAAGTGCTTGGATGACTTGTGGGTAGCGGAGAAATTCCAAACGAACTTGGAGATAGCTGGTTCTCTCCGAAATAGCTTTAGGGCTAGCGTCGACATTAAGATTCTTGGAGGTAGAGCACTGTTTGGGTGAGGGGTCCATCCCGGATTACCAATCTCAGATAAACTCCGAATGCCAATGAATTATGGTCGGCAGTCAGACTGCGAGTGCTAAGATCCGTAGTCGAAAGGGAAACAGCCCAGACCACCAGCTAAGGTCCCAAAATAATTGTTAAGTGGAAAAGGATGTGGGGTTGCACAGACAACTAGGATGTTAGCTTAGAAGCAGCTATTCATTCAAAGAGTGCGTAATAGCTCACTAGTCGAGTGACCCTGCGCCGAAAATGTACCGGGGCTAAAACAATTTACCGAAGCTGTGGATACCTTTATAGGTATGGTAGGAGAGCGTTCTATGTGTGGAGAAGGTGTACCGTGAGGAGCGCTGGAACGCATAGAAGTGAGAATGCCGGTATGAGTAGCGAAAGACAGGTGAGAATCCTGTCCACCGTAAGACTAAGGTTTCCAGGGGAAGGCTCGTCCGCCCTGGGTTAGTCGGGACCTAAGGAGAGACCGAAAGGTGTATCCGATGGACAACAGGTTGATATTCCTGTACTAGAGTATGTAGTGAAGGAGGGACGCAGTAGGCTAACTAAAGCGTGCGACTGGAAGTGCACGTCTAAGCAGTGAGGTGTGAATTGAGTTAAATGCTTAATTCTATAACATTGAGCTGTGATGGGGAGCGAAGTTTAGTAGCGAAGTTAGTGACGTCACACTGCCAAGAAAAGCTTCTAGCGTTAATCATACTCTACCCGTACCGCAAACCGACACAGGTAGTCGAGGCGAGTAGCCTCAGGTGAGCGAGAGAACTCTCGTTAAGGAACTCGGCAAAATGACCCCGTAACTTCGGGAGAAGGGGTGCTGGCTTTCAGTCAGCCGCAGTGAATAGGCCCAAGCAACTGTTTATCAAAAACACAGCTCTCTGCTAAATCGTAAGATGATGTATAGGGGGTGACGCCTGCCCGGTGCTGGAAGGTTAAGAGGAGTGCTTAGCGTAAGCGAAGGTATGAATTGAAGCCCCAGTAAACGGCGGCCGTAACTATAACGGTCCTAAGGTAGCGAAATTCCTTGTCGGGTAAGTTCCGACCCGCACGAAAGGCGTAATGATTTGGGCACTGTCTCAACGAGAGACTCGGTGAAATTTTAGTACCTGTGAAGATGCAGGTTACCCGCGACAGGACGGAAAGACCCCATGGAGCTTTACTGCAGTTTGATATTGAGTGTCTGTGCCACATGTACAGGATAGGTAGGAGCCATTGATATCGGGACGCCAGTTTCGATGGAGGCGTTGTTGGGATACTACCCTTGTGTTATGGCCACTCTAACCCGGTAGGTTCATCATCTACGGAGACAGTGTCTGACGGGCAGTTTGACTGGGGCGGTCGCCTCCTAAAAGGTAACGGAGGCGCCCAAAGGTTCCCTCAGAATGGTTGGAAATCATTCGCAGAGTGTAAAGGTATAAGGGAGCTTGACTGCGAGAGCTACAACTCGAGCAGGGACGAAAGTCGGGCTTAGTGATCCGGTGGTTCCGTATGGAAGGGCCATCGCTCAACGGATAAAAGCTACCCTGGGGATAACAGGCTTATCTCCCCCAAGAGTTCACATCGACGGGGAGGTTTGGCACCTCGATGTCGGCTCGTCGCATCCTGGGGCTGTAGTCGGTCCCAAGGGTTGGGCTGTTCGCCCATTAAAGCGGCACGCGAGCTGGGTTCAGAACGTCGTGAGACAGTTCGGTCCCTATCCGTCGCGGGCGTAGGAAATTTGAGAGGATCTGCTCCTAGTACGAGAGGACCAGAGTGGACTTACCGCTGGTGTACCAGTTGTCTCGCCAGAGGCATCGCTGGGTAGCTATGTAGGGAAGGGATAAACGCTGAAAGCATCTAAGTGTGAAACCCACCTCAAGATGAGATTTCCCATGATTTTATATCAGTAAGAGCCCTGAGAGAAGATCAGGTAGATAGGTTAGGAGTGGAAGTTGTGTGAGCAATGGAGCGGACTAATACTAATAGCTCGAGGACTTATCCAAAGAGTCAAAAGATATTGACAACGTAAGGTTAACTTGTTAGAATATAGATGTTCAATTTTGAATGTTTAATCATTCAGAGTTAAGTGACGATAGCCTAGGAGATACACCTGTACCCATGCCGAACACAGCAGTTAAG
>NZ_JAQFJL010000026.1:0-16207 GCF_030440045.1 Streptococcus sp. SP8 | reverse complement strand
CGTCGTCCCACCTCCGCACAGTTGAGTAGGGCTGTAAAAGCTGATGAAATCAGCGTAGTAGAGCCCACTCAACCACTGCGTCTTGCTCGACAATCCAAAAACAATTAAGAGGCTAGGACTTTTGTCCTAGCCTCTTCTTAAAATAGATTCAAGATTTTACCTAAGAAATAAAGCAAAAGTAAGAGATAAGATAGGGCAGCACTCATCTGATAGGTTCGGTTCATAAAACGAGCTTCCCCTCTTACTGGAAAGACATAAGCCAACATGACCCCAGCTACTAAACCACCGATGTGCCCCGCCATACTGATTCCTGGCATGAAGCTAAAGATCAAATTGACCACAATCAAGCTGGTATAGGACTGACTCAAATGGCGAATATAGGGACTTTGGACAATAAAACGCAAAGCACCAATGGTCCCAAACAGTCCAAAGAGGGCTGTAGAAGCTCCTGCCGCAATCACATCTGGCGTAAAAATAGCAACAAAAACATTGCCCATCATTCCTGATAAGAGATAAAGAGCTAAGAAAGCCTTCGATCCAAAGAGATCTTCTGCCAGACGTCCCAAGTAATAGAGGGTGATCATATTGAGCACAAAATGTTCTAGGCCGATATGAACAAATGTAGCTGTCACGATTCGCCATAACTGGCTTGGATCAGCTTCCACAACTTCTCCGATAATCCCACCGCTATAGTAAACAGCAGCACCCGTTTGGTAGTCACTTCCAAATCGGATAAACATGGAAAGAAAGACTGCCGTTGTGACGAGCAATAAGATGCTGGTCACAGGATAACGACGATCAAAGAGCAACTTCATAGACTAGCACCTCCTGAACTGCCTGATCAAACGTATCTGGCTGGAACTCCTTCTGCTGGATGGAATAAATCGTACTAACCGTTTTTCCAGTAAAATCTTCCAAATAACGATCATAATAGCCACCACCATAACCAATTCGGTAGCCTTTTGACTGGAAGACCACGCCTGGTACATGGATCAGATCAATCTCTGACTGATCCACAAGCTTTCCTTTTTCATTGGGCTCCAGCAAACCAAAGCGTGTCTTTTCCAAAATGTCAGGATCGTATTCCACAAATTCCATCCGCCCTTGTGGATAGGTACGGGGAACACAGACGCGTTTTCCAAGTTGAAGAGCAGCTTGGATCAAGCCAGCTGTGGAAACTTCATGGCCAAAAGACAGATAGGTCGCAAGGGTCTTTGCCTCCTGAAAAGCTGGTAACTCCAAGAGGCGCTGAGTCAGCTCTTCATCTGCTTGAGTTTTTATAGTTTGCGGCAGTGCTTTCATAGCTGCAATGGTTTCTTTTCGTAGTGTTTTCTTCATTCCCTACTCCTTTTGTCTAGCTTTTATTGTATCATTTTTTAGGAAAGATCCGAACAGTTTTTTTTACAACAAAGAAAAAATCCAACTCCAGACGGAGTTGAATCATTCCTTTATTGGTTGGCCTTCATTTTCAAAAATTTACCAATGTTTTCCACAGCAAAGGGAAGGGCTGCTTCATTTGGGCTCATCTTCGGATGGTGCAAGGCATAAGGGGTATCAATCCCCAGCCAGAACATGACACCCGGGACTTTGCTCAAGAGAAAGCCGAAGTCTTCTCCTGTCATCGCAGGCAGAATATCAATCAGGTTCACGTCTTTCTCAGCTGTGAAAAAGTCCATGAGTTCTTTGGCCAATTCTGGTTGGTTTTCCACAGGCAGGTAGCCCCCTTGCTTGAGTTCCAGGTTCAATTTCACATCAAAGGCTGCTGCAACTCCTTCTGCAATGGCTTTGACCCGTTTTTGAGTCAAAAGGTTCATCTCCATGGTCAAGGTCCGAATGGTCCCATGAAGGAAGGCTGTCTCAGCAATTACATTATTGGTTGTTCCTGCATGCATGGAACCAAAGGTCACCACAGCCCCTTCAATCGGATCGACATTTCGACTCACGACCGATTGGACTTGGGTAATGAAGTAAGAGGCTGCTACAAGAGCGTCATTGGCCTCATGTGGAAAGGCGGCATGCCCTCCCTTTCCTGTAAAGGTGATCTTGACTTCACAGGTCCCCGCAAAAAGGGTACCCGTATTGGTCGCAATGTCCCCCACCTTCAAATCAGGGCGCACATGCAGACCATAAAATTCATCAGGGAGCCAGTCGCCAAAAGCATTGTCCTTATACATGAGCATTCCACCAGCCTCATTTTCTTCAGCTGGTTGGAAGAGAAATAGCAGGTTATTTTTTGGTTGTACTTGGACCAGTTGATCCAAAAGTCCAAGGGCTGTCGTCATGTGCATATCGTGACCACAAGCATGCATCCGTCCTTCGTGCTTGGAGGCAAAATCAAGGCCCGTTTGTTCCACGATCGGTAAGCCATCGATATCTGTCCGCCAACCAATGGTTTTTTCAGGAGCAGACCCATGGAGATAAACCAGGATCCCGGTCCGCCAAGTCCGTTGCTCTACAAATTCCTTGCCCGCTGTGATCTCTGCGATTCTCTCTAAGAGGTAGGCTTGGGTTTCAAACTCTTCCAAGCCAATTTCAGGGATTTGGTGCAAATCCCGTCTGATTTTGATTAAATCCAATGTCATCGTCGTCTTCTTTCTATTAGAATAGAGGCCTTGCGGCCTCTACTATCAATATCTTATAAATTACGCAAGGCGTCTTCGAGTGCTGTTTTTTGTTGTGTTTTTTCATCGATTTCCTTGATGATACGAGCTGGGACACCAGCTACAACCACATTTTCAGGGACATCTTGAGTAACGATAGCGCCAGCGGCAACGACAGAACCGTTCCCTACTTGAACCCCTTCAATCACAACTGCATTGGCACCGACCAATACATTGTCACCGATCCGAACAGGCTCAGCAGAAGCTGGCTCAATGACACCCGCAAGAACGGCACCTGCACCGATGTGGCTGTTTTTACCAACTGTTGCACGGCCACCAAGGATAGCCCCCATATCAATCATGGTTCCTGCACCGATTTCAGCACCGATGTTGATGACAGCACCCATCATCACGACAGCATTGTCTTCGATAGTTACTTGGTCACGGATAATAGCACCTGGTTCGATACGCGCATTTAGATAGCGCTTATCCAGCAAGGGAACAGCTGAATTCCGACCATCTTGTTCCACCACATAATCCTTGTTCTCCGTTAAGTTGGCAAGAAGGGGCTCGATATCTTTCCAGTCACCGAACAAAACATTGCCAAGCTTGGTAACAGAAGCAGGAACAGCCGTTGCCAATTCCCCTTCAAAGGTTACTTTCACATTTGTTTTCTTTTCTGCATTTCCAATAAAAGCGATAATTTCTTGAGCAGACATTTTTTGTGCAGTCATGAGATTCTCCATTCATTTCAATTAAAGGTATCCATATTATACCACAATCCTAGTGAGATGAACACCTAAGGCGACGTGCTTGTAGCCGAATCCTTCAGGCCTGTCATTTCACTAATGGTGCGATTGCTTCCAAAGTGAATCGTAACTAAATGCGCATCAGAAAGTTTGTAGTAAAAGATTAAGAAGGACTCTGAACTCATCATACTCGACCAAGAAACACGGTTAGGAATTCCTACGGTATTCACAAGATCTGAATAGCTGGTTCCTATTTTAATATTGGCAAAATCCTCTCTGTTCAAACTGCCATTTTTATTGGCTAATCGCTCACTGTTTAGGTTCTCAAAATCAAGAGAAGATAAACGGTCACCAACAATATTTGAAAGTAAAACTGTTACGGAAGAAGGAGAGCTTTCCGACTGATAATCCAATTGTGTCATAAAAGGACTGACACCACCTTCTTGGTAGGTTTCTTCCCCACCACTAGCCTTCCCCAGTACAGCTACCACATCCTGCGGAGACAGATAAGTTGAAGAGGTACGGCCTTGATCCTCCTCACTTAAACCAGGAATCAGGGAAATCGCCTTCTCATAGGTCACTTGAAACTGAAATTCACCTTCCGGTGCAATCAAGGTACTCGTACCACTCTTCAAAGTTTCCTTTCTGGTTCCATAAGACTGGCCAGGACTTCCGTATTCACTAGTAGTAGAAGAAGGAGCTTCCTTACTATGGATACCTCCTGAAGCCAGATAGGCAAATAAGCCCAGCATGGCCAATAATCCAAAAAAGGCTGCTAGCGAAGACCCTTCACTCTTAGAGGAAGGAGAGTAGGTTTTCGTCCTATCCGATTGGGAGTCTAGTACCGTTTGTCTTGGTTCTGAATGCCTGCCTCCCCCTATTGAAGCCAGGTCAGCTTCTGAAATCAAGCGACTCCCACCCTGGTGCTCTACTCTTTCCTCGCCCTTAGGAAACTGCTCTATTGCATCTTGTGTTGGTGGTTGTGATGTTAGCGGTCTGTCAGGCGAGTCTTCAAGCAATACTTCCTTTTGCTCATCTATAGCTTTCTCAGTACCAAGCGCCGGTTGGTTTTTTGGCTCCTCTACTTGCTTCACTGGTTCAGGAAAAACGGAGGACTCTATCACTTCTGTTTCTTTTAGGAGCGTATCTTCCAGCCATTCATCCCTATTTTCAATGCTCTGGTTGGTTGAAGTGGAACTTTTCACTAGACTAGTTTCTTCTTCTAGCTGGCGTTTCGCAAATCGACTCTTGTGTTCATTTCGTAGGTGGGACCAGTCTTTCTTTCCCATTGTTCCCTCCTTATTATTCTATGGCAAATTCATTCGGGCTAACTGTTTTTACTGTGCTGTAGGTGTCGAAGAAGAAGCTGGTGTGCTCGCTTCCACTTTAGGTGTGATATCCTTGATGGTTTGCCGGCTATCAAATTGGATTTGAACCGTTTGGGAATCAGCCAATCGATAAGTAAAGGTCGGTGCTTCACCGTAACCTAAAAATCCGGACACATCTACCTCATCTGGAATCCCCACCGAATTAAGCAAATCTAAATAAGGCATCCCAACTTTGATATTAGTAAAATCGTCCTTCGTTAAACTGCCATTCTTATTTGCAAAACGATCACTTTTTAAGTGTTTCAAACTTAAAAGAGAAATCCTGTAATAGGCACCCATTTTTTCAAGGAGAACCTTCCCATATGCATCATCTGATTGGTAATCTAAGGTCAGCAAAAAAGGACTTGAACTGCTGTCACTATACGATGCCTCTCCTCGGGTTGCTTTACCTAATGCTGCAACGATATCTTTGGGATCCACAGTTCCAAAAGATGTCTTTTTGTCATCCACTGCAAAATCAGGAATGAGAGACATGGCTTTTTCATAGGTTGTCTCAAATTGAACTTCCTTAGCAGATGCGACATAAGAACTATTTTCACTATTTAGATATTCTTTTCTGATACTATTCCGTGAAAAACTGTCAGCTCCATTGCTTGAGGAAGATGAAGAAAGATCCTTGTTGCCTGTGTTTTGAAGTACGAATACAAAAGCTACTAACAAGGCGAACCACCCAAAAAATCGCAAAAGCGAACCAATCCCCTCTTTTGAGGAAGAAGGGGAAGACTCCATCATATCTGAATGGCTACTAGTATCCTGATGATTGTCCATCCCTAATGAAGCCAGATCGGCTTCTGAAATCAAGCGGCTCCCACCCTGGTGAGAGGAAGCTGCCTTGATGTCTGTCCGTTGATCGTCCAATGATATCTCCCTTCTTATACTAACACTAATTTCTTGCCTTTTTTCTTGAATTCCATCACCACTTCTGGCTGCCCTGCTACCTGGTAAGTCGCGCGATAGCCCATACCGCCATCTGGCATTTCCCCCCAGACCAAGCGTTGAGGATTTCCTAGTTGCTTAATAAGCTGGGCGAATTCTGTACCTTTTTTCTCTTTTTCAGTAGTGATTTCTTTCTCACTGCTTGCTTTTTCTTTTGCATCCAACAAATTCGTCGCATCCACTGTCGTCAAGCGATACCCCTGGTCTTTTTCCTGTTCAAACCACAAGGTTACACTTTTCTTGCCCTGATCGGTTTGCTTAGCCGCATAAGTCAAGACAAGAACGGTTTTATCCCCTTGAGCTGTCTTTGTGTAGCGAACTTTTTGGGCTTTTCCCCATTCAGTCACAACTGTTTCCAAGCGGGTTCCTGGTTGCTGAGTCTGCTTAAGACGAACTTTCAAATTCGCCACAGCTTCGATGGTCCATTTAAACTGCTTGATTTCTTGTTCCTTGCTGACCAAATTCTGATAATCCTTTGGCTGGAAACGAGTCAGTGTTTGGTCCTCCTTGGTATCGGTTCCTTGCTCTTGCACCTGGATGCTTGCAATCGCAAGTAACACTCCTAAAACAAAACACAAAAACGGCAGCAAGAGTTCTTTTCGATTCTTTTTCATCCACTCGATCATCTGCTTCACCCCTTCTTCGTCAACCGATACTGACCAGTCTGGTCGCGTTCAAAAGTCAAAGAGACCAGTCCATCTGTCACCTGATAAGACAGGGCTAAGACTTGCTTGTCCTTTGCAGAGGTCAAACTAAGAGAATTGGGAAGACCTGATTTTTTCAAAATATCTTCTACTGCTGTCCCCTTTTCCTTTTTTCCATCTAGCGTCTGATAGCCTGTAAAATCTGCTAGTTTTAAATTCTTTTTGCTCTGATAGTGAGCCGACTTGGGTGCAAATCCTTGAATCGAGCTCAAATAAAAGGTATCATCCTGCTTTTGAAATTCTATGGTATAAGGATAAATCCCCTGCACAGGAGTCCCATAACCTAGCTGGACTTGCGCTCCAAAACTCGTATCTTCTTGTGTAAAACTCGCTGCTTTTCCAATTTTTTTGACGAATGCAGATAAAGTCACCCAATTTTTTTGTGTCTTTCCTTCTTCCCTTACAAGCTCCAATGATAACAAGTCTTCTAAAGCCGGCTCTTTGGAAGAAGACGCAACAAATTGCTGGCTATCTTCGTGCATGCGAGACAAACTCAACAAGCGATCTTTGGGCAAGGTTTTCACTGGATGAATTATAAACACCAAGCAAACACCAACCATAAAAGCCAGCAAAGCACTTGCAGCTTTTTGGAGGATCCGCTTATGACGTTCTATCCACTGTTTCATTTCTTCCATCCTTCATGCTCTTTCTATTCAAACTCTTTCTATTGTATAGAAAATTAGCGTATTTGTCTCGTCTTATCCCAAAAAAGAGGCGCTTGCCTCTTTCTTGTCTGATCCTTTTAGTAGCTGTCTTTACTGCTCAAGAGAAAATCTCCATTTTCTTGGCGAATAAAGGTCAAATCCACGTAGTCCCCATTTTTCTTTTGGAAGTCCATGACCAATTCTATCTCGTCTGAATCATCAGATGAACTCACCGTCAGATTGACTGCATCACCGTATTTTTCTAAAAGCTCTTTGTAAGAGGTTCCTCCAGCACCGGTCTCACTATTTCCAACTTTGAATCCATCTGCAAAGTTGTCCTCAACCGTAAGATTTTTCCCAAATTGATTAAATTCAAATTTGACAAGCTGGAATTCTTTCCCTTTCTTAGAGTAAGTCGCTTTGACCTCTTTATTATAAGAGTTATCATCCCAAAATAATTTCAATTCTCCACTTTCAAATTGAACGGAGCTAGCTTTCCCATAAGCTTCAATCATTTCCTCAGGAGTCTCCCCAGCATCACTTCCTGTTAAAAACTGAAGTTGCTCGATATCAGACTGTTTCCAGCTAAAATCAACTTCCGCGTCTTCTGCGGTCAATTGATCCAAATCGATATTGGAAGACGAACCAGACTGGTTACCTGACCAAGAAGTCTGCTTTCTAGATGATGACGTGCTAGGGCTAGCATGACCAATCAAATAGCCACTGACTCCACCGATAAGAAGCCCAACTAAAATCCCAAGGGCAAAACGAATCGCCTTCTTGTCCGCAGTATCCATCGGTCTTCCAACAGGAGAAAGAGGAGCTTGTGGAATAGGTGTCTCAGGAACAGGCACTGTTTGCGGACCAATTGGTTCAGCTGCCATATTTTGAGGAGCTTGAGGTGCAGGTTGGAATGGAGGAGTCGGTTGGGGAGCAGCAACTACATCCGGATGTTCTCCAACAGTTGCTTCATCCACCTTTGGAAGCTCCACCGTTTCTGAAATAACTGGCTCGTTTGCCTCTTCTTTCATTGCTTCCGTCTCCGTCACTGAAAGGCCACTAGCTTCTGGAACGACCAAGTCTTCGGCTTCTTCTTTTGGGACAAAGGCTGGCGCAGCCACATCAAATTGAGGCGCACCCTCTACGGGAGTATGTTTCATAAATTGTTCTTGATCTTTCTCGGACATTTCGAATTCTCCTTTTTATTCTTCTCTTCTACTATAACATAAAACCAAGCAAGGACCAACTCCTGTCTGGATGGACTAAAAAAGATCGGAGAGATATCCGACCTTTTAGATGCTTATCTTAAAATTTCTTGCGAAGGGAGACAATAGCAATCCCTGCAAGTGAGAGCAAGCCCAATGTTGCCAAAACGACACCTGTTTCTTGACCTGTTTTTGGCAATAAACGGCCAACTACAGATTTGCTTGAGTCGCTTGAATGTGAGGAAGAACTAGAAGAAGAGCTTGAGCTCGATGAAGAAGTTGAACTTGAGGAGCTTGAAGATGAGCTGCTTGAAGATGAGCTCGATGAGCTACTTGAGCTTGAAGACGAACTACTTGAGCTACTTGAACTAGAAGATGAGCTACTTGAGCTTGAGGATGGGCTTGTTGTACTTGGTGAAGTCGACCCATCTGTACCAGGGCTTTTATAGCCTGCAATGAAATTACGATAAATTGGGTTGGAACTTTCAAGTGAATCCACCATCAAGCGTCCTGATCCATCGTAAGCAAGGGACACTGTTACTTCCCCTTCTCCATTATCCAACTGTTTAAAGCGACCATCATCTTTTGTAGTCTGACGAATGTAGAGTTTAACAGTTCCAGAATTCAGTCCAGAGAGATCCACATCATCAAATTCGATCGTCCCATCTGCTGTATTTTGCCCTTTAGCAACTGTCTCTTCTTCGCCACCTTCAGATTTGTAGATCAATGCAAATTGGTAGGCTCCCGCATCATGCGCACTTTCTTTCTTGCCTTCACGCGCTCCCACTACATCGACACGACCTGTTTTCAATTTCAAAGAAAGCTGATTCGATTCGAAACCTTCATATGTTGGTTTTTGAACAAGGTCTAGCTGACCATTTTTGTACTCATAAACCGCAGCTTTTGTATTCGCAGATACTGGTTGGGCAATTGCCATTCCACCAAGCATAGATGAAAGTAACAAGAATTTAGCCAAGTTCTTTTTCATATTTTCATTCCTTTTTCAATTATTTTCATTCACCTTTCATTTTATAATATGAAACAACAAATGACAACTTTTATGTTCAAATAACTTTTTATATTAAAGGATTTGAGTATAAAATACGTGTCTATAGCTATTGTCTAGCTAGAAACCCTGTATCATCAGTATTTTAGAAATGAGATTAGCAAATGATCGAAAATAATAACTAGTTAGTGTTTTTATAATTGAATCTAAGGGGAAAGTTTATGAAATTACTTTACAAGTAAAAAAAAAACGACCTCTTGCGAAGTCGTTCGGGTACAAACGAGAATATATGGACCTTCCTTTTTAAAGACCGATTTCCTTTCTAATCTTCATCTCCTTTTAAAGCCAAACGATAATCCCCATCTGCTTGCTGGATAAATTTTAATTTATATTCATCTTCATCTGATCCAGATGACTTAAAACGGATTTCCATTTCATTCGTAATGGCCTTAGTTTTATAGTCCTGGTCTGCTCTTATCGAAATAGAGGATGGGGTATTGCTACTAAGAACTTCTTTATAAGATATTCCATCCTTCCCTGTTTTGGGATCTCCTACTTTCAATTTATCATAATCATCGGTCGCCATTGGATTGGCATCCGCTGTGTCATAATCTTCTGAGAAATATAGATTGCGTAGATAATAATGACCATCTATTTTCATAAAGGTCAGATTCATCTCGTTAGCGGTCTTATAATCGGTGCTTTCTTCATCTGTATCGTCCCTCTCGAGTTTGCCCCATTCTAACTCAACAGTTGTCCCATTAAATGAACCTTTTAAAGCTTTCCCATACTTCTTTACGACCTCTTCGATAGACATCGCATCCTCTTTGTCATCGTAGGTAGCGAATTTCAAGTCTCCGAGATTTGAAATATCCCAATCAAATGCTGTCTCTTTTGGGTCTATATAGCGAGAAGATATATCGCGTTTTGAGACTGTACTATCTGCAGTGGTATGTAAACGGGGATAAGCTTTCTTGGTTACGGCATTCACACCAAAAGAATGGCCAATAATAAGACCAATCACTAATCCTAAAACAATTGACCCAATCACACATCCAATGAACAAGCCCTTTCCGCTTTTTTGAGGGCCAGGATTTACTGGTACACCAAAGGGTACCTGTGTTTGATTTATACTCATCTCTCTTCTATCCTCCTCTTAATTTAGTTCCGCACCAATATAGCGAAATTCTCCATCAGGCTGTGCTAAAAATTTCAAAACTTTAAAATCCCCATCAACCTCACAGAGTACTGTAGCCACTACACGTGTAGACTTAAATGTTTCCCCATTGGCAGTTAGTTTGCGCTCTGTCCCAATTTCGACGGTTTTTCGATGTTTTTTCAAAAACTCAGATAATCTTGTCCCACCTTGCCCTGTCTGCTTGTTTCCTTTTTTCAGACTTCGAAATTCCTTTTCAGTCAAGGCGCGATTGCTCGAGGCATCATCGCTATCATCATCATCCTCTGGATTTTTATGCTCATACAATTCATCTAATTCCGTCACGGACACACTTTTTAAATAATAATTGCCATCGACTTCGTCAAATCTCATTCTCAAATTCTGATGTTCAGTAGCCTTTGAGTCATTCCAAGTAAACTCCATTGCATTCTTTTTATATTCAACACTGGATGCTAACCCATAGACTTCTACAATCTGATCTGCTGTCAAACCATAACCTTCCCGATTGGTGTAACTCAACAAGCCAAGATCCTTGAAAGTCCATGTGAAAATGACCTTTTCTTTATCCGTTACAAAACCTGCTTTTGTTTCATTTGCTTCGGTCTTTGCACGTTCTAAACGTTTAAATCGTTGCGACTCCTTACTTGTTTGAGAGGATTGTCCCCAAATATATCCGCTCACACCACCGAAAAGCCCACTAATCACAAGCGCTAAAAGTGAAAATAGTACTAATTTTTTCCACTTGTGCTTTGGCTTAGTTGGATAGGACCACTGAGGCGGAAGCATTTGTGGATTTGTTTCTTCAAATGGATAAGCAGGGCCCTGCATTTGAACTCCTCTCACCTGTCCTTCTCCTTGTGGTGTCTCTTGCATCTGTGGCTCTTCCGGCACTGAAAAAGGCTGTTTATCTTCTGTAGTCATACTCTCTCCTTTTGATTCTCTTTGTCTCATTTGATGATCACAGTGAGTGAAAATCATTTGATGAACAAAGTATAAAAATGCTCCTTCTACTATATCATAAATCTCCTGATGGCGCCAATTCATCACTAAATGGGGAAATAGGCACAAAAAAACGACCTCTTGCGAGATCGTTTTATCCAAATGCTGTTACATTCTCAAGTCGGTATTCCCCTTGCTGATTCTTTTTAAATGATAAGGTTATTTTTCTTTGATCAGTTGTAAAGTATAGGATATATATAACTATTTTCCCCTTCATACAGGTTGTTACTGTAACTGTTCTTAGGGATTCCAAACTGGCTTATAGCCTCCATTAACCCAATCCCTTCCTGACCACTTTTAGGCAAATAAGAACGATATTCTTCTAAAGTTTTATTCGCCTTGCCCGCTTGAGCTTTAGTAACTTCAAGATAGACACGCTCGACACGACTTTTTCCTTCAAACTCATTAATAATAATTTTGAAAAAACCCTGTTGGTCAGAAAGCTTATAATAAAAGGTTACCCGTTCTTTCCCCGAGGAATCATAATCAAGTAAACCTGCAAACGCCTTTCCATATTTCTCAATTATTTCTGAAGGCGTTAGCGTTTGCTTCTTTGTAGCATCCATTAGCTCAAAGACTTCATCAACTGAAAAAACTCTTACTTGAGACGGATCAACCCACTCAGAATTTTCTTTTTTCAATATCTGTCCAATTTTTTTATTCTCACTTTTGCACGCTTGAATATTCGAGGAGCTGGTAGAAGATTTCTTTTTTTGATATCTTTCCGAAGATCTTATGATCTTATTTTCGGGTCTATGAACGACTGTTTTTTTATAATACCAGACTCCTATCAGAAAAAATACGAATACAACGATCACTGACAAGAGTACTCGGATTATGTTACGTGAAATCCGAAATCCTATTTGTTTCTTTTGATCTTCAAAAATCGCCCCTTGAGGTCCTTCATCCGAAAATGCACTCGGAAAAGAGTACAGATTCCCATGATTCTTAGACCATTCACGTTGTACTTTTCTTCCTCTTGACATGTCGTACTCCTTAACTTTATTATCTTACCCTACTATAGCATTAAAAACTGTATCACAGTATATATATGTCTTCCCCATTCTAGTCACCAAGTATTTCATGAAATGAATGTTCTATTTACTTTCCTCTTTTGTCGCCAAACAGTAATCTCCGTTTTCTTGTTTATAGAATGTTAGTTTATATATTTTTTTATATGATATTTTTTTAAATTCAATTACCATTTTCGTTTTATTTTCATGAGTGATTTTATCTTGGTCTGCCGACATCATGATAGACCCTGAATGATTATTTTTAAGTACTTCTGAATATGAAACTCCACCTTTCCCGGTTTCTGGATTCCCTACTTTCAGACCGTTATATTTATCGGCAGGCATCTGATCTTTCTCTAAATCATTAGAATTTCTGTCATAATTAATGCTTTTAAGGTAATACCTTCCCTCTGCTTTCTCAAAATAAGCAAATATCATCTCATTAGAACTATTCTCATTAACGTCAGATTTATCAAGGTTTTGCCATATTAACTCAATTTTATCATCATGAATTAATGCCTCTTGAGCTTTTCCATATTTCTCTAAGAAATCATCAATCATGACACCTTGTTTAGGGTTTTCTCGACTCCCAAACTTCAATTCTAAAAGCTGGGATATGTTCCAAGAAAAAGCAGAATCTTTTGGAGCTATAATCTTTTTAGATTGATCACGTATGGAGCGACTATTTTTTGTACGTGTTTTTAGCACAGGATAGGCTTTTTTAGTAATCATATTAACACCTTTAGAATAACCGATAGCCAGCCCTATAATCATTCCTAGCAAAATGTACCCAATAGAAGAAGCAATCCAAAAATCTTTTCCAACTCTTCTAAGTTTATCATTCCACCAACTATTATTTGATTTCATAAGTCGATTTATTTTCATTTTTCATTAATCTCCCTTAGAAGCGTTTCGATCCAATGTAAAGAAATTCTCCATCTGGCTGCGCCACAAATAGAAATGTTTTATAATCACCATCTACTTGATAGGTTACATTCGCAAGCACTCTATTAGATTTATATTCTTCTCCTTCACTTGTTATTTTTTTCTCGGTCTCTATTTCAACGGATGCCCGATGTTTTTTCAAGATTTCTGACAATGGAGTCCCGCCTTTTCCAGTGTTTTTATCTCCTTTCATCAGATTTTGATACTCTTCTGTCGTCAAACGAAATTCATATGCACTATCGTCACTATTTTCTTTTTGTTCTTTAGATATCTTTTGGGAAGATAAGCCATACAAGTCTCGAATGGATACACTCTTTAAATAATAGTTATTATTATATTTTTCAAATTCAAAACTTAAGTCTTGCTGGTTTGAACCGATCAAATTAGTCCAACTTAGACTTAATCCATCTTGATTATATCTAGCTTATGAAGCTAAACCATAATTTTCTACAATCTGATCCGCTGTTAATCCAAGTTTAGATGAATTATTATAACTTAACAAACCTAAATCCTTAAGTGTCCATAAAAAGATGACGTCATTTTTTTTGGATACGAAACCAGTTTTTGTTTTTTTCGCCTCCTCTTTCACTCGAGTTAAGAGTTCGAAACGTTGGGATTCTTTGACTGTCTGAGCAGACTTCCCCCATGCATAACCAGCAATTTTACCAAATAATAAACTAATCACTCCGCATAACATGATGATTAAAGCCAACATTGATAATAAAATTATTTTTTTCCAATTACGTTTGGATCGCATCTCAACAGTTGCCTCTAACTGATCTTTTTGAAGTTCATTGGGAAAAGATTCCTTTATTTGCTCCTCTTCCGGCACTGCAAAAGACTGTTTATCTTCTCTTGTCATACTCTCTCCTTTTTGATTCTCTTTGTCTCATTTGATGATCATAGTGAGTGAAAATCATTTGATGAACAAAGTATAAAAATGCTCCTTCTACTATATCATAAATCTCCTGATGGCACCAATTCATCACTAAATGGGGAAATAGATACAAAAAAACGACCTCTTACGAAGCCGTTTTGTCTATTGATTAAAGACGAGCGTTGAGTTCTGCTCCAAGTTCTTCAAATCCTGGTTTACCAAGAAGGGCAAACATATTTTTCTTGTAGGCTTCAACACCTGGTTGGTCAAATGGGTTGATCGCGTTCAAGTAACCTGAAAGGGCGATGGCCAATTCGAAGAAGTAGATGGCATAACCAAGAGTGAAGGCATCTTGCTCAGGAAGAGTTACGTACATGTTTGGCACGTCACCGTCAGTGTGGGCAAGAAGAACACCGTCAGTTGCTTTTTTGTTTACGAAGTCAACGTCTTTTCCTTGGAGGTAACCAAGTCCATCAAGGTCTTCTTCCAATGTAGGGATGATCACGTTCTTACGTGGTTTGTCCACACGGACAACTGTTTCAAACATGATACGAGTTCCTTCTTGGATAAACTGACCCAATGAGTGCAAGTCTGTTGAGAAGTTAGCTGAAGTTGGGTAGATCCCTTTTTGGTCTTTTCCTTCTGACTCACCAGCCAATTGTTTCCACCATTCTGAGAAGTATTGAAGGGATGGCTCGTAGTTTACCAAGATTTCGGTAGCATATCCTTTACGGTAAAGGATGTTACGAACTGCTGCGTATTGGTATGCTTCGTTTTCAGAGATTTTATCTGAAGTGTAGTCTTTACGAGCTGCGTTTGCACCTTCCATAAGGGCTTTGATATCTGCGCCTGATGCAGCAATTGGAAGCAATCCAACTGGTGTCAAGACTGAGAAGCGTCCACCGATATCATCTGGAACTACAAATGTTTCCCAACCATTGGCATCTGCTTCTACTTTTACAGCACCTTTGGCACGGTCAGTTGTCGCGTAGATCCGTTTATTGGCTTCTTCTTGACCATATTTCTTCACCAAGAGTTCTTTGAAGACACGGAAAGCGATCGCTGGTTCAGTTGTTGTACCTGATTTAGAAATCACGTTGACTGAGAAATCTTTATCTGAAACATACTCTACCAAGTCAGCAAGGTAAGTAGATGAGATGGAGTTTCCAGCGTAAAGGATTTGTGGCGCTTTGCGTTCTTCTTTTGTTTGCAAGTTTGCAAAGTGGTGGTTCAAGAAGTCAATGGCAGCTTTCGCTCCAAGGTATGATCCACCGATACCGATCACGACCAAAACATCGCTGTCTGCTTTGATTTGTTCAGCAGCTTTCAAGATGCGGTCAAATTCTTCACGGTCATAATTTTCAGGAAGGTCCAACCAACCTAGGAAGTCACTACCAGCACCTGTTCCTTTACGGATCAATTCATCAGCTGCAGTCACTTGTGGTTGCATATATTCCACTTCATGTGGGGCAACAAATTTACCCAAAACTTTTGAGTAGTCAAATTTAATATGAGACATGTTATTCCTCCAAAATTTCTTCTTCTCTATGATATCGCTTTACAGGAATTTTATCAAGGGAAACCACCCTGTAAAGCGTTTTCATTTGCTAATTTTTTTATTTTCACAAATCAAGCAACGACGCAATAGCAATCGTTTGCATATTTGCACTATTTTTGACTAGAAAATCCAAAAAAAGAAGCTTCTCACGAAACTCTATTTTTTCTCTTTTATTCTTTGAATATAAACATGACTCTGGTAAGTGATAGCCCTCACGTCGCTTCACTCCTCAGGATCAATATCTCTAAGTTCGGTTACGCCTTACAGGCTTTTTTCATTTTACGCTATAGCCCTCACGTCGCTTCGCTCCTCAGGATCAATATCTCTAAGCTCGGTTGCGCCTTATAGGCTAATTTCATGTTACGCTATAGCCCTCACGTCGCTTCGCTCCTCAGGATCAATATCT
>NZ_JAQFJL010000025.1:0-19788 GCF_030440045.1 Streptococcus sp. SP8 | reverse complement strand
TTGTTCAGTTACTACAACTTTTGTTGTAGCGCCCTGCACATTGGTTCGTCTTGTTCAGTTTTCAAAGGTCTTTGTCGCTCTCGCGCGACAACTATATTAGTATATCATGACCTTCTCTTACTGTCAACACTTTTTTCCAAAAAATTTTATTTTTTTGAAAGTTTTTTTACTTTTTTGGTTTATATAAAAAAATCAGGAGCATAGATGCTCCTGATTCCTCTATAATTTAATTGATGTTTTCAATCTCTTTTTGATCTTTATTCTTTTACTTCCAATAGACCGATGTCTCCATCTTCTCTACGGTAGATCACATTTGTTGTGTTATCCTCTGCATCACGATAAATGAAGAAATCGTGTGCTAATAGATCCATTTGAAGGATCGCTTCATCTAAATCCATTGGTTCTAGATCAATTGTTTTTGAGCGAACAACTTTTTCTGTGGTTGCTGCTTCTTCTACAACTGCATCGGTAAACAATTTACCTGCACCAGATTTAATACGATTTTTCTTTTCGATTTTTGTTTTATTCTTACGAATTTGACGTTCAATTTTATCCACAACCAGATCAATTGAACCGTACATATCTTGAGAGACATCTTCTGCACGAAGTGTGATAGATCCAAGCGGAATGGTCACTTCTACTTTTGCGGTCTTTTCACGGTAAACTTTTAAGTTTACTCGAGCGTCTAGCTCTTGATCTGCCTGAAAATATTTTTCAATCTTTTCGAGTTTAGAAACGACATAGTCGCGAATGGCTTCTGTTACTTCTAGGTTTTCACCACGGATACTATATTTAATCATATTAGTACCTACTTTCTAAACATTATGTTTTTATTTATATGTATATTATAACGCTTTCATAAAGTTTTTGCAAATCTTTTTTTACCTTGCGATTGAAAATGTCTTTATTTCTTTCACACCTTTTTCAATTAGTAGGCGCTTCATTAATTCGATTGTTTTGCCCGTTGTGTAGATATCATCGAAGATTAGATATTTCTGCTTTCCTGAAATTTCTCCTTTTAATTGAAAGTGCTGAGTGGTTTTTAATCTTTCTTCTCTTGTTTTTTTTGATTGGGTTAAAGTGTCTTCTTTTTGGAATAGACTGTTGTACTTTATCTCTGCAAAATCTAGTATAGTCGATACTTGATTGAATCCTCTTTCCTGCTTTTTTTCATGGCTGATTGGAGTCGGTATTATCGTATAGCTTTTATACTTTTTCAAGGCTTTTTTGATGTCACATGCAAATACCATTCCTAATAAACGATCTCCTTCAAATTTATATCGTTTGAAATAGTCCTTCATTGCTGCATTATATCTATATAATGCTTCATGTTCTACCATATTCCCCTTTTGTATCCAGTATTCGCAATCTTTACATACTTTCTCCTCCTTATCTTTATAACATCTAGGACAATGGATTTCGCCAATTTGTTCGAAGCCTTCTTTGCATTCTTTACAAATCCATTCTTCTTGTTGATTCATAATTATAAGATCTATGAAATGTTCACCAGTTTTCAACTCTTTAGTACAAAGCAGACATTCTTTCAAAATCCAGCCTCCTGATTCATTTCCTTTATTTCTTTAATCGCTTTTTTCATTCCTCGTGTTATACCATCTGATAGAAAAAGTAGTTCACCTGTTGGTCTTTCTTTACTTCGACCGACCCTTCCTGAAATTTGTACGAGGGCACTTTTAGTAAATAATTTGTGATTACTTTCTAAAACAAAGACATCTACAAATAGAAAAGTCACTCCTCTTTCTAAAATTGTTGTCGAGACTAGCATGGTTATGGCTTTGTTTCTAAACTTTTCTACCATTCGTAGGCGGTCTGTTGTCTGTGAGGATACAAAACCTACTGTTTCTTTGGGAAAGTATTTTTTTAAGTTCTCAGTGAATTGTTGTCCTAATTCTATTTCAGATACAAAGATTAACAATGGGTAGTGAGTCTGTCTTTGTTTCTTGATCAGTTGCAATAGTTCGTAAGGGATTCTTCCTTTTTCAATTTTTTCTCTAATTTTCGGCACCCATTTTATTTCAGGGACCACTAGTGGGTTCCCATGAAATCTTCTTGGAAGACTATAACGAATGATTTCTTTTTTCTTAACCTTTTTATCTAGCTCATCTGTAGAGGTTGCTGTCAAATATAGGGTATTCCCCTCTTTTTTTATTGCATTCTGAGCTGCTTTATATAAGATTGGATTATCCACATAGGGAAAAGCATCTACCTCATCTATAATAAGGAGATCAAAAGCCTGATAAAACTTTAGCAATTGGTGGGTTGTAGCGATCACTAAAGGCGTTCTAAAATAGGGCTCCGATTCTCCATGAAGCAAAGAGATGGGGCAGGAAAAATCATCCTTCATTCTTCCGTACAGTTCGATACAGACATCGATTCTTGGGGTAGCAATACAGACTGCTTTTCCTGCCTTGATAGCTGTTGCTACAACCTGATACATCATTTCCGTTTTTCCAGCTCCTGTCACAGCATGTACCAAGGCATGTTTTCCTGCTTTAACTGCTTGGATAAGTCCTTCAGATACCTCTTGTTGATAGGAAGTCAAGGTCCCTTTCCAGTTTAGCACCTCTTGACCTTCAAAGTCTTGCTGTGCAATAGCATAAAGTTTTTGATCACTCCGGATCCTTCCTAATTGGATACAGGCTCTACAATACAGTACCTCTTCACTCAACTTCCACAGTTTTTGATCAATCATACTGCCACATCGAAAGCATTGGTACCTTCCATTCTGTTTTTCTATAGCTGGAAGTTCTTGAGCAATTTCTTTTAGATCATTTGTCATTTGACTCTCCGTTAAGAGTCTTCCATAAGAATCTTCTATCTTCATACTTATTAATTCGCAAAAGTTGGAGAAAATCATTCTTTTTTTGTAAAATAAGAATATGGAATATGTTACATTTAAAGAGAACGGTACTGTTCAAGAAGAAATCAAAAAATCAAAATTCATTTGTCATGTCAAGCGAGTCTCCTCTGAAGAGGAAGCTAGAGATTTTATCAATGCCATCAAAAAGGAACACTATAAGGCTACACATAACTGCTCTGCTTTCATCATAGGAGAACAAAGTGATATCAAACGGACCAGTGATGATGGAGAGCCTAGCGGAACAGCTGGGGTACCGATGTTAGGAGTTTTGGAGAATCATCGCATCACTAATAGTTGTGTCGTGGTTACACGCTATTTTGGAGGTATTAAATTAGGTGCTGGCGGTCTAATTCGTGCTTATGCTGGAAGTGTGGCACAAGCAGTTCGAGAAATTGGACTGGTAGAAATCAAAGAGCAAGTGGTTCTTGGGATCACACTTTCTTATTCCCAATACCAAGAATTTGCTAATTTCTTAAAAGACCATCAATTGGCGGAACAAGATCCAATGTTCACAGATCAGGTGATGACAACTATTTTTGTGGATAAAGAAAACACAAACTCTATCACAGCAGCTTTAGTCGAATTTTACAATGGCAAAGTCATTATTGAGGATCAAGGAATTCGTGAGGTTGAAGTCCCCCTACTTTCTGTAGAAAAATAATTAAAAAACTATCGGCAACGATAGTTTTTTTTTATCACACCCATAAAATTTCTATATTTTACATTCTTCCCGCAAGGGACTATACTTGTTAGTATCAAGAAAACCTAGAACTGAGGTATATTATGGCTATTTATGAAAATATTACAGAATTGATTGGGAACACTCCGATTGTCAAATTGAATCGTCTTGTTCCTGAAGGAGCTGCAGATGTCTATGTCAAACTCGAAGCCTTCAATCCTGGATCATCTGTCAAAGACCGGATTGCTTTGAGCATGATTGAAAAAGCTGAAGCGGATGGCTTGATCAAACCAGGTGATACCATTGTCGAAGCAACTAGTGGGAACACAGGGATTGGTTTGTCATGGGTTGGCGCAGCTAAAGGATACAAAGTTGTGATTGTCATGCCTGAAACCATGAGTGTGGAACGTCGTAAAATCATACAAGCCTATGGAGCTGAACTCGTTTTGACTCCTGGAAGTGAAGGAATGAAAGGCGCTATCGCTAAAGCTGAAGCAATCGCTGCAGAAAGAAATGGCTTCCTTCCTCTTCAATTTGAAAACCCTGCTAACCCAGAGGTACATGAAAGAACAACAGGACAAGAAATCGTTGATGCCTTTGGAAAAGATGGTTTAGATGCTTTTGTCGCAGGTGTTGGTACTGGTGGTACTGTTTCTGGTATTTCTCATACTTTGAAAAAGAATAATCCTGCTGTCAAAGTCTATGCCGTTGAGGCCAATGAATCTGCAGTCCTTTCTGGCGAAAAACCTGGACCACATAAAATCCAAGGGATTTCAGCTGGTTTTATCCCAAATACTTTAGACACTAATGCATATGATGGTGTTCGTCGCGTATCTTCAGAAGAAGCTTTCGAACTTGCACGCGCTATCGGTGGAGCTGAAGGATTCTTAGTCGGTATCTCAAGCGCAGCTGCTATCTATGCTGCTATTGAAGTCGCAAAAGAATTGGGAAGCGGTAAAAAAGTTCTTGCTCTTGCACCAGATAATGGAGAACGTTACCTTTCTACTACCCTTTACGAATTTGAATAATTCTCTATATCAAAAAAACTTCGATAGGTTTCATCAACCTATCGAAGTTTTTATTTTTTTTCTTGTTTGCTAAAGAATACCTTTCCTTCTTTGACCCAGGTCGGCATCTGTTGAGCTAAGGGGGCAAAACCACTCTTGTGACGGTCATTAGAAAAGCGATGGTGTCGAATGCTTCGTTGCGGGGTCTCTTCAAGCGTTCTCAGAGAGAGACTAGCTTTGTTGGTATATTCATCAACATCGATGACTTGAACAAAGACCTTCTCCCCAATCGACAGAATATCCTGAATATTACTTACATAACCACTTCTAATCTCTGAGATATGAATCAAGCCCGTCACACCCGACTCTAGTTCGACAAAGGCGCCGTAAGGTTGAATTCCTGTGATGGTTCCTTCTAACTTATCTCCAATTTTCATATTAGTCCTCAATTTCGATGGTTTCAATCACGACATCTTCTACTGGCTTATCCATCATCCCTGTCTCAACAGCCGCGATCTCATCCAACACAGCAAAAGAAGCTTCATCCATCAATTGACCAAATACTGTATGGCGTTGATCTAGGTGAGGAGTTCCCCCTTCTGTCGTATAGATTTCGGCAATTTTTTCAGGCCAGCCACCGCGGACCAATTCCTTTTTCGAATATGGGAGATGTTGATTTTGTACAATAAAGAATTGGCTGCCATTTGTGTTTGGTCCAGCATTTGCCATTGAAAGGGCTCCGCGAATATTGTACAATTCTTTTGAAAACTCATCTTCGAAGCTCTCCCCATAGATGGATTCACCACCCATACCTGTGCCTGTTGGATCTCCCCCTTGGATCATAAAATCTTTAATAATCCGATGGAAAATGACACCATCATAATAACCAGACTTAGCAAGAGCTACAAAGTTTGCAACTGTTTTTGGCGCTTGATCCGGGAACAATTGAATGTTCATCTTACCGTGATTGGTTTTGATCACAGCGACAGGACCGTCAGCCGTAGCAAGTTCTAACTGTGGTAACGTCAATTCTTTTTCAACCATATTTAACTCCTCTAAGGCATAGAATATGCCATCTTCTTCTAAATTCTTAGTGATATAATCAGCTTTTTCTTGTAACTCTGGGGCAGATTTTCCCATTGCGATACTAATTCCAGCATAATCAAACAGTTCTAGATCATTTAATCCATCCCCAAATACTAAAACATTCTCTGGCTTCAAGCCCAAATGATTTACAAGATGAGAAACTCCTGAAGCTTTTGAAGCTTCAAAACGAACAACATCTGACGAATGGGGATGCCACGAAACTAGGCGCAAGTCCTCTTGCAAAGAAGGGGGCAACTCTAGCTCACTATCCTGTTCATCAAAGGTCCACATTTGGAAAATAGGTTCTTTCAAATGCAGATCTGGATCTACGGGTAAGTTGGGATAAATGATGTCAATAGCATCACTGATCAAGGGTGTCCGATTAGACAGGGCAGCTTGATGACTAGCCACTAACCCATAATCAATCTCGGATTCTTTGGCCCAATCTACAAAAGAAGAAACGATTGCTTCATTGATTGGTGATTGGTAGATCACAGTTCCTTTTGTATCTTCTATATAGGCACCGTTTAAGGTTACTAGAAAATCAGGCTTTAAGTCCATGATTTCAGGAACAACCCCAAAAATCCCTCTGCCGGTTGCAATCCCTGTTCGGATTCCTTTTTCTTTCAACTGATGGAAGACGTCTTTGACAGATTCTGGGATCAATCCTGTTTCTTTTGCACGTAATGTATCATCAATATCAAAAAAGACGATTTTAACTTTTTTGGCTTTATAACGTAATTTTGCGTCCACTTGTCTCCCCCTTATGATCACGCTCTATTATAGCATGTTTCCTTTTAAAAATCTTCTTGATTCACCAGATGGTGTCGAAAGGCATAGACGACTGCTTGCGTCCGATCACTGACTTCTAATTTCGATAAGATGTTGGAGACATGGGTCTTCACTGTTTTTAAAGAAATGAAGAGTTCATCTGCTATTCGTTGATTTTCATATCCTTTCGTCAATAAAGCCAGAATATCTCGTTCTCTAGCTGTCAAATCATCATGCAATTCAGCATGGTTCTTTCGTGACTCAACTTTTTGACTAACTTCTGTCTCAATTGCAAATTCTCCCTTTGCAACCTTTCTGACAGCCTGTAAGATCTCAGTTGCTGACGAGGTCTTTAAAATATACCCTTTTGCACCGGCATCTAAGACAGGGTAAATCTTTTCGTTATCTAAATAAGACGTCAAAATGACAATTTTAGCTTCCGGCCACTCTTTTAGGATGGCTAGAGTCGCATCGATTCCATTTAGCTCTGGCATCACAATATCCATGATGATGACGTCTGGTCTTTCTTTCAGCGCCAACTCCACCCCTTCATGCCCATTTTTCGCCTCTAAGACCTGCTCAATATCGGTTTGCATGGACAAAAAGCTTTTCAATCCCAATCGGACCATTTCATGATCATCTACTAATAATACTTTCATACAGTTTCCTTTTCATTTTTATCTTTTACAAGGAGGGGAACGCGAATATCTACAGCCACTCCCTTTTGAGGACTCGTTCTTATTTTAATGGTTCCCGCCATGTCTTCTACACGTTCTTGAATATTTTTCAACCCATAACTCAATCGTTCCAATTTTTCCTGCTCAAATCCGATTCCATCATCTACCATCCGTAAATGAAGTTGTTTTCCTTCCTGTTGCAAAAAGACATCCATTTGTTGAGCTCTAGCGTGTTTCAAGGTATTGCTGACAATTTCTTGGACGATCCGAAATAGATGTTCTTCCATTTCTTTTGGAATGCTCACGTCATTATGATGGAAGACAACTGCTAGGTTACTCTTTTCCTTCAATTCTCTAAAAATCATCTCCATCCCTTCTACCAAACTTTTTCCTTCCAATTCTGTAGGACGAAGATGTAGGAGCAAGACGCGTAAATCATTTTGGGCTGTACCTAGAATATCTGACACACCATTTAGTTGCTGCTGGATCTGACTTTTCTCTAACTCAAGAGCCCGTGCTGCCACTCCAGATAAAATCATATTGGCTGCAAACAATTCTTGACTAACCGTATCATGTAGATCACGCGCAATTCTCTTACGCTCGATTTCCACAATTTCTTCTTCATTTCGCATCACACGATTTTCACTCTTTTGTAAATTTTCTTCTAGTCGAAGTAATTTGCTGTCCAATAAATCTAACTGTTGATTCAATTCTTTTGGGGCAATTTCTTTTCGCTGTGAAGCAGTCAGGATAGATTCTACCTTTTGTTGTACTGCATGGACCGTTACAAATTGCGTGATTTTGATAATTAAGACAACCAAAGCCGTCAATGCAAGCGTCAGACTAAAAACCAAAAATAGGAATGATTGAAGCAAGGAAAGATCTGAGAGAAGTTTGCCCCACTGAAAACCAACAAAATGGAAAATGGTATGACAAATGACCGCAACCACCATTAGGGAATAGAAGTACAATAGGAGATAGTCTAATTTCTTCATGCGCGAATCACCTCAACATCCCCAACAATACCAACTAACACAATTTTTATAGAACGGTGCGATCTCCGATAATGTGCCGTTTCAATGTCTATGGTTTCATTCCTCATTTTACGGACAGGAAGATCCAAAAACTTCAGATCTCCATACAGGGTGTTAATTTGTAAATGCAATTCCAAATCAATCGGTAAGATAATTTTTGTATTTCCAAACCCTTTCCGAATGATCACTACATTGTCCCAATTGCAAATGGCTACCTCCTCTAAATGGAGGGTGTCATTCCCAAAAACTCGGATCACATTCAGATCTCGATACCCTCGACTTTGCTTTGAAAAATGTTGTAAATCACCAATCCATCGAGTTTTTTCCTGACGAATTTTCGTATCCTCTTCAACATCAAACACAACCGCTTCATTTTCCTTATACATATAAGGATAGGCGATCAATAAACCATAAACCACAGCAAATAAAATGGCTGCAATCACAAAAGGATTCAGCATCACGATAAAAAACAAGAGCACACTCAGCGCGATCAATAGAAAATTCGCTTTTTGTTTGCCAAAATAGTAGTACATAAGAAGCAAAAAGAGAACCATTAAGACAACAAATCTGGAAAAATCGATTGATAAAATGGTGATCGCTGCTAATGTTAACAAAACGGCTTCAACGAAAATAAAAATTTGTATTTTCCACATAGTTTACCTCATCTTTTCCTATTTTATCAAATTTTTCCTCATTTGACTTCCGTCTATGGTTGGATAAACGCATACAATCAAAAAGACTCAGAAATCCATCTGAGTCTTAGACTGATTTATGAATCTCCACCAGTTGCACTACTGCTAGAACTTTCTGTATCTGATCGTTCAGCAGAAGATGAACTAGATGTATCTGAACTTGATGATGCTTTCGTACTTGAAGAAGCTGTCACTTTAGGCTCATATACAGTCAAAACAATTCGTGTTCGGTTAATATCCACCGTACTCGAAACTTCTGGAGTTTGACTGACAATTTGACCGGCAGAAACAACTACCCCATCAGGGAGATGTTCTGTTTTTCTTAATTCGATATTGGCTTCTTTAATACCATAGATCTCAATCAAATTACTTCTAGCAAAATCGTAAGTTGATCCAACATAGTTTGGCATTTCAATTGAAGTCGTTTCTTTCGCTACTTTCAAAACAATCTTGTTTTTTGAATTCAGAGAATATTGCTCTCCTGGAGCTGGGGTTTGTTCAAGAACTGTCCCTGCAGCATAATCGAAGGTCTCAACTTCTTCAATCGTGATCATTTTGCTTGATACTTTATAAGTATTTTTCAGATCTTCTTCTGCTGCTGCCCGTGTTTCACCCACGTAATTTGGCATTTCAAAGCTGTTTGGTCCTTTTGAAACAATCAAATCAATTCGACTTTGTTCTTTCTTTTGAGCCCCTGCATTTGGATTGGTTCGAATGACATAGCCTTCTGCAACCGAATCACTGTACTCTTCCTTCTCTTCACCGACTTGAAGGTCTTGTCCCTCAATAACCGCTCTAGCTTCGGCAATGGTTTTGCCGGAAACATCTGGAACTGTTTTATTGGCTGGGCTCATATACAACAAGAAAGTAAAGGCTGCAAGAACTAGTGCAATGGCAACAAACAAGACCTTGTAGCGCGCCCGCAAGCGTCTTCTTGGCTTTTTACTTGGTGCCATTGTCTGCTGGTCAGATAATGGTCGATTAGGATCTACCGAACTGATTTCACTGCGTACCTCAGAGATTGGAACAGGAGCCGTCTTTGGAGTTGGACTCACTTTTGGAAGAGTCTTTGTATCAGCTTTCGCTTGGTCTTCAAAAACCAGTTTTTTCTCATTTCTTCTCTCATAGGACAAGCAACTTGAAAGATCCACATACATCTCTGCCACTGATTTATAGCGATCCGTCAGTTTTTTAGCTGTCGCTTTGATCACTACATTTTCTAAAGCTTGTGGAACATTCTTATTTTCTTCACGAATAGATGGGAGTGGCTTTTGAAAATGCTGCAAAGCAATTGTGACTGCACTATCTCCATCATAAGGAATGTGTCCTGTCAACATCTCATAGAAAATGATTCCCATAGCGTAGATGTCACTTTGCACCGTAGCTTTTGAACCACGCGCCTGCTCAGGGGACAAATAATGAACCGACCCCAACATCGAGTTGGTCTGGGTCAAACTAGTCTCTGCAAAGGCCACTGCAATCCCAAAGTCTGAAACTTTTGCTGTTCCATCTGGTGTCAAGAGGACATTCTGTGGTTTTAAATCTCTATGGATAATGCCACGCGTATGGGCAAGACGCATAGCTAGAAGGATCTGCCCCATCAAACGAACAGCTTCTTCATTTGATAAAGGAGCATTTTCTTTGATATAGCGTTTCAAGTCTAAACCTGCAACATATTCCATTGCAAGGTATTGTTGTCCTTCTTCTTCGCCAATATCTGTAATCCGAACGATATTTGGATGGTCCAGCTCCGCCATCGCCTTTGCTTCACGCTGAAAACGCGCAACTGCAATGGGATCCGTCTGGTAATTCGTACGCAGTACCTTGACTGCAACTTCTTCCCCATCTAAAATCAAATCACGCGCAAGATAAACATCTGCCATCCCGCCGCGTCCAATTTGTTGGATGATTTTATATCGCCCGGCAAAAATTTTGCCGATTTGAATCATGCCGCGTCCTCCTCAGTGAAGTGGAGCAGTACAACAGTGATATTATCCAAGCCTCCAGCATTATTGGCAAAACGAATCAAGGTTTGAGCTTTTTCTTCCAGTGAAACATCACTCAAGACAATATCTCTGATTTCATCTGGGCCAATCATATTGGTTAAACCGTCACTATTGATCAAAATATAATCATCTGCTTCAACCGTCACCAAACCATAATCCGGCTCTAACTCATCTTTTTGGCCAATGGACTGAGTGATGATGTTACGTTGAGGATGATGGGCTGCTTCTTCCTCTGTAATTTGACCTGCTCGTAAAAGAGCATTTACAAGAGAATGGTCACTGGTCAACTGCTGGTATTTGCCCTGACGAATGAGGCCAATCCGTGAATCCCCAACGTGAGCATAAATCACTTGTCCTTCTACAAAAGCCAAGGCTTCTAGTGTCGTTCCCATTCCTTTGTGCTCATCATCTTGCCCAGCCAAATGAATCCGACGATTCACAGCTTCTAAATGTTCTGCAAACCATTCCCGTACTTGATTAACCGTCTCGATCTCAGAAGAAACCCAAGCCGCACCTAGGTCTGTGACTGCCATTTCACTAGCAATATTTCCGGCACGGTGTCCTCCCATACCATCAGCAAGAAAAACCATCGGTTTTCCTGCCTTGTTTGTATATTGATTTGCATAGTCTTGGTTATTTGTCCGTCTTTGACCTACATCGGTTAAGATCGTCATATCCATACTGTCAGTTTCCTCCTGATATTATGACATTCTCTTAAAACGACTGATAAAGAAGCCGTCACTTCCATATAATTCGGGTGTAATAAGGATACAATCATTTTTAAGAATATCTTTTCTTTCGTGATCCAATGGGACTTGTTCGAAATTTGGATGGTTTTTCAAAAATTGATCTACCACTTCAAAATTTTCTTTCCCCATAATTGTACACGTACTGTACACTATTATACCACCTTTACGCACACTTTGACAAACACTATCCAGAATTGCCAATTGAATAGCTTGTAAAGATATAAAATCTGCACCCTCTTTATTGTACTTGATATCAGGCTTTCTCCGTATCAGACCAATCCCCGAACAAGGTGCATCCACCAAAATTTTATCGAAAGCATCTGGTCCAAATGTTTCATAGACTTTTGTCGCATCTAACTTCTTTGTCAAAATTTTGTCCGCAACATGGAGCCGATTAGCATTTTCTTGAATCAATTTGAGTTTATGGTCATAGAGATCCAGGGCTGTGACTTTCCCAGTCGTGAGATAAGAAGCGATGTGAGTCGTCTTTCCACCTGGCGCTGCACAGGCATCTAAAACCCACTCATCCCCTTGCAAATCCAAAGCTGGAGCCACCAATTGACTGGACTCGTCTTGAATGGCAATGCGTCCTTCTTTAAACAAAGCGTGCGCTGCAAAATGTCCCTGATCTTTCACGAGGGCAGAGGGGGCAAGTAGTGAAGATTTTGCTTCTAATGTCTGAGCCAACTCTTCTTTTTCGTCAAGATCAATCACACGAATACTTGATTTATTACGCTGATAGAGACTCTTAAAAATAGCGCAAGAACGTTCTTCACCATATTCTTCGATCAATGCTTTGACCAACCATACAGGTAGGGAATACTCTACCGAATAACGTTTGTTCTTTCGCTTAATCGTATCAATAGCTGGTAGTCCCTCGCGAAGGAGCTTTCTAAGAATAGCATTGACAAACTTCTCACTGCCTTCTTTACGATGTTTTGCTATCCGGACAGCTTCATTGACGATGGCATGGTCAGGAATGCGATCCAAGTAGACCAGCTGATACAAACTCATCAGCAAAAGATAATAGAGCCAAGGATCTAATTTCGTCCGGTCCTCAATCACGTGGGCGAGATACCACTCGAGTGTTATCTTCCGCGCTACGGTACCATATACAACTTCCGTAACAAAACTTCTATCTTTATCTGAAAGTTGAGAATGTTCTAGTGCTTGATTTAAGGCAAGATTAGAATAGGCTCCATGTTCAAAAACCTCTTCTAAAACTCCAAGTATCTGTTCACGCGCATTCATTTGTTTACCTTCCAAAGTAATCTCCTACTTTCAATTGACGGCCCGCACCATTCAAAAAGTCTGTAATGGACATTTTGGGTTTTCCTGCAGGCTGCACAACTTTGAGGGATAGCGCGCCTTCACCTGCAGCTACTATCAACTCTTTTTTGCTCAAACCAATCACTTCTCCTGGATTTCCATTGCCCTCGCATAGCTCTGCTTCATAAACTTTAAAGCGTTGATCATTTAACAAGGTATGAGCGACAGGCCAAGGATTCATCCCTCGGATCTGGTTAAAGACTTGGCGGTTGGTTTTGGTCCACTCCAAAACTTCTTCTTCCGGCAAAATATTTGGTGAAAATGTGACCAAACTAGGATCTTGTGGCCTTGGCTGGATCTCCCCTGCTAGGTAATCTGGCAAAGTATCTAGGAGTAGATCCCGTCCAAGGACAGCCAATTTTTCAAACAAGGTTCCCACATTGTCCTCATCTAAAATTGGGAGAGAACGAGCTGCAATCATGTCTCCAGCATCCATTTCCTTGACCATTTCCATAATTGTAACCCCAGCTTCTTCGTCACCATTGATCAGGGCATAGTGAATGGGAGCTCCACCTCTATATTTAGGTAATAAAGACGCGTGAACATTCACCGCAAACTGAAAGTTCTCCAACAATTTTGTCGGTAAAAATTGTCCAAAAGCAGCGGTCACAATTCCATCTGCATCTAGTGATAAGAGAGTTTCCATTTCTGGACTACCCGATAATTTCTCCGGCTGAAGAACCGGTAGTTGATGGTCCAAAGCTACCTGCTTTACCGGGGTCATTCGAATCTCTTTTTTGCGACCTACTTTGCGGTCTGGTTGAGTCACAACCGCCAAAATTTCATAGCGCGAATCTGCTAACAATCCCTTTAAAACCGTCGCTGAAAAATCAGGCGTTCCCATAAAAATTAATTTTGTCATTTCTTTCTTCCTTACATAAAACTTTGAGGTTCATTATCAATACTGACACGTAGATCTTGGTTGCCTCTTTCTTGTGTAAATTCTAAGATTTGATTCAAGACCTGAGTCATGCCTTCTTCGAAACGATATTTCACAATGATTTGATAATGATACAAATTATGTGTGCGTGCAATTGGTTTAGGTGTTGGTCCTAAGATTTGGACCTGATCAGATAAGCCAGATCGGAGAATTTCCATGACCTGATGTGACTTCTCCATCACAATTTCCTCACTCTTATGGGATAGGGTTAACCCAACTGTGAAGTAATAAGGCGTATAGCCTAACTGCCGGCGAATCTGCATTTCATAGGCAAAAAAACCTTCATAATCTTGGTCTTTGGCAAATCGAATCGCATAATGATTGGGGTTATAGCTCTGAATGATAACCTCTCCTTCTTTCTCTGCTCGTCCGGCCCTTCCTGCCACCTGAGTCAAGAGTTGAAAGGTTCTCTCTGAAGATCGATAATCCGGTAAATTTAAAGAAGTATCCGCATTCAAGACACCCACTAACGTCACATTTGGAAAATCCAAGCCCTTCGCAATCATTTGCGTCCCTAACAAAATATCCGCTTCTCCATTCCCGAAAGCATCTAATATTGCTGCGTGGCTCCCTTTTTTTCGAGTGGTATCCACATCCATGCGCAAAATTTTAGCTTCAGGAAAGATCTCTTGTAATTCATCATAAGCTTTTTGTGTTCCTGTCCCGTAATAACGAATGGAAGGACTTTGGCAATTTGGACAGTGTCGAGGAATCGCTTTACTATAGCCACAATAATGACAGTTCATGGTTTTAGTATCCATGTGGAGGGTCAAAGAGATGTCACAATTGGGACAAGTATCTACAGTTCCACACTCGCGACACATGACAAAACTGGAATAACCACGGCGGTTCAACATCAAGACAACCTGCTCTTTTTTCTGCAAGCGATCAGCAATAGCTTCCACTAGAACCGGAGTGAAGTTACCAGCTTCATTTTGGCCAATATAATCACGAAAATCAACGACTTTAACTTCTGGAATTTTGGCTGCCGGATTGGCCCGCTGGGTGAGACGAATTAATTCATAAACCCCTTTTGTTGCACGAGCCCGCGATTCTATACTTGGTGTAGCAGATCCAAGAAGCAAGACTGCTTGATTGTACTGAGCCCTTAGGACTGCGACTTCCCTTGCGTGGTAGCGTGGATTACTATCTTGTTTGTAGGAAGCCTCGTGCTCCTCATCAATGATGATAGCTCCGATGTTTTTTAAAGGAGCAAAGATGGCTGAGCGCGCTCCAACGACTACCTTGGCCTCCCCACGTTCAACTTTTCGCCATTGATCATACTTCTCACCATTTGATAAGCCCGAGTGCAGAATGGCTACTTCCTGACCAAAACGAGAGATAAAACGATCCGTCATCTGTGGCGTCAGGGAAATCTCAGGAACCAACATAATAGCCGTTTTCCCCTTATTTAGAACTTCCTGAATAATCTGCAGATAAACTTCTGTTTTCCCACTTCCAGTCACACCTTCTAATAAAAAAGGCTTTGATGTTTTCCCAATTTGAAAAACTACTCTTTCTACAGCTTTTGCTTGCTCTGAATTTAAAAGCAGAGCCTGGGTCTGTTCTTTGCCTTCATAATATGCAGCCGCCCGATTCACTTCTCGTTCTGTTATTTCTAAAACACCCTGATCAATAAAATAAGCCACTACTTCTCGTGAAAAATCCTGATACAATCCTGCTAAGAGTTGCTCCCCTTGCTCTAGTAACAGGCGCTCTTTCAATGCTAGCCTTTTTTTAGCTCTCGCTGATAGTTGAAGTTCTTTTAATCCTTCCTGGTTAACGCGATACCATTTTTCTGTTTTAATTTGTTTCTTATCCTTGGCCTTGTATTCAAGTACCAAATCTCCTTTTCTGACCAACCGCATCACTTGGGCTTGATCGGCTGCATCTAGAGAAGAAAAAGAAACTTCATTTTTTGCACCAAAAAGTTTTATTTTGAGAGTGGGATCTAAAGAAGGTTGAGGATACAAAATCTTATCATAACTCGAATTGAGGAGAGAAGGAAGCATGGTTTTTAAAACCGTGATCTTATAAGAAAAAACACTTTTTCGTAATTGATCCGCCAACCAAAACTGCTCTTGATTTAAGACCGGAGTGTAATCCAAGATCTCCACAATCGCTTTCAATTCCTCGCTTGTGTCTGCCTCTTCTAAAACATCTACCACAATCCCTTGAATGAGGCGATTCCCTTTACCAAAGGGGACATGAACTCGCATACCTGCCTCCACCATATCCTCAAATTCTGATGGGATCTGATAAGAATAGGGTTTATCTGTCTGCATCAATGGGACATCTACGATGACTTTTGCTATCACTTTTTCACCTCCAGCCTCTATCATATGAGCTTTACTTTATCACGGAACCCTTTAAATAGCAAAAAATAAGATTGAGAAGCCCCAACCTTAAATTTTTTCACCATCTTCTTTTTCTTTGGCAATTTGTTCCTTAATTTTGCGCTCTTCTTCTTCTTTGCGAATCCGCTCTGCTTCAATCCGACGACGAAGCGCTTCACGTTTTGCTTCTGGATCCGGGTGAACAACTACGTTTCCAGACTCGATTTCTTCAAGCGCTTGTAATGTTGATTTAACTGATTGGAATTCTTGAGTTGGTACTGCACCACTTTCCAATTCGTGGGCCCGTTTTGCCTCAAGAATGACCAATGAATATTTTGATGGTACTTTGTCAAGCAATGTATCAATAGAAGGTTTTAACATCATATTCCTATACCTAATTTCTAATTATTTATCTCTTCACAATAGTTTGTGTGTTTGGTAACATATCCAGATAATGGCCAATGACACGGTCTACACGGAAATGCTCTGCTTCGATCACACGTTTGACACGCTCAGCAGCAAGAGGAACCTCGTCGTTCACAATGGCGTAGTCATATTCACGCATCATGGCGATTTCTTCTTTTGCTTTTTCAATCCGTTGCGCAATAACTTCTGCACTATCTGTCCCGCGACCCACTAATCGATCTTGCAATTCATCCAAATCAGGCGGAGTTAAGAAAATAAAAACTGCATCTGGAACTTTCTTCTTTACTTGAAGGGCACCCTGAACTTCAATTTCAAGGAATACATCGATTCCCTTGTCCAAGGTTTCATTCACATAGGTTAAAGGAGTCCCATAGTAATTTCCAACGTACTCAGCGTACTCCAACATTTGCCCTTGAAGGATCAAATCTTCAAATTCTTCACGTGTACGGAAAAAATAGTCGACACCATCCACTTCACCTGGACGTTGTGCACGCGTCGTCATCGATACAGAATACTGAAACTGATTGTCCGAATTTTCAAAAATTTCTCGTCTGACCGTTCCTTTTCCAACCCCCGAAGGGCCAGAAAATACGATTAATAAGCCACGATCCGCCATGATTTCTCCTTCAATGTCTTTCTATCTAGTGTAACAAAAATCGGCCTAATTTTCAACTGATTTTTTCATTCAAAAAGCTTGAGATGCTAGATCTCAAGCTTTTTGTTTATTTTGCGTAATCGACTGCACGCAATTCTCGAATCACGGTAACCTTAATGTTTCCAGGATACTCAAGATTAGACTCGATCTTCTCACGAATATCATGAGCCAAGATCGTCACTTTATCATCCTTGATTGCCTCAGGGCTAACCATAATACGGATTTCACGACCCGCTTGAAGGGCGAAACTTGTCTTAACTCCTTCAAAACTATTTGCAATTTCTTCAAGATCTTGCAAGCGTTTGATGTAGCTTTCAAGTGACTCACTTCGTGCTCCAGGTCGAGCTGCACTCAAGGCATCCGCTGCAGCGACAATGACTGCGATGACACTTTCTGGTTCCACGTCACCATGGTGGCTGGCAATAGTATTGACAACCACTGGATGTTCCTTGTACTTCCGTGCCAATTCAGTTCCAATCTCGACGTGACTTCCTTCCACTTCACGGTCAATCGCTTTTCCGATATCATGTAAGAATCCTGCACGTCGTGCCAAGGTAGCATTTTCACCCAACTCGCTAGCAATAATACCAGAAAGTTTGGCAACTTCAATGGAGTGACGCAAAACGTTTTGACCATAAGAAGTACGGAATTGCAACCGTCCCATGATTTTCATCAAATCTGGATGGAGGTTTGGCGCACCAATTTCATAGGCAGCCGCCTCACCGTATTCACGAATACGATTGTCAATTTCCTGACGGTTCTTCTCAACCAGCTCTTCGATACGGGCTGGATGGATCCGACCATCTTTGAGAAGGCTCTCCATTGTCATGCGGGCAATTTCACGACGAATCGGATCAAACCCTGACAAGGTCACCACTTCAGGCGTATCATCAATAATCACATCGACACCTGTCAAGCTCTCAAAGGTACGAATGTTGCGACCTTCACGACCAATAATCCGACCTTTCATACTATCGTCCGGCAAATGAACGGTTGAGTTTGTTTGCTCAGCAACAAAATCACCCGCCATTCGCTGCATAGCTTGCACGAGAATGTCTTTTGCGATTTTATCAGAACGTTCTTTCACTTCCAATTCAGCATCTCGAATCCGTGAGGCAATTTCTTTTGAAAGTTGCTCTTCCGTCTGACTCAAAATAATGTCACGCGCTTCTCCTTGACTTAGAGCAGCGACACGTTCCAGTTCTTCTACTTTCTTGTGTTCAAGCTCTTCCAGCTGTTGTTCACGCGTATCAATGTGTTTAGTTCTATCTGTAAGACTTTGCTCTTTGTGTTCAAGAGACTGCTCTTTGCTTGTTAAAATGTCATCTTTGCGATCAAGATTGCTAGCACGTTCTGCCAAACGGCTTTCTAATTGCTTCAATTCTTGTCGTTCTGACTTAAACTCAGCATCGACCTCTTCACGATATTTTCTGGCTTCTTCCTTTGCCTCCAAAAGTGCTTCTTTTTTAAGTGAACTTGACTCATGCTTCGCCTCTTTTAAAATCAAATCGGCTTCGCGTTCAGCCTGTCCACGTAAATTCGTTGCTTCTTGTTCAGCATTCAAAAGGGTGAGTTCCGCAGCTTCTTTTGAAGCTTTCATTTTAAGAGCAGTTCCCACATATCCAATGACTAAACCAATGACCGCGGCAAAAACACCTGTAATAACAAAATTCATGCTTTTACCCCAAATCTATTTAATTAGTTGAATTAAAAATTCTTTTACATTTTACCATAAATTACTAAAATTAACAATCTAAAAAAACAGGAAAAACCTTTTATATTTTTGCTTAATGCTTGTTCTTTTGTCGACTTTTCTTTCATGGGACATCTGTGAGGAATTCATTAATTTCCACTTTGTTGAATCTGTTTTTTTATGCTATAATCAAGAAAAACAAAGAAGGATTTGAGTATGACAAAAGAAGTAATTGTTGAAAGTTTTGAATTGGACCACACAGCTGTGAAGGCTCCCTATGTACGCTTGATTGGTGAGGAAACTGGACCCAAAGGAGACATCATCTCCAATTTTGATATTCGTTTGGTGCAGCCCAATGAAAATGCGATTCCAACTGCTGGTCTCCACACGATCGAGCATCTTCTTGCGATGCTCATTCGCAAACGCATCGATGGTATGATTGATTGTTCCCCATTTGGATGTCGCACCGGTTTTCATATGATCATGTGGGGACAACATTCGAGTACGGAAATTGCTAAAGTAATCAAAGATTCTTTAGAAGAAATTGCATCTGTCAGTACTTGGGAGGATGTCCCAGGTACAACTATTGAGTCTTGTGGAAATTACAAGGATCACAGCCTCTTTTCAGCCAAAGAATGGTGTCGCCTGATTCTAGATCAAGGAATTTCAGACGATCCATTTGAACGTCATCTTGTTTAATACGAAAAAGAGGCTGGGACAAAAGTCCTAGCCTCTCAATTATTTTTGGATTGTCGAGCAAGACGCAGTGGTTGAGTGGGCTCTACTACGCTGATTTCATCAGCTTTTACAGCCCTACTCAACTGTGCGGA
>NZ_JAQFJL010000024.1:0-25813 GCF_030440045.1 Streptococcus sp. SP8 | reverse complement strand
TCTTCACGAACAACCGTTACAGCTGGCGCAGTTCCGACAAATGATTTCTCAGGAACGAAGGTTACGGTTCCATCTGCAGCTACTGTGAAAGTACCTACACCGTCTACAGTCTTGGTTGTTGAACCATCTTCGAAAGTTGCTGGAACATTTTCATTGATGGCTACTGTCTTCTCAACCCCATCAATGGTTACTATTCCACCCTTGAATTCAGGTTTACCTGTTTGAGTAGCACCTTGGATATCTTCTGTTTCAACTGGGGTTGCTGTCGGTGTTACAGGAACGATTTCAGGTGTGTAAGTTGTGTCCACCTTGATACCGTTTGAGCTTTCAGCTTGAACCTTGGCTGGTGTCACTGCACCAGTGTAAGATTTATCAGTCGGTGTGAAGGTTACTTGTCCAGTTGTAGGATCGATTGAGTAAGTACCGATTTCAGTCGTACCATCAGCAGCATAAGCTGGTGTCGTTGAAACTTCGTTACCATCTTTATCGAGCAATGTGTAGCTATTGTCTTTAATGGTAATAGCTTTATCTTCACCATTTACTTGAACAGTTTTTCCTACAAAGGTTGGTGTACCTGTTTGAGTCGCACCTTGGATATCTTTTGAAGTTGCAGGGTTTGCTGTTGGAACAGCCGCTACAACAGTTGGTGTGTAAGTTGCATCAGATGTGATGGTTGCTGTCTTACCGTTCGCATTGGTAATCGTTGCAGTCGCTTGAACTGTCACACCAGTTGCAGTACCAACGAAGTCTTTTTCAGGTGTGAAGGTCACCGCTCCTGTAGTTGGATCGATTGTATATGTACCTTCCCCTGCTACTGTCACCGTTGTTTCGTCAGTCGGTTGACCAGTTGCTGGATCCACCAATTTCTTGCTAGTGATTTCAGCAGTCTTGTCGTTACTCAAATCAAATGTTGGTGTTTGAGTTTGAGGAACATTTTGAACATCCTCAGAAACCTTGTCTGTAGGAGTCACTGTGATAGGTGTTACAGTTGGTGTGTACTTAGCGGTTGCTGTCTTAAGGTATTCATCACGGACGGTACCGTCTTTATCTCTTCCGACAGGTGCTGTTACGGATACGGTAACACCTTGAGCTGTACCTGTGAATCCTGGTTCTGGAACAAAGGTTACTTTACCAGTAGCATCATCAATGCTGTATGTTCCTTCGCCTGCTACTGTTACAGAGGTTGCATTGGTTACTTGACCAGTCGCTGGGTCCACCAATTTTGCAGGGTATGTAAGACTAGGAGTGACAGAGATCTTTTCGCCATTAGCATTTGTTGTCGTTGTGTTAAAGGTTGGTGTACCGGTTTGAGTCGCACCTTGGACATCTGATGAAGTCTTATCTACCCCTTCAATTTCCGTTGGTGTAACTGTTGGGATGTATAGACCGTCCATGGTATTGATGGCAGTATCGACATTGGCTTCATCGGCTGGGAATTTTGTTGACCAACCCGTATCGTAGCCATTGCTGTCTGTACGACGAATAGAGATACCATCCGCTGTTCCAAGGAAGTGATCTTCAGGAATGAACTCAACATCCACAGAAGTTCCGTTTGGAGTGATCTTGTACTTCCCTTGACCAGCTACAGCATAGTAGCCATCTGCGCCAGGTGTAACGACTTGCCCTGTACGGTTATCTATCATTTGTGGAGCTACTGTTTCATCAATTTTTGCTGGCTCAGTTAGGCTATAGCCTTGCAAACCACGAGCGGTAAAGGCTACAGTTGCAGTTTGCTTCGCCCCTTGAAGACCAGTTGTTTCTTTGAATTCCCCTTTAGGTGGGTGGGTGATTTGAGTCTTGAAGTCCTCAACTTCCCCTGAAAAGGCCATTCCTGTCGGACTCTCGATTTGAGCAGCATCCTTAGCAATTCGTAACCGTACCCCTAATTCCTTAACACTAGGATCAATATAGGTTTTACTCTTTGTAAAGCTTAACGTAGCCGTTCCATCTTGAGTAATGGTTGTTAAATCAGACCGTTCATCTTCATCGAAGGTTCCGTTTTGGTTGAAATCTATCCAACCATAGATGTTAGCTTTTGCTGCTCCACCCGTATGAGCTTCCACTGAAATGGTGTAATTACCTGGACGTGTCCGGTCCATCTTGATCAGCTCATTAGTTTTTCCTTTGAGATCATTTGGAAGTAATTGGTCGATGCCTTCATCAGCAGTGGTCGCCTTGTCATCACCCGTCCAATCAAGGGTATTGTTTTCATCCATATCAGGACTCAAGTGGCCGAGATAAGGTTGGTTCACTTTCTTACCAGTAATTCCATCTACAGTTGCGATCGAATGAATCGCCTTACCGTATGATTCAGGCGCATCTCCTTCATCAAGTGGGAAGAATCCTAGCATAGCAGACTGTTTACCACCTGAAGCGATGTAAAGACCGATTTCAGAAGCCCCTTTGGTCATAACAAGAGGAACAGCAACATCACTTGCAGAAATATTTGGCCCGAAGACCCCTGTTCCGAGACCTCCAGTTGTTAAATCGGCACTTCCAAAGTACTTCCAAGCAACAGCTTTTTTATCTGGACCTGCTTGAGTTGAACCTCGAAGTTGGGTAAGGTTGACCGTATAAAAATTTATTCCATTTATATTTGTGGTAGGTTTTGGACCAAATAAATTGTCTGTATCTTGTGGAATAAACGTTCTAGTCCATGTTTTTCCGTTTTTATACCACTCACCAATTTGTTGCCATCCTTCTCCGTTGGTGGTGAACATTACCAATTCACCTGGGTTAGCGGATTCACCATCTGCCATGACAATGGCAGGTTTGACCACTTTTCCACGGAAGGTAGCAGATACTTCAAACTGAACCCCAATATTACCCCCATCAAACTCGGCACTGATGGTTGTCTTCTTTTTATCCCCAGTATTAATGCCTTCTTTTCGTATTTCTGTCCATTGGCTTTGAGGTTCGGCAATAACTTTGGCTTCTTCACCAGCATTAAAAGCTGCTCTCGCCTGTGTCGCATTACCACCAACGTTATTCACATAACCATTTCTGGCATTGGGGTCATAGGTCGCTTTTTCAGCAGCCGTCGCTCCGCGGTCTTCCAAGCGCTTTTTGTAGATTTCTGTCGCTTGGAAAGGTTTTAAAGATTTGACTTTGATGGTGACCACATAGCCTGGCATGATTTCTTTGGTGTAGGTCGCACCGACTTGGAGAGCAAGTTCACCTTTTGATGCTGTCGTAGTCCCAGTCCAGTTGGCTGTATCGCCAAAGTCTAACCAAGAGATTTGACTAGCAAGGTCTGAGGCTTTTACATTTGTTGTAAAGCCTGGTTTTGCTTCTTTAGGAGTTGAAGTGGCATCTTGGACATCATCTCCGATGAGGTTTGGATCGTTTGGATCACCTACAGAACGACGGCTACGGCGTTTACCTGAAGTTTCAGGTGTAACTGCAGATGTTTCACTCGATGCTGGCACACCAGCTACTAGTTGAGTGCCCTTATCAGTACTTGTTGAAGTTACTTCTGTGGCCTTATTTTCTGGCGTAACTGCTTCTAGGCTTGGTGTTGCCGCAGCAGTTGATGTAGCTGCAGCAGTTGATGTTGCTGAAGCTGCTGTACTTGTGCTACTTGCTTCACTAGTTGAAGCAGGTGCTGTTGATGTTGCTGCAGCAGTTGAAGTCTCTGGTGCAGTGATTGCTGCGTTTGCATCATAAGTCGATGTCGTTTCAGCAGTTGATGCTGCTGAAGTTGCTGTGGCTGTTGAAGTTGCGGGCGCTTCTGACGCTGTTGCAACCGCCGCTACACTTTCATTTGTTGTATCTTTCTTTTCTTCTGCGGCTGCACTTGCGGCTGTCCCAACCATAACAAGTGTTCCCAATAGTACTGAGCAAACCCCCACATTCAGTTTACGAATTGAGAATCTGCTAATACGATCATTAAATAAGTCTTTCCCCATCTAATGGACCTCCATATTTATCTATAAATTAACATTCTTTTTAAAATTGTTTAGTTTTTACAAACTTTATCTATTTTAACAAAATCCGAACGATTTTCAAAACATTTTAACTCAAAAATGAGTAAAAATTTTTAGCTAAAATTGTTTTAATTCTAAAAGGATTTTACCAATTGATCAAGGCATCAAAAAACCTTGATTTATTACTAAATGGCAAGATCGAACTTCAATTGTGGCTTCACTGGATCGTAATCGACCAGTTCAAAATCTTCTGGTTTGATGTCAAAGAAATTGGTTCCATCTGGTACATTCAAAACCAAGTGTGGCTGACAATCTGAAGGCTCCCGACGAAGTAACTCTTCAGCCTGTTCAAATTGATTATCATAAATATGAAGGTTATTAATGAAGTAAAAGAACTTTCCGACCTTCCAGCCAAAGTGCTTGGCGATCATCATTTGAAGAGCTACATATTGCATGGCATTGATATGGTGGGCTACCAACATATCATTTGAACGCTGGGTCAGGGTCGCATCTAGATAGATCTCCCCATCCACGCGCCGTACGTCAAACATGGTCTGAAAAGCACATGGCAAGAGTCCGTCGGTCTCCTCAAAGGCATCATAATCCCAGAGGGAAATAATATTGCGGCGATTCCAAGGATTGGCTTCTAATTGCTTGAGGATCTTATTCGTAATATCATGCTTCTTGACCACTGCTCCGTAACGTTGTCCAATCGTCCGGCTATCTCCCACTTCCCAGTCATTCCAATAATGGACATTGTACTTGTCTTCTAAAAGGTCTAAGCTATTCGACTGATCCTGGTAAATCCAGAGCATCTCTTTGATAGCTGATTTAATCGCGATGGGACGAAGGGTCGTGATAGGGAACTCGCCTTTTGCAAGGTCGAATTCCATAAAGGCTCCCGTGATGTACTTGGAGTTGGCTGTTCTACCATCCTTGTACTTAGGACGCGCCTGCTCAGACCAGACCCCTTCTTCCATGATTTTTCGAATGTTTTCTTTAAAAATTGTATCTGCTTTTGTCATATACTCTCCTTGAATCCAGTTTTGTCTTCATTATATCACAGGAGACAGAAAAAAAGGAGATCCCAGCACGAGCCAGATCTCCATTTCATCTTATTGTAATACAAGGAATGCAGCACCGATTACACCGGCGTCATTTCCCAAAGTAGCAAGCGCCAATTGGGTTGATTCACGTACTTGTGGGAATGAGTTTTCTTCAAAGACCTTGCGCACGCCATCCAAGAGGAAGTCTCCAGCCGCAGATACCCCACCACCGATAACGATCTTAGATGGGTTCAAGGTTGAACCAATATTGGCTGCAGCAAGTCCAAGGTAGCGTGAGAAGTTTCTGTAGACGATCAATGCAAGAGCATCGCCTTCTTTTGCTAGATCAAAGACTGTTTTAGCTGTCACTTCTTCACCGTTGTCGATCAAGACTTTCAATTGAGAGTCCCCTTCGTACTCATCGGCGTAACGACGAGTGAGGTTAACGATCCCAGTTGCTGAGGCAACCGTTTCAAGACAGCCTTTTTTACCACAGGTACATTGGATTGGATCATCAAAGTCAACCGTGATGTGACCAAGTTCCCCAGCAGCTCCACGCACACCGTGCAAGAGACGACCTTCAGCGACGATACCACCGCCAACACCTGTACCAAGGGTCATGAAGACTACATCCGGTTGGTTTTCACCAGCCCCTTTCCAACGTTCACCCAAAGCAGCAACGTTGGCATCATTGTCGATAAAGAATGGAATATGAAGGGCACTTTCGATCTTTTCTTTGACTGGTTGAAGGGTCTTCCAGTTCAAGTTGTAGGCACCAATAACTGTACCTTTTTCACGGTCAACGACACCAGGCGAACCCATTCCAATTCCTTGGAACTCAGAAGCATCAAGCTCAAGCATCTTTAAGCGATGCGCGATGGATTCGATCATATCTTCTACGATATGGCTACCTTCATCCAAGATATTTGTTTTAATAGACCATTTTTCTTGAACTTCCCCATCCAAAGTGAGGATGGCAAACTTAATTGAAGTTCCCCCAAGGTCAATCCCAATAATTTTTTTAGACATCTGTAACTCCTTTCAAACTTGTAAACACTTACAGATCTATTATATCAGACTTTTTATCAAACGCAAAGGTTTGCACGTAACTTTTCTTAACTTTTTAACAAGAGACTAAAGGATTGAAATCCTAAAATGAGGAAAATCAAGCCAATAATATTTAATAGAAAGACGCTAATCGAAAGCGGACTAACGATTAAGAATAAGCCGATGAAGAGCTGTAGCAAGGCAAAGAAAATATAACGCTTGGACAGTTCCTCAACCTTCCTCGAGTAGAAATTGGCTTTTCGGAAGTTTAAAATCGAACGGTAGATGAGCCAAATTCCTAAGGTAACTGGAAAGACAATCGGCAAGGTCTTATAGCCATAGAGCAGTAAGTAGACCGCAAAAACCAAGGCGACCATACTGTGAAAGAGCTGTTGCTGCTGAATGATACCAGCTTGACGCAATCGGTAATAGCGTGAAAAACGCGAAAGGGAGATTAAAAAGAAGCCACAAGATATCAACCAGCTAAACGAGCCAATGTGCTCAATTGGATTGATAAACAAGACAATACCGATAATGGTAAAAATAGTAGCTGAAATCCCAAGGGATATCCGGTTTAATTGATTCATAGGGCCTCCTTATTCATCTAATTCACTCAGGTATTCATAGCGATCGTATTTCTCAAGCAGTCGCTCATTTTCCTGATCCAATTCCTTTTGAAGGGCTGACAATTTGCCAAAGTCAGAGCCGTTTTCATTCATCTCCACTTCAATCTCTGCAATCCGATTTTCAATGGCTTCGATATCTGCTTCAATGCTCGCCCACTCTTGCTTCTCCATGTAGCTCATGCGCTTCTTCTCTTCTTTTGGCTTAACTGGTTTCTCTTTTTCAACCTTGTGACTGGCCGTTACTTGAGCAGCTTCAAAGGCTTTTTCATCCAGGTAATCCGTATAATTGCCAAAGAACTCCCGAATGCCCCCATTTTCAAAAGCCAGGATCTTGCTTGCCACCTTGTCCAAGAAATAGCGGTCGTGGCTAACGGTAATAACGGGACCTCCAAAGTATTGAAGGAAGTTTTCCAAAACCGTCAAGGTTGCGATATCCAAGTCATTGGTTGGCTCATCGAGGAGAAGTACATTGGGTTTTTCAATCAAGAGTTTTAAGAGAAAGAGGCGCTTCTTCTCCCCACCGGAGAGTTTTTCGATCAAGGTTCCGTGCATAGAACGTGGGAAGAGAAATTGCTCCAAGAGATCTGCAATCGATGTCGTTCCAACGGTCGTCTTCACTTCTTCAGCAACTTCCTGGAGGAAATTAATCACGCGCTTGCTCTCATCCAACCCATCGATCTGTTGAGAGAAATAAGCCACCCGCACGGTTTCTCCGATGATGACTTGCCCTGACTGAGGATGGAGTCGCTCAGCGATCAAATTGAGTAAGGTGGACTTGCCGACACCATTATCCCCAACGATCCCGATGCGGTCCTTATTTTGCACCAAAAGGTTAAAGTCCTGTAAAATCGGCTTGTTTTCAAAAGCAAAACTCACATCTTTAAACTCGATGACTTTCTTTCCGATCCTGCTAGTCTCAAAGTTCATCTCCAAATCCGTCTGGTTGCTTTGACCAGACAAGTCTTGCTTGAGATCATGGAATCGATTGATCCGCGCCTGTTGCTTGGTCGCACGCGCCTGGGGTTGCCGCCGCATCCAGGTTAACTCCTGCTTATAGAGTTGCTGCTTCTTATGAAGAAGTGCTGCATCACGCTCATCTTGCTCAGCCTTTAAGCGGACATAATCCTGGTAATTGCCTTGATACTCGATCAAGCTAGCTCGATCCAACTCAAAGATCCGTGTCGAGATATTATCCAAGAAATAGCGATCGTGGGTAATGAAAAGCACCGTTTTCTTAGAATTCTTCAAGAAATTAGTCAACCATTCGATGGTATCAATGTCCAGGTGGTTGGTTGGCTCATCGAGTAATAGCAGGTCGTGATGAGACAGCAAAACTTGTGCCAATTGCACCCGACGACGCAAGCCCCCAGATAGATCCCCAACTTTGGCATTCAAATCTTCAATCCCAAGTTTGGAAAGGACTGTCTTGACCTGACTCTCGATTTCCCAAGCATTGAGCGAATCCATCTCCGCCATGACCTTTTCAAGACGGGCTTGATTCTCTTCTCGGTAATCCGCCATCAAGTATTCATAATCACGAATGAGCTGCATTTCACGTAAATCACTAGATAGCACCGTATCCAGAACCGTCTTTTGATCATCAAAATCAGGTTCCTGCGTCAAGTAGCCAATCGTATAATCACTCTTGGCAGAAAAAGGACTCACATCTCCATCAAAGCCAGAGCGACCTGACAATACATCTAACAGCGTGGTTTTTCCAGTCCCATTGACCCCGATCAATCCGATCCGATCCAAGTCGTGAATGATAAAGGAAATCTCACGAAAGACGGTCTTATCTCCGACAGATTTGGTTAATTTATCGACAATAAAATCGCTCATTTTTCCTCCTCTTTTGCTTGCTGGATATAGGCGATGATGGCCTCTTTCTCATTGGCCAGTTCCCCATCGACAATGGCATATTCAATTTTTGTCAAAATCTCTCCCAAGGCTGGACCTGGTTGAAAGCCGTAGTCTTTGATCAGCATACCGCCATTGACCACCACTTCATGCTTATCATGAATGGTCAAGCTATCATAGACGCGCTCGATGGCCATATAATCCACACTCAAGGCATACGCTTCACGGAGCTCTTCAGCTAGTAGCAACAAAGGCTTCTCATACTTGTAGCAGGCACGCTTGTCTAGACTTCCTTTTTCTCGGAGCTTAAGAATCTCCACGATCTGCTCCACCGTCTTGGCAAAGTCTCTTGAGGTCTTCCATTTTTTAAAGAATTTTGGAATGTCTTGGATGTCTAGTGCTAAAACCAGAGCCGCCCAAGCCTGCTCAGAAGTTGAAAAAGTAAATTCTAACTCTATGTCAAACAAACGCTCAAGTGCTTCTTTGCGATCCTTCATTTCTGGTAGATAGTTATAGGCTTTGCTTGCAAGCATGGCCTCCAAGCCTTGTCTCCAGTATGGAGAAAGTAAGAGCTTATCAAACTCGATGAAAGTGCGCTCAACAGAGATCTTCTCTAGCAAAGGAGCACACTCCTTCATAGCATCAAAGGTTGCGTCTTCTAATTCAAAGCCAAGACTGGCTTGAAAACGAAAGCCTCGCATGATGCGGAGCGCATCTTCATGAAAGCGTTCACGAGGAAGCCCAACCGCCCGAAGAACTTTGTTTTCTAAATCTGCTAACCCTTGAAAAAGGTCAACAATCTCTCCTTTTTCATTTAAGGCAAAGGCATTGACGGTGAAATCGCGGCGTTTGAGGTCTTCTTCTAGTGAGCGGACAAAAGACACGGAGCTTGGACGGCGATAATCGACATAGACATCCTCTGTCCGGAAGGTCGTAATTTCATATTCTTGACCATTTTCAAGAACCAAGACGGTCCCGTGTTCGATACCGATATCTACTGTTCGATCAAAAATCGCCTTGGTTTCCTCTGGATAGGAGGAGGAAGCGATATCGACATCGTGAATCGGACGATCTAAGAGAGCATCTCGGACAGATCCTCCCACAAAATAGGCCTCAAAACCAGCTGCTTTAATCTTCTCTAATATTGGTAAAGCCTCCTGAAACTCAGAAGGCATCTTTTCTAATCTCATAGTAAGTGTTCCAAACCATAAACAAGCTCATGACGCTTGACAACTTCTTTAATCCCTAGATTTACTCCTGTCATGAAGGAACCACGATCATAGGAATCATGACGGAGAGTCAAGCCTTCGCCTTGGCTACCAAAAATCACTTCTTGGTGAGCCACTAGGCCAGGCAATCGAACCGAATGGATGCGCATCCCTTCAAAATCCGCCCCTCTTGCTCCAGGCATCAACTCTTCTTCATCTGCTGCACCTTGCTGGATTTTCTCGCGCTTCTCAGAGATCAGCTCAGCTGTCTTAATCGCTGTTCCACTCGGTGCATCTTTTTTCTTATCATGGTGCAGTTCGATGATTTCCACATTTGGGAAATACTTGGCAGCTTGCGCTGCAAATTGCATCAAGAGCACAGCTCCAATAGCAAAGTTCGGCGCGATCAAGCCACCCAAGCTCTGTTCACGTGAAAGGTCTGTCAATTCTTGGATCTGCTCAGGAGTGAATCCAGTCGTTCCCACAACAGGCGCAAAGCCATTCTCAATTGCAAAGCGAGTATTCTCGTAAGCGACCTTGGGCATGGTAAAGTCGACCCAAACATCTGCCTCTAGACCCACAACATCTTCTTTGCGGTTAAAGACAGGGACTCCTGCAACCTCTGTCTCATCAGTAAATGGATCGATCAAGCCGGCTAATTCTAGCTCAGGATCTTCAGAAACCATCTTGTAGGCTGCTTGTCCCATTCTTCCCTTGAAACCTGCGATAATGACTTTAATTGACATAGAATTCTCCTTAAACGATAGGGATATACCCAACTGCTAAGCTATGGTCACCTAAGTGCGTCCCGATAACCCCTCCAAAGGTAGCAAAAGGAATGTCACCTTCCACTCCTTCTTCGATGAGTAGTTGGCGAAGTGCCTCTGCTTTTTCAGGAACATTGGCATGGATGACAAAAACTTGGTAATGACCATCTGCAATATCTGATACAACAATCTCTACCAAGCGTTTCATGGCTTTCTTTTCCGTCCGGACTTTCTCAAAGACCTCAATCACACCTTCATCATTAAAATGAAGAATAGGCTTGATGCTCAAGAGGTTCCCAAGAATAGCAGCCCCATTTGACAGACGGCCACCTTTAACCAAGTGGTTCAAATCATCCACCATGATATAGGCAGAAGTTCCATCAATCTGGTGTTGGACATTGGCAACAATCTCATCAAAGGAACGGCCTTCACCAGCCCATTTCAAGCAGTCTTCTGCCATCATCCCTAGAGGAGCACTGGTGATTTTTGAATCCGGAAATTCAACGGTCAAGCCTTCAAATTCGTCCTTCAAATATTGGATATTTTGGTAGAAACCAGAAATACCAGATGACAAGAAAAGACCGATAGCATGCGTATAGCCCTTAGCTGTCAAACCAGATAAGACTTCTTCTAACTCTGCAACACTCGGCTGGCTAGTCTTTGGCAATTCCTTAGACGCAGCCATCTTTTGGTAGAACTCATCGTGTGTCAGGTTCTTCCCTTCAACATAAGACTCCCCATCGATATAGATCGGGATCTCTAAAATAAATAAGTCGTCGTGATGGAGCACGTCTTGCGGTAAATAGGCAGACGAATCCGTGATCACTGCTAATTTCATTGATTAAAACTCCAAATTAATACCCGGTAAATCGAGGGCAATTTCTGTGACTTCGTAAGTCAAACGGTTGAGCATATTCAAGCAAGGGCGAGCCAATTCTTCCACTTCGTCTTTGCTGAATTCACTTGGTTCATTGACATAACGACCAAACAAGTGGTTGATTTGAGTGATAGTTCCACTAATCACAAAACCGTCAAAAACGATCATGTAGCTCAAGATCACAATCAAAGAAGTCGTGTTTTGTTCTTGATCACGATTGATCAATTGAAAGTTTACATCTACTTTTGTTTCAGGGATGCCATTTTCTTTTTCCCACTCAAAATTACGAGCATCATAGTGGTATTGGCTGACAAATTCTTTTTCACGTTGAATATCCATTTTTATTCTCCTAAAAATATGCGATAGGCTTATTATATCATAATTCAGCTCAAGATACCAACGCCGAATGAGGGGATTTTTTCACTAGTACAAGAAGAAAAGGCAGGGGAAGTTTGGCCAGTCTTTAACTTGTTTTGCTCAATTCTTCGCTAACTCTTTTGTAAGGATCGAAAAAACAAGATAAAGACTTTTGAATGACGATTAGTCATAATAATACCAACCGCCATCCCTATAAATTCTTATGGGTTGCATCTCATAAATACCAAATTCCTTTGGTGTGCTGGTAGCATTATCTAAAGAAAAACCAACCATGAATTTTGTTTGTTCATTCTGATTCACCTTTCCTCTAAGGGTTAACATATAGCTACCACCTTGAGGTGTTCCATTGCCTACCTGACCAACTTCCATACTCTCCCAATCAAACTGGACGCTATCAACTTTCGGGCTCAACGATTTTACAAAATCAGCTATTTCTTTTTCATGTTCCTTTAAATAAGCCAGTTGCTTCTCTCTAGCGCTAAATTGCTTTCTTGATTGAGTGCCATTTAAAAAGATGTTTTGTTTTTGACTAGCGATAATCACACCCCCTGCAATTACAGTAGCAGTGGCTAAAAGAATTGCCAGTTTACCTTTTTTCATGCTTCATCCTCCTTGATAAGGACAAGTTATAATAATTGTATCGAAATATGAATAGATTGCAACAACATGACTAGATGATATTTATGTCGGAAAAGAAAAAGCCACGATTTCCGGACCTTTCTTTAAACTACTACTGCTCGACCAAAACCTGACGTTGCTTGCTCAGCTCATTATCTTTGTCCACATCATAATATCTGTCAAACTCATCCTTGGTATTCACTTGATGGACTTGTCCATCCGTACTCAATTCTGCCGGAATTGTAATTCCTTCATAGAGATTCGTATTAGCGGGAACGAAGAGTTGGTAAAGCTCAATAAACTGTTGGACATTTCCGTAAACAGTATCATAGTCTAGTTTGGAATCAATCAGAATATAAAACTGAGAGTCCTTTTTACTTAATAATTGATAGGCTTTTGGATCTTTTGACTCCAGTACACTGTTATTTAATACATTTATTCTAAAGGATAGCATATTTTGATTTATGCTATCAACCCCAGTTGTCGTACTAAGATTATCCGTAGTTTCTGAAATTCTATCTTTTAATTTACCTAAATCTACAAAAATATCTTGACGATTATTTCGTTGCATTTTCGTATCTTCCCACTCAATTTGCTTTGTCTCTAGATTTAGCCAAAGATATTTACTAATAGTTTTTTCTTCAGTAGTTAGATAAGATTTGATAGGTAGATAATTTTTCCCATCTTTTTCTACAATCGCTTCAATTTCTGCTGGCTTATAAGTCTTATTATATTTTTTTACAAAACGATAAAGGTCTAGATCTTCTTTTTTTAAGGTGTGATTTTGTATTTTATAGATTGAAAGTTTGAAATAACCTTCAGAATCATCTTTTGGAAAAGACATTGTTGGTATATTCTTTAATTTTTTTATATTCTGACGAATAATATAGCGTTCATTAGATGCCCCATGTACACCTAAATACTTTTCACTTAAATCTGGATTGTACTTTGCAAATAGCTTATCTTCTTCAGGAGTTAGGGATTTCCAATGAACCACAACACCTCGTCCATCATCCAAGAATTTATAAGAATCAATTTCCCATTGACCTGTGTAGTAATCATAGTTCTTATATTTATCACGCTCCTGCTTGGCTTTTTCTATTTTTTGCTGATGTTGATAGGCAAAAAGTCCAAAAACAGCGACTGCAATTACTAGAACTAACGAAACAACAATAATAATTTTCTTTTTCATTTATCCCTTTCCCTTTTCTACTAAAAATCTAATCCATTGCAAAAGTTTTTTAGAGATCTATTCGTCAAAATATTCGCCTCCTACACGAAGTGGACCACCGCTACCAATTCCTTCAATAGAGCCTGTATCACCGTTCTTAGTGTCTTTTAAATAAACCAAAACACTCCAGCTTGAATTTTGGATATGGTTAAAGCCTCCAAAAACTCGAAGAACTTGACCGCCGCTCTGAGGAGTACCATTTCCTACTTCTTCCCATTTTGTTTCATCCCAAGCAATCTGGACAGATTCAACTTTAGGACTTAACGATTTTACAAAATCTTCAATTTCTTTCGCATGCTTCTTTACATTTTCTAACTGTTGTTCCTTTGAACTGGCTTGCTTTACTTGATGACTATTAATTGAAAACAAGTTTGGATGTTGAGAACCGATAATGGCCATTCCTGATAAAGTAATTGCTGTAAATCCCAATATGAGAACTTTCTTCTTTTTTCTCATTGATCCTCCAAGAAAAATGCTTTCTACTATCATATCGAAATCTATAGAGATAAGCAACTTCATCACTAGTTGGTGTTTTTAGCAATAAAAAAGGGAGTGGGAAAGAACTCTGACTAATTAAAAGAGTTCGTATTCCCACCCCCGCACAGTTGATTAGGTCATCTTTGGAGCTTATAAAGTGAACAAAGATGCCAATCAACCACTGCGTCATATATTTATTTTTATAAGACTTCAAAGGCTGGACGATTTTTGCCCAGCCTCTTTTAGTCATATTTAGTTTTTAGGTTTGCGAAGCAATCCGAACAAGATACCACTTACGACTGCACCGATCAATACGAACAAGATGTATAGAAGTGGATTTGATGTAAGAGCGATAACGAAGATTCCTCCGTGAGGAGCCATGAGTTTCAAGCCTGCAAGACCAACAAGGGCACCTGTCAATGCTGAACCAGCAATGAAGCTAGGGATGGCACGAGCTGGGTCAGCTGCACCGAATGGAATGGCACCTTCTGTGATGAAGGAAAGACCCATAACGATGTTTGTCAAACCTGAATCGCGTTCTTCTTGTGTGAATTTATCTTTAAACAATACAGTTGCTACGAATACTGCCAATGGAGGAACCATACCAGCTGCCATAACAGCTGCCATAACAATAGAACCACCTGAAGCAACAGATTCAGCAAGTGTACCTGTAGCGAAGACATAAGCGGCTTTGTTAACTGGTCCACCCATATCGACAGCCATCATACCGCCGACGAGAAGTCCAAGAAGGACAGCTGAGCTACCTGACAAGCTTGATAGGAAGTTGTTAAGACCAGTATTGATAGCAGCCATTGGAATATTGATGAGGAACATCAAGAATCCTGTCAAACCAACACCAAGTAATGGCAAGAGAAGGATAGAGCGGATACCATCGAGTGAACGTGGAAGACCTGCAAGGGCTTTGCGAAGTAAGAGAACAATTCCACCTGCAAGGAAACCACCTACCAAAGCTCCAAGGAAACCTGATGATACGGCTGCTGGTAATTCACCTTTAGCAGCACCGTAGGCGATATTTCCAAATGCTGAACCTGAGCTAGCAATAGATCCAGCGATAAACCCTGCTACAAAACCAGGTTTTTCAGCGATTGAGAATCCAATGTAACCTGCAAGTACAGGAAGCATGAAGCCAAAGGCTACTCCACCAATTGTTTTAAATTGTGCTGCTAATACATGATAAGAACCAAGACTAGACAATTGATCTTGAGGTACACCCATAACTTGGTCAATCAAGAAGGCAAGGGCGATCAAGATACCACCACCGATAACGAATGGAAGCATTTGAGAAACCCCACTCATCAAGTGTTTGTAGAAGGCTCCACCCAAGCTCAATTTTTCTTGGCTAGCGCTAGCTTGTGCAGCATTTTCAGCGTGGAAGACATCTGCTTTGCCATCCAAGATGGTTTGGATCAATTCTTCTGTCTGACGGATACCGGCTGCGACTGGTTTAGAGATCAATTTTTTACCATCGAAACGAGCAGTTTCAACTGCTTTATCTGCTGCAATGATAACCCCTTCAGCTTTTGCGATTTCTTCAGCTGTCAAGCGGTTGCCGACACCAGATGCCCCGTTGGTTTCAACGCGGACTGTGACACCCATTTCTTCCCCTTTTTTGATGAGGGCTTCTTCTGCCATATAAGTGTGGGCGATCCCTGTTGTACATGCTGTAACGGCAACGATGAGAGGTTTGTCAGATGAAGCTGCTTCTTTGACCGTTTCTGCTTTTTTCGCTTCTTCAGCGGCAGCTTCTTGCTCTTCTGCATCAAAGGCTGCAATGACTTGATCAGGAGTGCTTGCTTGGCGAAGTTTGTCCGCAAATCCTGGTTTCATCAAGTACTTAGACAATTCAGCAAGGGCTGCCAAGTGAGTATCGTTTGCTCCTTCTGGAGCTGCAATCATGAAGAACAAGTCTGTTGGTTGACCATCAAGAGATGCGTAATCCACACCCTTGTTTGATTTTGCAAACAAGACCGTTGCTTCTTTGACTGCTTCATTTTTGCTGTGTGGCATGGCAATTCCGTCACCCAAACCAGTTGAAGTTTGTGCTTCACGGTTCATAATCCCAGCTTTGAAAGTTTCAAAATCTGTCACCACACCATTGTCAACGAGCGATTGGATCATCTCATTGATCACGCCTTCTTTATCTGTTGCTTGAAGGTCAAACAACATCACGTTTTTATTTAAAACGTCTTGAATTTTCATAGTTTTTCTACCTCTACTTTTTCATAAGTTTCTTTAATATAGTCCGCTGTCGCCAAATCATCTGAGAAGGTGGTCGCTGTTCCACAAGCCACGCCCCATTTGAAGGCTTCGATGACGTCTCCCGTCGTTGCGAGCTTCCCAGTGAAGCCAGCAACCATGGAATCTCCAGCACCAACAGAATTCTTCACTTGACCCTTGATTGGTTTTGCGAAGTAAGTGCCGCTTGGACTGACGAGGAGAGCACCATCACCCGCCATGGAAATAATGACGTTTTGTGCACCTTTGGCCAAGATTTCTTTAGCGTAGCGTTCAATTTCTGGCAATTCCGTCAAGGTAACGCCAAAGATATCTCCCAACTCATGGTTGTTTGGTTTGACCAATTGGGGATTGAACTCCAAGGAATCAATCAAGGTTTGCCCTTCAAAGTCACAAACCACTTGCGCACCTGTCGCACGTGTTGCTGCGATCAATTGTTTGTAAACGGCATTGCCGAGTGAAGATGGAGCAGATCCTGCAAAGACTACAACATCATCTTCTGTTAAGCTCGATAAGATGTTGAGCAATTCTTGCAACTGAGCTTCCGTCACTTCTGGGCCATTCCCATTGATCTCTGTTTCCTCATCAGCTTTGATCTTGACATTGATCCGTGTATCTTGGTCTACTGTCACAAAGTTGGTTGAAATGGCTTCGCTAGTCAGTACGTCTTCGATGAAGCGTCCAGTAAAACCACCGATAAATCCCGTCGCTGTGTTCTCGATATCGAGACGTTTCAAGACACGACTGACATTGATTCCCTTACCACCGGCGAATTTATCTTCCGAAGCCATCCGATTGACCGCTCCGGTCTCTACATGATCGAGACGGACAATATAGTCAATTGCTGGATTCAGTGTAACTGTATAAATCAAACCTCTATAACCTCCGTTTTTTCTTTTAAAACCTTTAATCGTTGCGGTTCACATTGATTGGTGATAATCATGGCTCGCTTGATAGGAGCCACTTTGACAAAGGATGTCACCCCAATTTTCGAATCATCCGCTAGGATATAGGTCTTTTTCGCATTTTCGATAATCGCACGCTTGACAGATCCTTCTTCCAGGTCTGGAGTGCTGTAAAATTCATCGTCGATTCCATTCATTCCAAGAAAGGCCTTGTCAAAATTCAACTGACCGATCTGATTGAGCGCTATCCCTCCGATACTAGCATCTGTAGAAGATTTTACCTTCCCACCGATGATGACCGTTGGAACATTTCGCTCGACCAACTTGGTCGCATGGTGAATCGAGTTGGTCACCACAGTTACCGTTGGATTGACAATTTCTTGTACCAAAAGTTCATTGGTCGTCCCGGCATCGATAAAGATCACATCATGATCTTTGATCAATTCCGCCGCTTTTACAGCGATCTTTGACTTAACTTGAATGTTTTTGATAGATTTTTCTTTGTTGCTTTCTTCCTCTTGAAGAAAATGCAGGCTTTCCGCACCGCCGTGAACCCGGCGAAGTTTACTTTCAGCTTCTAATTCATCCAAGTCACGTCGAACCGTTGATTCAGACGTCCCTAGCTCTTGTACAAGGGTTTCTAAGGAAACAAATTTTTCCTTCAGTACCTTCTCGAGGATGAATTGTTTTCGTTCAGACTTAAGCATTTCTCCTCCTTTTGCAATCGATTACAAGGACTATTATACTCCATCTCCAAAAAATGTCAACACTTTTTGTCATTTTCTGTCATTTTCCTTCAAAAATTCTAAAAGTGTACAAAAAAAGAGCAGGACAGAACTCATTTTATTAAAAGAGTTCTTTTCCCACCCTCATCTATCTTCTTTGAAGATTTTAAGCAATAAAGTGTCTAAGCATCTATTCTATCTTCGGTATGTCTTAATCATTTTTTGAAGATTGTTTCTTTTTCTTGAAACCAAACAATCCAGCAAGTAACCCAACGGCAACACCTGTTGTTGCTACTGCATATTTGGAAGAATCTGTACTTGCCACAGCTTGGCTGTTTTCTTTTTTGGGTTTGATCTCTTCTACTTTGGCTTCTTGTTTTGGAGCTGGAGTAGCTGTTGGTGCTTGCACTTGTGGACTATTGGTAGTTGTTGGAAGAACCGTTGGTCTATCCGAGAAAGTTGTTGGATTGCTTGAGCGGATATTCATTGGCATATCTGCTGCTTCTAAAATAGCTGGATCTATCCGTGAGGCTAGATCTTCATATTGGGAATTCAACAGTTCCACGACACTTTGATAAGATTGAAGGGTTGTGAATTCTGCTTCCAATTTTTCTTTTTTATTCTCTAAATTAGCCACCGCAGCTGATAAAACAGATTGGGCTTTGACCAATAATTCTGGTGCATTTTTAAAGTCAGAAAGACGTTTTTCAGCAGCAACCAGGCGCTCTTGAGCTGCCTTCAAGCCCTCATGAGATTCTCGAACGACTTGGGCTTTTTCTGCTTCTTCTGCTTTTAAAAGATCTAATTTCTCACGCGCAGCTGCTAACAAATCTTTCGCTTTTTGAAGCGCTGCTTCTTTCGGTTGGATAGCTGCTTCAATCCGACCTCGAGATACATCAAGAGTCGCTTTTGCTTTTTCAACTGCATGATCCTTGCTAACGAGAAGAATCTTGTAATTTTGGATGGTCTTTTGGACATTGGCCATCTCTACTGCCACATTTGAATTGGCATGGCGGGCATCTTCTAACTTGCCTTGCAAGATAATGATTTGTGACTCTTGATTGGCCTTGTCCAACTTGAGATTAGCGACTTCATCAGATTTGGCTTTCACATCTGATCTTGTCGTCGTTGCACCAGCTCCCTGACGCAATTGGTAAGCGAGTGCACTGGTTGACACTGCTGAATGGACCGGGCTGTGTAAGAAAGCTGCTTCTGACATGGCATTACTTGGGTCATAAGCCACTGATAAAGCAGTCGCTTTGTTGTCTACCATTTGAAGGTAGTGACCAACCTTAGCAAAGGCCTCAGCACCAATCTTCATATAGATATCGTTGGCATCGATTTGAGTTTCGTCTGTTGGTAGACCATATTGAGCCGCTACTTCCTGATAAGCCGCTTTTTCATTGTACCAAAAGTCTACTGCACCAGAAGGTGAGAAGCCATAAGCGATGTTTTCGTTTGGCAAATACTTAAACATATGCCAGTTGGCTTTCTTGAAGTATTCCAACTGTACTTGACTGGCAGGAAGGGAATAAGGATCCAGTTCCAATTCAGGCAAGCCTGCATTGCGACGATAGCTATTAATGGCATCCGCAATTTCAAGAGCTCGAAGATTGGCTTGCAAGGATCCAGACTCTCCAACCGTTAAGCCGTCTTCTTCACGACCACGCTTGTAAAGGGCTAAAGCACTTGCTGCAGCTTCATTGCCATTGTCAGCCAAGTGTTGCAAGTAGCCTTCGTAGGTTGCTTGACTCAACTGGACAGGGCTATTGGCCGCTGCTTGTTCTAAGGCTGCCAATTCTGCTTCCTTGGTTGCGATGACCGCTTTCAAATCTGTCAGACGCGTTTGAGCCAGTTGAATATCGCTCTCAATTTGAGCCACTGTATCAGCCCCATTCTGCTGACTCGCTTGCAAGGTCGCGAGATAACTCTGAGATTCTCGAATACTTTGCTCGACTTGGCTTTGCTCCAACAAGGCCTGGTTTAGCACATTCTCATCATTAGAAATTGGCGCTTTGGCTTGGTTCAATTCATTTTGTGCTACATCGACCAAAGATTCCTGAGCTGTAACCTGATTTTCCTGTTGACGAACAGCCTCTACAACTTGATCATGTGCAGCTTCTGCCTCTCGAACCTTATTTTCTTCGATGGTCACATAGGCTTGTGCCACCTTAACGTCATTTTCTGCGTTCTGAATTTGTGCATTCGAAGTCGTTGCGATCAGGTTTTCGGCATCCGTCACTTCTGCTTTCTTTTCTTCCAGTTCTTGTCCAGCCGCCTTAACTTCCGTTTGAGCATCGATCACTTTTTGCTCTTGGTAGTGGACATCTTTCACCACTTGGCCTTTTTGAGCTGTAATTTGCTTCAACTCATCGACTGTAATAGGCTTCTCAACCACCTCAGTGCTATTGGTTTCTGCATTTTCATTTTGCTTCACTTCTTCCGCACTAGCCTTATGATGAAACATTCCAGACAGTACCGTTGTCGCCGCAACTCCTGTCGTAAAAACCGATTTTCCTAATTTCTTTCCCATTAAACTCACCCCCAAAACTGAATCATTTTCTTGAAGTTTCTCTACCCCCTAGCATACCACATTTTGTTACCAATAACTAGTAGGTTTAAAAAGTTTTTTTCATAAAATTTTGAGGCAAAAGAAAAACAGCTAAGGCTGTTATAGAATGTAGACAAACTATTTTAAAGTAAAATAAGTTAAATGATTCTGTAAAAAAATTAAAATGAGTTTTAATTTTAATATCGATTCAGAGGAATACCGAAACTTTCCACTGTGAGAAAAGTGCCTGAAACAATAACGTTTCAGGCACTCGGAATTATTGAGACCTTAGGCTCAATAATTAGTCATGGAACTTCGTAGAAGTTCGCTGACGTCCGTACTCACCTAAGGAAAGTTTTTAATATGACTTTGTCTTCAATCTGAAACAGCTGACGCTGTTAGTCTTCTTGTTTAATTTGTTCCAACATCTTCACTTCTTCTGCTGTCAATTCGTAGTTTTCTAGCAGGTCAGGGCGACGCTCCAAGGTCTTTTTCAAACTCTGATAAAGGCGCCATTGACGGATATTTTCATGGTGCCCACTCATGAGAACATCTGGAACTGTCATTCCTCTGTATTCATAAGGCCGTGTGTATTGAGGGTATTCTAGAAGTCCAGAAGAGAAACTATCATCCTGGTGGCTAGACTCTTTGCCGATCACTTCTGGAATCAAGCGGACTGTCGCATCAATCATGGTCATGGCAGCAAGTTCCCCACCTGTCAGGACATAATCGCCAAGAGAAATCTCATCTGTCACCAAGGTCTTGATCCGCTCATCGTAGCCCTCATAGTGACCGCAGATAAAGATCAATTCATCTTCTTGAGCCAACTCTTCTGCGTAAGATTGATCAAAGGTCCGACCAGCAGGGTCCAGTAAGATCACGCGCGGATTCTTTTTCTCAATCGCATCAAAGGCATCAAAAATCGGTTGAGCTCGTAGAAGCATGCCTTGCCCGCCCCCATAGGGTTCATCATCCACATGGCGCGCTTTCTCCGCATTTTCACGAAAATTATGGTAGTTAATCTCAAGGAGTCCTTTTTCACGCGCCTTTCCGACGATGGAATGTTCAAGGGGAGAAAACATCTCTGGAAAGAGGGTTAAAATATCAATCTTCATCGTCTAACCCTTCTAAGATGTCCACATCGACCCGGTTTCCTGGAATATCGATATTGAGCACCACTGGTGGGATATAAGGCAAGAGAAGGTCTCGTTTGCCTTTTCGTTTGACTACCCAGACATCATTGGCACCTGGTTGCAGGATTTCCTTGATTTGACCGATTAGTTGGTCATTTTCGTAAACATCAAGGCCGATGATCTCATGGTAATAAAACTCGCCCTCATCCAAATCCGTCAAGTCTTCTTCCGCAACCTTGAGGCTAAAGCCCTTGAATTTTTCGATGGCATTGATATGGTACATATCCTTAAACTTGATGATGTCGAAGTTCTTGTGTTTACGGTGGCTAGCAATAGTCACTGTTTGGACGAACTGATCCTTCTCATCAAAGAGAGCCAACTCAGCTCCTTTTTTAAAACGCTCTTCCGCAAAGTCTGTCACAGACAAGACCCGCATCTCTCCTTCTAAGCCTTGGGTATTGACAATTTTCCCAACATTAAAGTAATTCATGATTTCTCCAGTGTAGTTTATTCACTCTATTTTATCACGTTCAGCAACAATTCTCAACGGTGCTCACTGAGCCTTCCAACAAAAAAACGGGACTAAGTCCCGCCTTTTTATTTTTCATCAATAACGATTCTTACTTTTTTATCTTCAGTTGGGACAGAGTAGACAATCGTTCTTATCGCAGAAATGGTGCGACCTTTTCGACCGATTACACGACCAACATCGCTAGGATCAAGGTCAAGGTGGTACTCCAAGAATTCAGGAGTATCTTCGATCTTGATGGTTAAGGCATCCGGTTGTGAAATCAAGGGTTTCACAATTGCAATAATGAGATTTTCAATCGTATCCATACATCAACCTACTTAAAAAATTATTTTGAGAATTTAGAATCGTGGAATTTCTTCATCACACCAGCTTTTGAAAGGATGTTGCGAACTGTATCTGAAGGTTGAGCTCCATCAGCCAACCATGCAAGAACGCGGTCTTCTTTCAAAGTTACTTGGTTTTCTTCAACAAGTGGATTGTAAGTTCCAACTGTTTCGATGAAACGTCCATCACGTGGTGAACGTGAATCTGCTACGTTAATACGGTAGTAAGGTTTTTTCTTAGAACCCATACGAGTCAAACGAATTTTAACTGCCATTTTTATAAGTCTCTTTTCTATATTTTAATTTTCGGTGAAATAGACAAGCTATTTAGCACATGATCTATTATAACACATTTTATAGAGCTGTCAAGAAAAAAACTTGACAGTATTTAAAATTTTTTATTTTATCAGTAAATCGGCGATTTCTTGATAGTTGCTAACGGTATAAGTCGGTACTACCAGGCTGGTATTTTCCTTACGATCAGGATTATACCAGACGGTATCAATCCCCGCAGCATGGCCTCCTGCGATATCCGCCGTCAAGGAATCTCCGATCATAAGGGTCTCTTCCTTGCTAAAACCTGGAATCAGTTGGCCAACTTTGTCAAAAAATGCAGGTTCTGGTTTCTGAGTATGAAGCTGCTCAGAGATAAAGACCTCTTTGAAATAAGAAGCAATTGTAGAATGAGCCAAGCGTCCTTCTTGAATGGCGGTCACTCCATTCGTTGCACCATAGAGCTGGTAACCCGCTTTTTCAAGTCGGGCCAGTAAGTCCTCCGCACCTGGGAAAGACTGCCCTTGAAGACTGATGTAATCTTGATAGCGAAGAGCCATCTCAGCCCCATCAACAGAAATCCCAAAGTGGGCAAACCCGATCGCAAACCGACTATCCACTAGCTTTTGCTTGGTTAACTTCTTTTGCTCCAAATCCTTCCAGAGCCCTTGGTTCATGGGTTTGTAGTAATCCTTAAAGGCCTGTACATCTGGAAAATCCATGTCTTCTAACATCTGCGTCAAGGCTGTTTCTTCAGCAGATTCAAAGTCCAACAAGGTATGGTCCAAATCAAAAAGTAAAAATGTATATGCCATTACAAACGATCCTTCAATTTTTCTACAAATAAATAAGCCGCTGGGCAAGTGAGGGTATTCTTGATAGTCAGATGGTTGATCTGATAAATCTTCTTACGATCGGTGTGAGGGAATTCCCGACAAGCTTTTGGGCGAACATCATAGATGGAACAGAGATTGTCCCCACCAAGAAAGGGGCAAGGCATGGATTTAAAAACCTTGTCCCCATCTTCGTCAACTTGAAGAAATTCTGCCTCAAAGGCAGGGAGTTTCATCTTGAAATATTTGGCGATCCGCGTGATATCAGCTTCCTTAAAATCGGGGCCTAAGGTTTTGCAGCAATTGGCACAAGCGGTACAATCGATTTCTTGGAAAACTTCATCGTGGATTTCTTGCGCTATTTTATCTAAATTCTTAGGTGGCTTCTTCTTGAGATTTGCCAATACCTTGCGGTGCTCCTTTTGCTTTTGGAGAGCTAACTGATGGTATTTTTCAATATCAATTTCCTGTGTCATCCTCTATTTCCTCTTCTAAACAATAGAAAGATTATACCATAAAGAACGTGAAAAAAGATAGATCCTGCGATCTATCTCACTTGATTAATCGGTCACGGCACCTGTTCCATCTAGGCTCCAAGTGTTTTCGACATAAGGAGTAAATTGAGTTATTGTTTTCTCAAATCCTTCAACAACAATCAAATAAACCTTATCATCTTTTTGGAATACCCAACCAGCAACCTGCAGGCCTGACTTGAGAAAAATATGTATTTTAAGCGACTCATTTCCTCCAACAGTCGTCGTAGATTTTGTCATTTTCTCAACAATTTTATAATCATTCCACCTACTCTCCAATCTTTGAGCTATTAGCTCTGCATTAAATTCCACTCCTTCAGGGACATTTGCTTTTTCTCTAGTGGCAGCATTTAAAACAATAATATTGAAGGCGTTTTTATCTGTATACTGAATATTATCTCCGACTTGGATATTGTCATTCTTTTTCCAGTCACTTGGAATATTGACATAGCCATAATCTGCTGATCCAATTCGTTTCGTTTTCACATTCCCCTTATCACTATCTGGAATTTTTTTCTCTACATTACTACTTGAATTTGTTGTCTCTCTCACCACATTCGTGGAACTAGATGCTGCCGATGATTTACTAGACTCTTTCTTTGGACTAGTACAAGCAGAAAGGCTTACAACAGACAAAAACGTAACAGACGCGAGTAGGAACTTATTTTTCATATTCTCTCCTCAATGATGTATTTACTTTCCTCTAGTCTACCATGATTTTCTAGGATTTGAAAGTGCGATTTCTATAGCATAAAGAGACTAGAAATGATTCTAGCCTCTCTTCATCAATCCGTCACGGCACCCGTTCCGTCTAAGCTCCAAGTGTTTTCGATGTATGGGATAAAGGTTTTCAAGGTTTCTGCATCCCCTTCAAAAGAAATGGTATAAACTTTTTCACCCTTCTGGAAGATCCAGGTAATCAGGTATTGACCAGATTTCATGACAATTTGAAGCTGGTAAGCATCCAGACCTGCGACTTTAGTCCGCGCTCCCGTCATCTTATCAACATCCTGGTTATCTTGCCACATTACAGCCAGTTTCTTGGCTAAAAATTCTGCATTAAACTCGATATCCGCAGGAACTTTGGCCTTTTCCCGCGTAAAGCTATTCAAGGTGACAATATTATAGCCGCTCCCATCCGTATACTGGACAGCTTCTGTCCCATCGATATCCGTGAACTTGAACCATTTACTTGGAATATCGATGTATCCATAATCTGCATTTCCAATCCGCTTGGTTTCTTGACTGGAAGCGTTTTTCTTTGTAGAAGCAGTATTCTTTGACGAAGAGCTGCTTGTTTGCTTTTCGACTTTGTTGCTACTTTCTTTTGTAGAAGAAGCTGCTGTGTCCTTTTGAGTGGTGTGACTACAAGCCATTAGTGTGCAGGTAGAAAGAATCGTCAGTGATGCGGTCAATAATTTGTGTTTCATGCTCAACCTCCTTGAGAACGTTTTCTTTCTTCTAGTCTACCATGAAAGTGGGTATTTTAAAATAGGATAAGTGTCACATCTGATCCAACCTTTCTAATTCAGTTTATTTCTTTTGGACCTAAAACAAAAGGCTGGGACAAAAGTCCTAGCCTCTTAATTGTTTTTGGATTGTCGAGCAAGACGCAGTGGTTGAGTGGGCTCTACTACGCTGATTTCATCAGCTTTTACAGCCCTACTCAACTGTGCGGAGGTGGGACGACG
>NZ_JAQFJL010000023.1:0-27408 GCF_030440045.1 Streptococcus sp. SP8 | reverse complement strand
CAGTGGTTGAGTGGGCTCTACTACGCTGATTTCATCAGCTTTTACAGCCCTACTCAACTGTGCGGAGGTGGGACGACGAAATCGAATTCTAACGAATTACCGATTTCTGTCCCACTCTCTTTTTTTCGAAAGATCTTCCTTAATTGGGCTAAAAATAGTAGAATAGAAGAAGTGAATCATCGAGAAAATGGGAGTTGTTATGAATTGGTTTCAATCGCAATCCGTGGTCTTGCAGGCCTTTCTCGCAGGATTGTTTACATGGGGCTGTACCATTGTCGGGTCAGCCATCGTCTTTTTCTTCAAGCATATTAGTCGCAAATTACTGGACATCATGATGGGCTTTGCGGCAGGGGTCATGATCGCGGCTTCTTTTTGGTCGCTCTTACAACCCTCGATTGAGTATGCGGAAACCTCTTATGGGAGCCTGGCTTGGTTGCCAGCGGCGATCGGTTTTTTAGCTGGAGGTTTTTTCCTTCGCTTGATTGACGCCATCGTCCCTCACCTTCATATGACGAAGGAGATTGAAGAGGCTGAGAGTATCCATACGCCGCGGGAGAAGAAGTTGTCTAAAACAATCCTCCTTTTTCTCGCCATTACCATTCATAATTTTCCAGAAGGCTTAGCAGTCGGAGTAGCCTTTGGAGCTCTGGCTAGCAATCCAAGTCCAGAAGCCTTTATCGGGGCGGTTGGCCTGGCCATTGGGATTGGCTTGCAAAATATCCCAGAAGGGGCTGCTCTTTCAATCCCAATCCGGACGGATGGAAAATCCCGTCTCAATGCCTTTTATTGGGGATCTATGTCAGCCATCGTCGAGCCCATCGGAGCCCTGCTAGGGGCAGTTGCCGTCTTATCCATGACAGCCATCTTGCCTTACGCCCTCTCTTTTGTAGCAGGTGCGATGATCTTCGTAGTGGTTGAAGAGTTGATCCCAGATTCCCAGACCAATGGCAACACAGATGTGGCGACCTTAGGCCTCATGGTTGGCTTTGTCATTATGATGATTCTAGACGTCGCTTTGGGATAAGGAACTGAAAAGGAGAGCATCAGGACAAGCTCTCTTTATGATTGGTATCATGGTATTTGAGAATGAAAAGATGAAGAACAATTCATCAGATTCAATTCAGAGGTAGACCTTAGTCAGCGAGGAAAATTATCTTATGGTAAAAATCAAGTTTAACAAGAAAAGCAAAAGGATAATGAGCGTCATCGCCTTGGCTCTCCTTTTGGTAGTTGGGATTTCTATGTTTTATATGAACAAAAAATTAGAGGAGAAGAGACGCAATAGAGAGTATGAAGTCAGCCTTGTAAGGACCTTGAAGCATTCTTACGAGGGAATTGAAGAAATTGAGATTAAAAACCCATCTTATAGCTCTACTCCTTCGGACGCATGGGGAGCAGATGTAAAATTTACATTTTCTGATGGGAGTTCCAAGGAACATGTACTAGCTTATGATAAAGATGCGAAAAAAATTAAGATAGGGGTCTATCATAATGAAGATGAAGAATTTCAGAGCTTTATGGATTCTAGGAGAGGCACGACCAAATCGGGAGTAAAGGTAAGGTTTTCAGACGGCTCAGTCAAGGAGCAGTAATCAGTGAATTAAAGTATATTAAAGAGTCCTAGTCCGAGCGTCCTATTTGAATCACGATAATGAAGATCGTTAACGGGACTATAGAATCAACGTCCTGTCATCACCTTGTAACACAAATGCAAGGTGACTTTTTTATATAAACATGATAAAATAAGGGTAATGACTACGTAGAAAGGCCTAACATTATGAAAGGTATTATTTTAGCAGGGGGCTCAGGAACTCGCTTGTATCCATTGACACGTGCGGCTTCTAAGCAGTTGATGCCCATTTATGACAAACCAATGATCTACTATCCGCTGTCAACGCTTATGTTGGCTGGGATCAAAGATATCCTGATCATCTCAACACCTCAAGACCTTCCTCGTTTTGAAGAGCTTCTTGGAGATGGTTCTGAACTTGGTATTTCCCTCTCTTACGCAGAGCAACCAAGTCCAGATGGCTTGGCGCAAGCCTTCATCATCGGAGAAGACTTTATCGGTGACGATCATGTTGCCCTCATCCTTGGGGACAATATCTTCCACGGAAACGGCTTAACCAAGATGTTGCAACGGGCAGAAGCGAAGGAAAAAGGAGCGACTGTCTTTGGTTACCAAGTCAAAGATCCGGAACGCTTTGGTGTGGTAGAGTTTGACGCGGATATGAATGCCATCTCTATCGAAGAAAAACCAGAACATCCAAAATCCAACTTTGCAGTGACCGGACTTTACTTCTATGACAATGATGTGGTAGAAATTGCCAAAAACATCAAACCAAGCCCTCGTGGTGAGCTTGAAATCACCGATGTTAACAAGGCTTATTTGGAGCGTGGAGATCTCTCTGTTGAGCTCATGGGCCGTGGTTTTGCCTGGTTGGATACTGGAACTCACGAAAGTCTCTTGCAGGCATCTCAATATATCGAAACTGTTCAACGCTTGCAAAATGTCCAAGTGGCTAACCTTGAGGAAATTGCTTATCGCATGGGTTATATCACCAAAGAACAAGTCCATGAATTAGCGCAATCACTGAAGAAAAACGAATACGGACAATATTTGCTCCGTTTGATTGGAGAAGCATAATGACGGAACTATTTTTTGATAAAGAATTAGCAGCCCGCAAAATTGAAGCCATCCCAGGCTTGATGGAGTTTGATATTCCTGTGCGCGGAGATAACCGTGGTTGGTTTAAAGAAAACTTCCAAAAAGAGAAAATGCTTCCTCTTGGATTCCCTGAAAGCTTCTTTGCAGAAGGTAAGTTGCAAAACAATATTTCATTCTCTCGTAAGAATGTTTTGCGTGGCTTGCATGCAGAGCCTTGGGACAAGTATATCTCTGTAGCAGATGAAGGCAAGGTTCTTGGAACTTGGGTAGACCTTCGTGAAGGCGAGACCTTTGGGAATACCTACCAAACTGTGATCGATGCTTCAAAAGGCATCTTCGTCCCTCGTGGTGTAGCCAATGGGTTCCAAGTTTTGTCAGACAAAGTTGCCTATACATACTTAGTCAATGATTACTGGGCATTGGAACTCAAACCAAAATATGCTTTTGTCAACTACGCAGACCCAAGCCTAGACATCCAATGGGAAAACTTGGAAGAAGCAGAAGTCTCAGAAGCAGACAAGAACCACCCACTGCTCAAAGACGTCAAACCCCTAAAAGCAGAAGATTTGTAAAAACGAACCTTGCGTAGCAATATTGCGACTGCAAGGAGCGTTGTAAGATCGTTCCTGCCCTAGTGGAAACAAGAATGCCGTAGGGAATCTTGTAGGGAAATCCGGAGACTTCGGCTTCGGATTTAGCCATGAAACCGAAGGGTTGCTGGCGTCACTTACTAGCCAAAGGAACAATCAAAACTAAAAATTATTTGGAGAAAAAATGTCAGAATATAAACATATCATCGTAACCGGTGGAGCTGGTTTCATCGGTTCAAACTTCGTACACTATGTCTACAACAACCATCCAGACGTGCATGTGACTGTCCTTGACAAACTCACTTACGCTGGTAACCGTGCCAATATCGAAGAAATCCTTGGAGATCGTGTCGAGTTGGTGGTGGGAGACATCGCGGATGCTGCATTAGTTGATAAATTGGCTGCTAAGGCTGATGCCATCGTTCACTATGCGGCTGAAAGCCACAATGATAACTCCCTCAAAGATCCATCTCCATTTATCTACACAAACTTTGTTGGGACTTATACACTCTTGGAAGCAGCTCGTAAATACGACATTCGTTTCCACCACGTGTCAACAGACGAAGTGTATGGAGACCTTCCATTGCGCGAAGATCTTCCTGGACATGGGGAAGGTCCTGGTGAAAAATTCACTGCTGAAACCAAATACAACCCATCATCACCTTATTCATCAACCAAGGCTGCTTCTGACTTGATTGTGAAAGCTTGGGTGCGTTCATTTGGTGTCAAAGCAACGATTTCAAACTGTTCAAACAACTATGGTCCATACCAACACATCGAGAAGTTCATCCCACGTCAAATCACCAATATCTTGTCTGGTATCAAACCAAAACTTTATGGTGAAGGCAAGAACGTCCGTGACTGGATCCACACCAACGACCACTCAACTGGTGTTTGGGCTATCCTCACTAAAGGCCGTATCGGTGAAACTTACCTGATCGGTGCCGATGGTGAAAAGAACAACAAGGAAGTGCTTGAATTGATCCTTGAAAAAATGGGTCAACCAAAAGATGCCTACGACCGTGTAACAGACCGTGCTGGTCACGATTTGCGTTACGCTATTGATTCAACCAAATTGCGTGAAGAATTGGGTTGGGAACCACAATTCACCAACTTCGAAGCAGGTTTGGAAGAAACCATCAAGTGGTACACAGACCACCAAGACTGGTGGAAAGCTGAAAAAGAAGCTGTCGAAGCCAACTATGCGAAGACACAAGAAGTTTTGAAATAAGGAAGAAAGTCCAAGTAGAAAATCGCTTGGACTTTTTCTTTTATTTTCTGAAAATGAGTGATTGCCTTTTCATGTATGGTATAATAGGATCAGTTTGAAAACAATCATCGATTAGGAGGAATAGATGAATCAAAAAGATTGGGTAGACTATTTTGAAGCACTCCATAACCGTAAGCCGAGTCTGCAAGAGTTTCAAAATGCACGAGCGAATGGTGAGTTTGTAGTGGAACGAAAAGAGACCGTTCCTGAAGCACCAGTTCCATCAGCGGTAGCCTCACGAGAGAAAAGTGAGCAGGTTCAAATGCCGTCACAAGTGGAGTCAGGGTATGAGACTCTAGCTATCAAACGCTTTAGTGTGAAATGGAATAAGCAGACCAAATGGGCTTTATCAGGTGTGGGAATACTAGCTGTTATTGTACTGGCTTATTTCTTTTTCTTCCAACCGACTCCAAGTTTGGAAGGAATTTGGGTTGGACCTGCTGATTCAACAGCAGTGGTTTATGAGTTAAATCAAGAAGATCCACGATCGTATGGTAAGTATAAGATTGAGAAAGTTTACAAAGGTAATGAAGCAAAACAAGAGTTTCAGAAAGCTTTAAACCAGTTAAACTACTCCAAGCTGAAAAACTTAGCAGATGTTGATAGAAAATTTGACCTCCACACGAGGGAAGTTATCATCATTAAAGACGAGCATGGGCTTGTTTATAATCTACTCCAAAGCAATGGGACCAATGTGATTTTAGCCAATGACTTGATGGATTTGGTTACCTATAGTGATCATTCAGAAAGCTTTAAGAAGAATGCTATTTTTCACAAGACAGAAATTCCTAAAGTTCTAGTTGGGAAATGGAAAATTGAGCGTTCTTTTGATGATGAAACCAATTATCTTGAATTAAATGATCGTGGTATTCTTACTTATAGTGAATATGATAGTAGCGAAGGTACGGCTTTTTATAGTCTAGAAGAGCTCCAAAAGATGCCTTCAACTAAGTTTGATCAAGAAAAGACAGCTGACAAAGTGAAAGAGGTCTATGAAGATCTTCAAGATGCGGTCGATTCCCAAGATTACCAGCTAACTAGTATGAAAGACGTGTACAAGCAACTAGGATCTGATTTTTATTATGTCCTTGTAAATGGAGGGAAGACAGTCCTTGTTTTCACAGAAGACTATCATTTAGTTGAAAAATTGGAAAAAGTGAAATAAATTAGAAGGACCGTAAGGTCCTTTTCTTTTATTTTCTGAAAATCACAAAATATACCATGGATTTGTGGTATAATATGGTTAGTTTTTATAATGAATCAATAAGGGGAATATGATGAATCAAAAAGATTGGGTTGAATATTTTGAAGCGGTCAATGGTCGCAAGCCAAGTATGCAAGAATTTCAAGAAGCGCGTGAAAAAGGGGAGTTTGTCGTAGAGCGAAAAGAAGCGCCGACTCCAACAACTGAGGCACCAGCTCCAGCCACTGAAGCGCAGGCTCCTGCTCAGGAAGGACCTGTTGCACCTAGTGCGCCTCTTTCCCAAGAGCAGCCAACTTCTGTCCAACCGCAGCCATCGGCGAAAACCTTACAACCTGTTCCAAGACCAAAAAAATTGACATTTTCTTTCAATAAACAAGCCCAAATTGGGGCTGCAGTTGCGGGACTTGTCGCAGTGATTGCCTTTGCTTGGTTCTTTTTCTTTTCAGGTGGACCAAGTCTAGATGGTGTTTGGTTGCGAAATACGGATTCAAGTCCGGTCACTTATGAACTAAGTGGAAAGAAACAAAAAGTCAATGGTGGCGAGAACATCAAAAAGGTTCTCAAGGGCAATGAAGCGAAAAAAGAATTTAATACAGCACTTTCTTTGTTAAATGCAACAGACTTGCATTCACTTGCGGATGTCGATAAGAAATTTAACCTGAAGACGACAGAAATAGTTGTTATTAAGTCTGGTGGGAACACACGCTATAACTTGCTCCAAAAAGACGGAAGCAATATTATTTTAAGAAATGATTTATTCGACTTGAAAACTTATAAGTCATACAAAGGAAACTTTGAAGATAATTTGGTCTATCACAAGGTTGAAACACCAAAGGCCATGGTTGGAAAATGGAAGAATGTGACAGAAGGAGATAATACAACTGTTCAGATTTCAGATCATGGAATTATAAGTGATAAGTATTACGATAACAAGGCTTACGCATTCTATTCTCTAGCTGATCAAGAAAAGTATGATGGAGACACGACTTCTAAAGAAGAGATTGAACACACATTTGACGTAATTCAAGAAGCGGTGAAATCAGAAGGCTATCAAGTGAAGAGCGCTAAGGAAGTCTATATACAAGCTAATTCAAATTATTGTTTCGTACCTGTCAATGGTGGAAAAAATATACTCGTCTTACGTGGTGGTAATGAATTTGCTGCAAAACTAGAAAAAGTGAAATAATCAAAGGACCGCAAGGTCCTTTTTGTTTCCAAATTTCTGACTGAAAAACTATTCATGTCTAGGAAAAAATATGGTAAAATGGATAAGATGTATCTGAGATGTCTATTTCTTCTCAGGCGACTACAGGTAATGGAGTAGAAAATGCAAAATAGACCTATTATTATTGGTGTTACTGGTGGCTCTGGTGGTGGAAAGACCAGTGTGTCTCGTGCCATTTTGGCCAATTTCCCGAATGAAAAGATTGCCATGATTGAGCATGATTCTTATTACAAGGACCAAAGTCATTTGACCTTTGAGGAGCGGATCAAGACCAACTATGACCATCCTTTTGCCTTTGATACGGATTTGATGATTGCGCAGATCAATGAACTCTTGGCAGGTCGTCCAGTGGATATCCCAACCTATGACTATGCGGAACATACGCGCAGCAGCAAGACCTATCGTCAGGAACCACAGGATGTCTTCATCGTGGAAGGGATCTTAGTTCTTGAAGACAAGCGCCTTCGGGACCTGATGGACATCAAGATTTTCGTTGATACGGATGATGATGTGCGGATCATTCGCCGGATCAAGCGCGATATGGAGGAGCGTGGCCGGAGTCTGGATAGTGTCATTGAGCAATACCTTGGTGTAGTAAAACCGATGTACCACCAGTTCATCGAGCCAACCAAGCGTTATGCGGACGTGATCATTCCTGAGGGCGTGACCAACACAGTTGCGATTGACTTGATCACAACCAAGATTGAAAAAATCCTCAACGAAGCGCGTGAAGGAAAATAAAGATAGGGAGCAAGAGGGCAATCGCTCTCCAATCCTATAACAATAGTTGGAATTACGGAATGTCTCAGTAGTTGGTGAGACTCTTCATTCGCTAAAAGACTCAGAAGAGTTCTCGATCAACTTTGTGGGGGTGGTATGGGAAATGTTTATTTAAATATTTTCTACCACTCCCTCTTTTTCCTAAGGAGAATGAAAATGAAAAGGGAGTTTCATTCGCGGACTAAGGCGTTCGCTTGTTTATTGACCATGTGTGCTGGTTTTTCAGATGCTTATACCTTTATTTGTCGGGGTGGGACCTTGGCGGCAGGCCAGACGGGAAATGTGGTCTTTCTATCGGTTGGTTTGATCGGCCAGCAGATCTCAGATGTAGAAGTGAAGTTAGCCACGATGCTGGCCTTTATGCTGGGGATCTTTTTAATGACGGTCTTGCGTCGCTTGATTGATAATTCAGTCTGGCGCTTGAGTACCCTAGTGCCCTATATCCTCACAACTTTGGTGACGGGATTTTTGCCAGCATCGGTAAAAAATGTCTTCATCGTGCCTTTTTTTGGCCTGAGTTTAGGAATCGTAGCGACCTCATTTGGAGAAGTAGGTAGCTATGCCTACAACCACTCTTTTATGACCGGAAATCTCAAGAAAACCATGGTGGCTTATGGAAATTTTGTCAGAGAAAAGGAGATGAAATTCCTCTGGGAAGCCATCTTTATGACCTGCTTGATCGGGAGTTTCGTCTGTGGGGCCATTTTTTCGACCTACTTGATCCAGTTTTATGGATTAAAGACGATTTGGCTGGTGGCCATCATCTTAACCATCTTTTTAATCTACCGGGCCATTCAATATTTTGAAGTCTTTCACTTCAATCGGCTGCATGAATAGATAAAGGTATCATAAAAAACTTTCCTTAGGTGAGTGCGGACGTCAGCGAACTTCTTTTAAGAAGTTCCATGACTAATTATTGATCCTAAGGTCTCAATAATTCCGTGTGCCTGAAGCAGTTAAGCTTCAGGCACTTTTCTCACAGCGGAAAGTTTAGTATATTCTTTATCAATTTAAATTAATGAGACCTCGATTTTATCTCTTTGCAGAATCGCTTAAGTTATTTTACTAAAAATTAGTTTATCTATATTCCAGAGGCTGGGACAAAAGTCCTAGCCTCTCCATTATCTTTGGATTGTCGAGCAAGACGCAGTGGTTGAGTGGGCTCTACTACGCTGATTTCATCAGCTTTTACAGCCCTACTCAACTGTGTGGAGGTGGGACGACGAAATCGAATTCTAACGAATGACCGATTTCTGTCCCACTCTCTTTTCTTTCGCTGTTTGAAGCTTAATTTTTGGGCAAAGATTTGGTATAATGGAAAGTATGAAACAATCGGAAAAAGAATCACAATACCAGCTCTTGCTGGCTCAGTTAGACGCTCTCTTAATGGATGAAACCAATGCCTTGGCTAATCTGTCCAATGCCAGTGCGCTGTTAAATCAAGCCCTGCCTCGTTCGGTCTTTGCGGGTTTTTATTTGTATGACCAAACGGAATTGATCCTGGGACCTTTTCAGGGAGGTGTTTCTTGTGTCCATATCGCTCTTGGAAAGGGTGTCTGTGGAGAAGCAGCTCAAAAGCAGGAAACCATGATTGTCGATGATGTGCGCCAGCATGCCAACTATATTTCCTGTGATAGTCGGGCTATGAGTGAGATTGTGGTGCCTATGATCAAGGACGGTCAGCTCCTTGGGGTTTTAGACCTGGATTCGGAGTGTGTCTCTGACTACGATCAGCTGGATCAGGAGTATTTAGAAAAGTTTGTCGCTCTCTTGATCGATAAGACAAACTGGGACTTTAAGATGTTTGGAGTTAAGAACTAATGTATCAAGCTTTATATCGGAAATACCGGAGCCAGACCTTTGGCCAATTGGTCGGCCAGCAAGTAGTGGCACGGACATTGAGACAGGCCGTTGAGCAGGATAAGATCAGCCATGCCTATCTCTTTTCAGGTCCTCGTGGTACTGGGAAAACCAGTGTGGCTAAGATCTTTGCTAAGGCCATGAACTGTCCTAATCAAGTCAATGGGGAGCCTTGTAATGACTGCTATATCTGTGAATCCATTACCAATGGGAGTCTAGAAGATGTCATCGAGATTGATGCGGCCTCCAACAATGGGGTCGATGAAATTCGGGATATTCGCGACAAATCCACCTATGCTCCGAGTCTAGCCAAGCACAAGGTCTACATTATCGATGAGGTCCATATGCTCTCAACAGGGGCCTTTAACGCCTTGTTGAAGACACTGGAAGAGCCCACGGAAAACGTGGTTTTTATCCTTGCAACAACGGAGTTACACAAGATTCCAGCCACCATTCTGTCTCGGGTGCAACGCTTTGAATTCAAATCCATCAAACTGCCGGATATCGTTCACCATTTGGAAAGCATCCTAGCTACAGAAGGCATTGCCTATGAAGCAGATGCTGTTCAGATCATCGCCCGGCGCGCTGAAGGTGGGATGCGGGATGCCTTGTCCATTTTGGACCAAGCCCTGAGTCTGACTGCGGGTAGTGAGTTGACGACAGCGATCGCCGAAGAGATTACCGGCTCCATCAGCCTAGCTGCGCTCGATCAGTACGTGGCTGCCATTCTGGCTCATGATGCGACAGCGGCGCTGGATCAGCTGGCGATTATCTTTGATAATGGGAAGAATATGGCCCGCTTTGTCACGGACTTACTTCAATACCTGAGAGATCTCTTGATTGTCCAGACGGGTGGAGAAAATACCCACAATAGTGACTTATTTGCGGCGAATCTTGAAGCCGATCAAGCCCGTCTTTTTGCCCTGATTGACCAGGCGACAACCAGTCTAGCGGATATCAAAAATAGCCTGCAACCGCGCATCTACACTGAAATGATGACCATTAAATTGGCTGAAAGCACAGGCCAAGTTTCTAACTCAGCAGCTGTGGAGGTTCCTTCCAATGTACTAGCTCAGCTGGAAGACTTGAAGAAGGAAGTCGCTCAGCTCAAGCAACAGTTAGCGCAATCGGGTAGCAGTCTTCCTGCCTCAAAACCAGCAGTAACTCGTCCAACCAAGTCGAACAAGGGCTACCGTGCGGATCGAAATAAGGTCAATGCCATTTTACAAGAGGCGGTTGAAAACCCAGAGTTGGCACGGACCAACTTGATCCGTCTTCAGAACGCTTGGGGGGAAATCATCGAGAGTTTGGCAGGTGCGGATAAGGCTCTCTTAATCGGATCCCAGCCGGTCGCTGCTAATGAAAATCACGCCATTTTAGCCTTTGAGTCTGCCTTTAATGCTGAACAGACCATGAAGCGGGACAACCTCAATACCATGTTTGGAAATATCCTCAGCAATGCTGCGGGCTTCTCACCAGAGATTTTAGCGGTTTCGATGGAAGAATGGACCCAAATCCGGGCAGAGTTTTCGGCTAAGGCGCGTGGTCAAAAAGCGGAAGTGGTAGAAGAAGAGGAAAGTGTCATCCCTGAGGAATTTCACTTTTTATCCGATAAAATCACCCTGCAAGACGATTAATACATGAATTTTTTACTGAATCATGGTAAAATAATTTTATGAATAGAAAACAATTTGCAGTGATAGCAGTCTTTACTGCTATGGAGACATACTTTTTCAATGAAGCGACCATGGCGGGTCAAATGCTCTTTACATGTTTTTGGGCCCTCTTGATCTTACGCAATCTCCAGACGGCCTATATGGTGGAGAAAATTGCTAGTGCCATTGAAAAAGAAATCAGAAAGAAAAGAAAATAAAACCTTTGAAAAGAAATCCTTTTTCAAAGGTTTTTTCTTGTTTTAAAAGGCTTCTTGGCATTGTTTGCGGTAATCTCCTGGGGAGAGGCCGACCTTCTGTTTAAAAGCCTTTGTAAAGTAGGAGTAGTTGTCATATCCCACCTGGAGGGCAACTTGGTAAATGGGGGTATCGCTTTGCGATAGCATCTCTTTTGCGGCGGCCATCCGTTTATCGGTGATGTATTTCACCAGTGTTTCGCCGGTGTCGCGCTTAAACATCCTCGCTAGATGATCTGGACTAAGAAAAACCATTTCGGCTAGCTTGGTGCGACTAATATCCTCCTTGTAATGGTGATCGATGTAGTCAGTGATCCGCTGGATGAGATTGGATTGGTGTTCTAGATCGATCACATAATGGCGAGCAGAGCTCCAGTAATCCCTAATATAGGCTTCAAAAGCTTCGATGGCATGAAAACGCCGTTCGAAGAGAAATTGATGGTGTTTGTTTTGAAATAACTTGTGGGCGAGAATGCCGTTCTTGTCCAGATAAATCCCAATTTGCTGGGTCCAGTCTAGCTGGAGTTCACTCAGAGCTGAGAGCGGGATGCGATCTTGAGTTTCTAAGCTATGGATGATTTGGAGGAGCTGTTCCGTCTCTAGCTGATTTGTAAAAGTGAGCGATGTCCGATGAGCAGGCTTTTGAGGTTGTGGAGCCAAAGAAGCATAGGAGTGGATACTGTCCCAATGGAAGACTTGTTCCTCACTGTATTGGCAGAGTTGCAGAGCCTTCATCAAGAGCGTCTCAAGGGAAATAGTATCTGAATAGAGAAGGATAGAGGATCGGTCTAAGTCTTGCTGGATCTTCTGCTGGATAGCCTTTAGGAAGTCTGCACACTCTGCGGTCTGATTCTTTTTGAAGAGGCAGAGGTAGCGATCAGTCTGGCTTTCGATTTTACTGAGGGCGCAGTAGTGGACAGGGAAATCCAGGGAGAGATCCTTGATACAATGGCGGAGCTGCAAGCGCCAAGAAGGGACGCTGGGGTGAAAGTCTTCTTCAACTAAGTGGAGAGTGATGAGGACTAAGAGGTAGTCTTCATGTGGTTTGAGGATATAACCCCGTTTTGTCACTTCTTGAAGGAGCTGTTCTGCTTGAGATGGACGTGGTTTTCGCAAGTAGTCATGCCAAAATTCAGCTTCTTTTTGTCCTTGTTGTGCTAATTGGGCCGCACTCTTGTGGCGCTTGATCTTATTGAGGGCTTTTTGAATGATAAATTCTAAGCGATCTGGGTCAATCGGCTTGAGGTAGTATTCAAAACTTTGGAGTTCAATGGCTTTTTGGGCATAATTGAAATCAGCATAATTGGTGAGGAAGATCGTTTGAATGTCATATTTTTCTGACCGGACCCAGGCTAGGAGATCTAACCCACTGCCTTGTGGCATCTCGATATCACTGATCATGAGGGCAATCGGGTGACTTTGAATGATGGCTTGGGCTTGGCTCAGACTGGAGGCAGTATATACCTGCTCAATGCCCAAGGCTTCCCAATGGATGGTTTCCTGTAGGGCTTTAATGATAAAACGATCATCGTCAACGAGTAGGATATTCATGTGTGTCTCCTTTGTAGGGTTCGTAAGGAAGGCTCAGTTGGATGCGGGCCCCTCCTTGGGATCCATTTGAAAATTGAAGGGTGTAGTGATCTGGATAGAGGAGATCTAGTCGCTCCCGTGCATTGGTCAAACCAATGTGGTGGCCATTTTCAGTGACTAAGGATTTTTTCTCTGCTAGATCTTGTAAGATAGCGGAGCTAAAACCGGGTCCATTATCCTGAAGGGAAATGGCAAGCTGTTGGTTTGCTTCTTCATGAATGGAAAGGTGAATGTGGAAGGAATCTTGGAAAGAAAAGCCGTGTTTGATGGCATTTTCCACAAAGGTTTGTAAAAGCAGAGGGGGAATAGCCGCATCTTTCAGACCAGGATCCCAGTCCAGGTCAAAGTGGATGCTGTCCCCATAGCGGATTTTCTGGATTTCTAGGTAATTTCGGATATGTTGGATTTCATCTGTTAAGCGATTGAAATCTTGATTGGCTTGAAAGAGGTGACGCAAGTAGTTGGAAGTCACCTTGGTCAACTCCTCGATTTCCTTATAGTCCTTGGTTTGGAGCATGCTGTGAATCATGGAAAGCATGTTGAGGTAAAAATGGGGTCGAACTTGATTTTTGAGGTAATTGAGTTCGACTTTTTTGAGATTGAGTTGCGCGTGGTAGGCTCGAATTTGGAGGTCTTTCATATGGATCAGAACCTGATTGAGCTTGTGATTGGCCTGATCGATCTCTAAGATCCCTTGGTCTTCGATTACATCTAGCTTGGTAGAAGCAGCATCTAGCTGAGAAAGGCGTTGGGTGAGTCGTTTCATCGGTTGGATCATCCGTTGACGAATATAAAGGATCAGAATGGTGGAGAGAACGGCGATGATCAAAGGGACCAAGGAGAGAAGGGTTTCCAGTACGATATTTGTACGGAAAACGTCTCCGTAATCGACCGTCACATACAGATCAAAAGGCAGGTGGGTTTGATTGCTACCGGCTTGAATGACGGAATCTGTAGCATGGATCTGGTTGGGGCGATCGATGGATAAGCGCCCTTTTTTCCCGATATTGAGCTTTTGCAAGGGTTTTAAAATATCCTGGGTAGAAATGATGGCATAGATAGCCTTGCCCTTGTAATGGAGGGATTTTAAGAGATAATCATGCTGGTTCAGGCTGATTCGTTGCCATTTTTGACGGGTCTTGTCTGTTTCTTTGTCATAGGTTTTAAGATGATCTTTCAATTGTACATAGTCCAGGTAGGGCAGTTGAAGACTGGAAGCGTTGAAAAAATGTGGGATATCTTTTGTCTCTATGAAAAAGGTAATGGGGCTATCCATCTGGTACTGAAACTCCGTGAAATCAATCCGCAGTTTTTTTAGATTTTCATGAAAATCCGTGAAATCAAGCGGAGTATTGAGCTCTGTCAAATAGTCATTGTGACTAATGGTACTGTACATAAAACGCTCAACGGAGTGAAGCTCTGTATTTAAGGAATCCGCATAGATATGAATCGAGTCCTCTAAATGGAGCATATTTTGGTGTTTAATAAAATTTCGGCTAATCCCACCTATCAAAAGGTTGATCAAGGTATTGACGACTAAGAGGAGAAAGAGTAGGCGCGAAAAAAATTGAATCGAGTGATCTCGTGTACTTCTGTGAATAGCTTTCATAATGAGCACCTCACATATATTATAGCACTATTTGAAAACGGATTCATGAACAAAACCGATATTAAAGTAAAAAAAATCGGGAAAGTGCATGTTTTTGTGTGGAGAAAACGGAAAAGTGAATGAAGATGCACGAAAAAGTTCTATAAAGATGGAAAGGATTCCTATAAAATAGAGGAGAAAGAAAAGGAGGGCCTTATGAAAAGCGAAGTAAATGCGAAGCAGAGCAAATTTAAGAAAAATATTCCTTTATATGTGCTGCTCCTGCCATCGATTATTTTATTGATTTTATTTGCCTATATCCCTATGGCGGGTCTAGTCATCGCTTTTAAAGATTACTCTCCCGCTACTGGGATATTTGGAAGTCCTTGGGCTGGTCTTAAGTATTTTAACCAGTTCTTCTCATCCTTCCAATTTGCGACAACCATGAAGAATACCTTGAAAATTTCTATTTACAGTATTCTGGTTGGTTTTCCCTTGCCGATTGTTCTAGCCATCATTTGCAACCAAATTCGTGTGGGCAAGTTCAAAAAAATCTTTCAAGTAACAACTTATTTGCCTCATTTTATCTCGACCATGGTCATGTGTGGGATGATTATTCTTTTTCTCTCTCCAAGTAGTGGACTGTTAGCCAATGTCCTCAAATTGGTCGGCTTAAAGATGCCTGCCCTCTTATCCAAACCGGGTAGCTTTGCGGGTGTCTATGTCTGGAGTGATGTCTGGCAACATATCGGTTGGGATAGTATCATCTATCTAGCCGCTCTATCAGCCATTGATCCAACCTTTTATGAAGCAGCGACTATGGACGGGGCGAGTCGATTGCAAAAAATCCGTCATATTGACTTACCCTTACTGTTACCAACGGCGATGATTCTCTTGATTCTCAGAGCAGGCAGCCTACTCAGTGTTGGTTTTGAAAAGGTCTTGCTCTTGCAAAATCCACTCAATCTGGCAGGAAGTGAAATCATTTCGACCTATGTCTACAAAGTGGGGATGATTAATTTTCAATATAGTTATTCGACAGCGATCGGTCTCTTTAATACCTTGGTTAACTTGATCATCTTACTGTCGGTCAACTGGTTTGCGAAACGCTATACCAAGACAGGATTGTTCTAGAAAGGAGGAGAAATTGTGAAATTGTTTCAACATGCGAGAAAGACCAAGTCAGAAATCCTCTTTGATGTTTTTATCTATGGTCTAGCGATTTGCTTGATTCTCTTGATTGTCTACCCTTTGTGGTTTGTCATTATTGCCTCCTTCAGTAATCCGTCTGATGTGGCAACTGGTAAGGTTTGGTTTATCCCGAGGGAATGGCGACTAGATGGCTATCAACGCTTGATTGAACAGCCTTTATTTCTAAAGAGCTATCTCAACACCATCCTTTACACGGTTGTGGGAACCATCGTTGCCCTGGTCATTAATATCCCGGCTGGTTACGCCTTGTCGCGAAAGGACCTCTTTGCTAAGAAATGGGTCAGTGTCTTCTTTATCGTTCCCATGTTTGTCTCTGGAGGCTTGATTCCCATTTATTTGACAGTCAAACAATTGGGTTTGGTCGACACCTTCTGGGTAATGGTCGTACCATTTGCAGTTTCTCCTTACAATATCGTTGTAGCTCGAACTTTCTTTAACAATAGTATTCCAGAAGGGATGTGGGAAGCCGCCCAGATCGATGGTTGTGGAACCATTCATTACTTCAGAAAGATCGTGCTCCCCTTGTCCAAGGCTATTATTGCCGTTATTGGACTTTGGACAGCAGTAGGGATCTGGAATTCTTGGTTCAATGCCTTGATTTATTTGACCAATGAAAATCTCCAACCCCTACAACTGATCCTGCGCCGTCTCTTAATTAGTAATCAAATGTTGCAATCGCAAGCAACAGGGGAGGTAGCTTCTGACCTCCGTATTAAGGCTGATATGATGAAATATGCAGCCATCGTTATCTCAACAGCACCGATTATGATGCTGTATCCATTCGTCCAAAAATACTTTAATCAAGGTGTCATGATAGGTGCCTTGAAAGAATAGGAGAAGATCATGAAAAACAGGAAATTTGCCTATCTGCTCCTTGGAGCAGCTGCTTTAGCTGGCTTGACGGCTTGTGGAGCTTCCACAAATAAATCAAGCAATGACAAGAATGATGGAAATACCTTCAAGATCACGACCGTTCGTTGGTCGGATTGGGGGGAAGACTATCACAAAGGTTTTCTAGATGATTCAGCCAAGGAATCAGGTATCAAGATCAAATGGGATACCATGGTGGCTGCAGACTGGTCGGATAAGAAATCTGTCCTTGTAGCCAGTGGAGATTTACCAGACGCATTCTTGGGATCCAATGCCTTTACGGATTCTGAAATCGCTCAGAACCAAAATATGTTCATTCCATTGGAAGACTTGATCAAGGACAATATGCCAAACTTGAACAAGGCCTTTGAAAAAGAACCGAAATTAAAAGCCATAGTGACCAACCCAGATGGTCATATTTACAGTCTGCCTAAGAAATTGCCAATGCGGCCAATCGTCGGCAACCAGCTCTTTATTAATAAGAAATGGCTGGACAACCTTGGCTTGAAGATGCCGGAAACCTATGATGAATTGGTGACTGTTTTACAAGCCTTCAAGGACAAAGATGCCAATGGCAATGGGGATGTCAATGATGAAATTCCATTTGGCTCTGGTAACTTTGATCCGACCTTCTCTTATATCTTGCCATTCAACAACCGTCTGGGTGGAGATAATACCTATGAAATGTCCGTCAAAGATGGCAAACCGGTCTACCTCCGGACGGAAGAAAGTTATAAACAAGGGATAGCGGCGATGCATGAAGCCTACAAGAAAGGCTTGATCGACCCTGAACTCTTTACAGAAGATACCTCTATGTCTGTTGCCAAACGGATGGATAAGGGTGTGGCGCGTGTCGGTGTGTCAAGTGGTTGGACAGCAGATGCAACCTTTGGCCAACATGCCAGCGAATATGCTCCTCTCCCAGCATTGAAAGGCCCAGATGGCAAACAATATGTCATTTCTGACCCAGATCATTTGAACTATGGACGCAATGAAATCCTGATCACAAATAAGTGCAAGGACCCTGCAAAATTGCTCAAATGGTTGGATAAATTCTACACGGATGATGCCAGCATCCAAAACTTCTATGGCTCCTTTGGTATTGCGACTGAAAAAGATGGTGACAAGTACAAGGTCTTGGCTCCAAAAGATGGTAAATCTGCCGATGAATGGGCTTGGATCAATTCCCTTCGTGACTTTGGACCAAAATATGTGTCGGATGATATCAATAGTCATGTCGACATCGACCAAACACAGGGTGATGGCCTCAAATTGAAGATGGACAAAGAATTGAAACAATACGCTTTGCCAGCATATCCAAATGTCATCTACTCTCAAGAAGAATTAAACAAATTATCCTCTATTTATGTAGATATCAACTCTTATGTTACCCAACAAGCTTCTAAATGGGTAGTAGAAGGGGGCATCGAAAAAGAATGGGATGATTACAAAGCAACCTTGAAGAAGATGGGCATTGATGACTTTATGAAGATTCAACAGGATGCCTATGATCGTTACCAAAAAGAAGTGAAGTAACAGGGGTCTAAATGGATTCAAGTAAGTAACTCAGGGGCCTAAGGCCCCTGAGTGCTTCCCTAGAGGAAGTAGCAGAAATTGAGATGAAGCACAAGGAGAAGAAGATGCAAAAATTATTTTCATTGGATGGACGCTTGGTCAAGATCTTGACCCGGTTGACAGACATCATTATCTTGAACACCTTGTTTATCGTTTGCTGCCTTCCGGTTCTCACGATCGGTGCGTCGCTTACGGCTTTAGCAACCATGTGGCACCGCTTGTTGAAAGGGGAAGATACGGATCTCGTCTTTCATTTTTTCCGTCTCTTTCGCACCAATTTCAAGCAAGCGACGGTGATTTGGCTGACTTGTCTAGGACTATCAGCCCTTCTTTATCTGGATTACTGTCTTTTTTCAAATACGGCCTTCTTAAATGAGTATGGAATTTGGATCTTGCTTCCCTTTTTCGTCCTTCTATGTGGAGGGATGACCTTGATCTTCCCTTATATCGGCCTCTTTGAAGACCCTACAAGAAAGGTCTGTCTGAATAGTTTCCTCATTGCTCTCTTAAATCCTATTCAAACCATCTTTCTTGTCTTCTTCAATCTGGCAGTAGTTTATATCAGTCTTAGTAGTCCGGAACGGTTACTGACAGCTATTTATCTCTTTACCTTTGGTGGTTTCGCCTTGTGGAGCTTCTTAAATGTTCGACTGACCGATCAGATCTTTTCAAAGATCCAAGAAGGAGGAGTCTTTGAAAAATAAGGTCAAGCAAGTGGGACGCATATTTTCCTAATATTATTTAAATCGAATAAAGTTTCCTAGAAAATCTAGGAAACTTTTTCTATTTCATAAACATTTCACATTTCTTTTCTATAATAACTATAACAAATGATGAAAGCGTCCACATTGCATTGCTATGGACCTTGAAATGGAGGGTAAGATCATGCTCTTACAACAGGCAATCGCCTATATTTCTCGAAAAAGAACGAGGAATCTGGTTCTCTTTCTGATTCTCCTTTTGATCCTTTCTTGCTTGTATTTCTGTTTTTCACTGATGCAAGTGGGAGGAAGGTTAGAGGAACATATCAAGCAGTCGGCTGGGACCAGCTTTGCCCTGACCAGTAAGCAGGGGGCTACTCCCTTTCCTCTAAAGGAGGCTAAAAAGGTGCAGCAGCTAGCTGGGGTGGGAGCCATGGTTCCTCAATATGAAAGTCCCGTTCGTATTCTTGGTAAAGAAGCGGTGACTGGGCAGCAGTCGGTAGAGCGGGATGATTTGGGTCAGGAAGCCAAGCAAGCGCTAGGCGCTGTTTTTACCCAGAAGACAGACCAGCACCTAGATTTCCGCAGTGGCAGTTTTCAACTGGTGCAAGGCAAGCACTTATCCGACAAGGCTCGCGGGCAGATCTTGATTCACCAAGAGTTGGCTAAGAAGAATAAGCTAAAGGTCGGAGATTCCTTGACCTTATCCAGCTTTCAGATGGGAGAGACTCCTGCCAAAGAGCAAACCTTTAAAATCGTTGGGATCTTTTCGGGTAAAAAACAGGAAAAATTCACAGGAATGACCTCTGATTTGAGTGAAAACCAAGTCTACCTTTCTTATGAGGATGCGACCAAGCTTCTTGGTCTCAGTCAGCAAGAAGTGACCCAGGTCACCTTTGGGGTCAAAGATCCTGAGAAAATCGATGCCCTCTTGAAGCAAGTCAAAAGCTTGGATCTGGATTGGCAATCGCTACGCGTGGTCGAAGATCGCAAGGCCTTTGACCAGATGAAGGAATCCTCTCAGACCCTAGAAGGCCTGGTGCGGATCATGATGATCGTCCTCCTGGTGACGGGAGCAGGTGCCCTATCGCTCTTACTCAGTCTCTGGACACGAGAGCGGATTCATGAAATCGGCGTCCTCTTATCCATTGGGAAGAGCAAGGGCCGGATCTTTAGACAGTTCCTCTTGGAAGTGGTGCTGGTATCCTTACTAGCAGTGATCCCAGCCTTTCTCATCGGGCGGATGGTCAGCCATCGTTTCTTAGAGCAGTTTGTCGGACAGACCGGTCAACAGCAAACCCTAGAATTGCTCAACCAAGTCCCTCAAGGCCTTTCCTTAGGAATCGCCTATGCTAGCCTCTTGTGCTTGATCCTTCTGTCGCTCGGTGTAACGACCAGCATGATCTGGCGCAAGAGCCCAAAAGAAATATTAACAAAAATGAGTTAAGGAGAAATAACACCTATGTTAGAACTCAAACATGTATCCTATAGCTACCAAAGTTACCAAGAAGAGATCTTCTCAGACGTGAACTATCAGTTCGCAAATGGGACATTTTACAGCATTATCGGTCAGTCTGGAGCAGGGAAATCGACCCTCCTCTCCCTCTTGGCTGGTCTGGACAATCCCAAGAAGGGGCAGGTTCTCTTTGATGGGGAGGACATCCAGACCAAAGGGTCTAGCTACCACCGCAAGCACCATGTCTCCCTGGTCTTTCAGAATTACAATCTGATTGATTATTTGACGCCACTTGAAAATGTCCGCCTGGTCAACAAACAGGCTGGGAAAGAGATTCTCTTGGAATTGGGGCTGGATGAAACCCAAATCAAACGCAATGTCCTGCAACTATCCGGCGGGCAGCAGCAACGGGTGGCCATTGCGCGTGCGCTCGTTTCAGAAGCACCTGTCATCTTGGCAGATGAGCCGACTGGAAACCTTGATGAACAGACAGCTGGTGACATCATTGCCATTTTAAAGAAACTGGCCAAGGAACGCCAAAAATGTGTCATCGTCGTCACCCATAGCAAGGAAGTGGCGGAGGCCTCCGATGTGGTCTTGGAATTGAGTCGTCGTAGCCTCGTTGAGAAAAGCAAGTAAGGAGGGAATGCTATGTTGCGCAATGCTTTTGCTTATATCACACGTAAATGGCCCAAGTCCCTCTTGCTCTTTGCCATCATTCTCCTCATGGGGACCTTGAGCTTGATCGGACTCTCCATGAAGGGAGCGACCCAAAAAGCTTCATCGGAAAGCCTGGGATCCATTACCAATAGCTTCTCCATGCAGATCAACCGACGGACCAATCCGGGAACCCCTCGGGGAGCTGGGAATCTCAGAGGAGAGGATATCGAAAAAATCAGCCAGGTAGAGGGGATCACCTCCTCCATCAGGCGGATCAATGCCATCGCGGATATCCTAGACCACGAGATCATTGAGACCGAAGAAACCCTGCAAAATCAATCTCCAGAGCGGGCCAAGCACTTCAAGAATACCTTGATGGTGACAGGGGTCAATGACTCTTCAAAAGAAGATAAGTTTGTCTCTGGAGCCTACAAGCTGGTCCAAGGGGAGCATCTGACGGATAAGGACAAAAACCAAATCCTCATGCACGAAGATTTGGCGAAAAAGAATGGGCTTAAGGTGGGCGATAAGGTGCGTCTCAAGTCCAATCTCTACGATGCTGACAATGAAAAAGGGGCCAATGAAACTGTCGAAGTGACCATCAAGGGCTTGTTCTCAGGGAAGAACCAAGCTCCTCTAACTTACGCACAAGAATTGTATGAAGATACCCTCATTTCTGACCTGGATACAGCTGCTAAACTCTATGGCAATACTGTCCAAACAGCTACCTATGAGGATGCAACCTTCTTTGCCAAAGGGGATCAGGACCTGGATGCCTTGATCGAAAAAATCAAAGCACTCGATATTGACTGGAACCTCTATGACCTGGTTAAGAGCTCTTCCAACTACCCAGCCTTGCAAAAATCCATCAGCAGCATGTTCCAAGTGGCGGACTATTTGTTTATCGGCAGCCTCATCTTTGCTAGTTTGCTTCTCACCCTTCTCCTCGTCTTGTGGCTCAATGCCCGTCGCAGAGAAGTTGGGATCTTGCTGGCTTTGGGACTCTCCAAGGTGCAGATTGCAGGGCAATTCGTGGCAGAATTGGTCATGATTTCCATCCCAGCCTTCCTCCTCTCCTATGGAGTTGCAGGACTTCTTGCCAAAACAGTCGGAGATACGGTACTCAAGAACGTAACCAGTGGCATTGCCAAACAAATGGCTCAAGAATCCTCTGCAGCCAACCTTGGTGGTGGAGCTGAGGCAGAAAGCTTCAGTAAGACCCTAACAGACCTCCATATGGACATCCAACCGAGCCAATTGTTGGTGATTGTTTTGGTTGGCGGCCTCCTCTTGATTCTCGTATCCATCCTTTCTTCTCAATGGCTCTTGCATAAGAAACCAAAAGATCTCTTGGTGGATGTCGAATAAGAGATTGTTTCCTAAAATAGAAATAGGGTATAATAGGAGGTAGAAGAAGTTTCTTAGATAAAAGGAAAGTGTATGAAGATACTAATCGTAGAAGATGAAGTCCTGATTCGCGAAGGGATGAGCGACTATCTCATGGAATGTGGCTATGAGGTCTTTGAAGCAGGTGATGGGCAGGAGGCCTTGGACCTCTTTCACAGAGAAGCGCCAGATCTGGTCTTGCTGGATATCCAGCTCCCTATCCTCAATGGCTTGGAAGTGCTCAAGACCATCCGGAAGACCAGCTCGGTGCCTGTCCTCATGCTGACGGCCTTCCATGACGAGGACTATAAGTTGACGGCCTTTGGAGAGTTGGCAGATGGCTACCTGGAAAAACCCTTCTCCTTGTCACTTTTAAAGGTCCGTATCGAAGCTATTTTTAAAAAGCTCCAGCCTTCCCGGGTCTTCACCTATGGAGAGGCACGGGTGGATTTTGAGAGCTACACAGCCAGCCTAGCTGGTCAACCTATCTCCATGAATGCCAAGGAGTTGGAGATCTTGGAATACTTGCTCCAGCATGAGGGCAAGGCCCGGACCCGCTCTCAGATCCTCGATGCCGTCTGGAAGGAGACAGAGGAGATTCCTTTTGATCGGGTGATCGATGTCTATATCAAGGAACTACGAAAAAAACTAGAGCTGGACTGTATCGTAACGGTACGCAATGTCGGCTATAAATTGGAGAGACCATGACCAAACGAAGTATCTTTGCAAAGATCTTTCTGATCACCTTTGCCCTATTTAGTGGCTTAGTCATCCTTCTACACGCTTCGGTTTACTTTATTTTCCCCTCGACCTATATCGAGTCCCAGCGCCAGACGATTTTGAAGAAATCCCAGGCCCTGGCCAAGAGTTTCCAAGGCCAGGAAGAAGGAACCATTGAGTCGGTCATTGACCTTTATTCCAAGACCAACGATATCAAGGTCTCGATCAAGGGCAAGGAAAAACAGAATGCCCTAGAGGTCAAGGATGACCTGCTCCTGAACCCTAACAGTCAGAACAATTCCCTGGTCATTGAGGAGCGAAAGATCCAGACCAAAGAGGGAAAAGACTTGACCTTGCAATTCTTAGCAACCGTCGATTCGCAAAAGGAAGCGCGGGACATCAGTCTGGGCTTTCTTCCCTATAGTCTTCTTGCTTCCTTTGTTCTGTCAGTGATTGCCTCCTATCTCTATGCCCGCCTGATTTCTGCTCCGATCCTTGAGATCAAGCAGATGACCAAGCGGATGAAGCGCTTGGATCGGACAGCCAGTCTTCCCATTCACTCGCAGGATGAGATCGGCGTTCTCAAGCAACAGATCAACGACCTCTATCACCATCTCCTAGAGGTGATTGACAATCTAGAGCAGCAAAAACAAGAAAATCTGAAGTTGGAGCAGATGAAGGTCGAATTCCTACGGGGAGCCTCGCATGAGCTCAAGACGCCTCTGGCCAGCTTGAAGATTATCCTAGAAAATATGCGGGATAAGATCGGCCGCTACAAGGACCGGGACCGCTATCTGTCGGTCTCCCTCGATATCGTCGATGAGATGAACCAGATCGTCCTAGAAATCCTGTCTCTCTCCTCTGTCCAAGAATTGGCCGGAGACAAGGAATGGATCCAGTTGGATCAGGTCGTAGAGCAGATCCTCGACCAGTACAAGGTCTTGGCTCAATCTCGCGCGCTCACGATTAACAATCAAATCCCTGACAAAGCAGTTTATATGGACCCAGCCATTCTGAAATTGGTCCTCTCAAATGTCATTAGTAATGCCGTCAAGCATTCGGATGCCGGTGGAGAGATCCAACTCCGTCTCGAAGAAGGAACGCACTTGGCGGTTGAAAATACCAGTCAAGAAATGGTAGAGACCGCTGAGATGCCAATGACTGCTAGCCGTCAGAAGAAGGAAGGCGGCTTGGGACTCTTTGTGGTCCAACACTTGCTAGACCATGAAGAACTGGCCTACCAATTTGATAAAACGGCTATGGGCTTGCGCTTCCGTATGGAGCTGCCCAAGGAGCCACAAGAATAAAAAGAGGCTGGGACAAAAGTCCTAGCCTCTCAATTATTTTTGGATTGTTGAGCAAGACGCAGTGGTTGAGTGGGCTCTACTACGCTGATTTCATCAGCTTTTACAGCCCTACTCAACTGTGCGGAGGTGGGACGACGAAATCGAATTCTAACGAATTACCGATTTCTGTCCCACTCTCTTGTATTTAATCAACCTTTTCTACCTTTAGTAACTGGCCATGTTTTAATTCATAAATGGTATCTACATAGGTCAGGATGGAGCGGTCATGGGTCACCATGATGGCGCTCTTGTTTTTGGATTTGACTTCTTTTTGGATCAATTGGGCGATTTCTTGCCCTCGATCTGGGTCTAGGCTAGCTGTTGGTTCATCGGCTAAGATGACCTGCGGATTTCCGATGAAGGCCCGAGCAATGGCTGCCCGTTGCTTTTGCCCACCGGACATCTGATTCGGGTATTGGTGGTAACAAGCTTCGATGTCAAGATCTGCCAACAAGGATTTGACTTCCTCTTGGCGTTTTTTCTTGTCCTTCTCTCCTTTTAATTTGGCTACCAGTTCTAACTGGTCACCGATTTTCATATAGGAGAGGAGCTGGTGATCCTGAAAGATAAAGCCGAGTAATTCCAGCCGTTTTTGCGTCCACTGGCCTTGGTTGAGACCGGTCAAGTCTTGGCCAGCGATGCGAATCCGCCCCTCATCCGCTGATAAAAGCAAGCCGGCGATGGCTAAGAGAGTGGACTTGCCAGATCCTGAAGGGCCCAAGATGGCGACAAATTCGTTGGGTTCGACGCTTAAATTAAGCTGATTGAGGACATGGTGCATCTGGCTACCATCGGCGTAGGATTTTCTGATATTTTCTAATGCAATAATGGCCATCTTATTCTCCATTTCCACCAATGACTTCGATTGGATCTACTTTTTTGATTTTGACAAGGGACAAGGCACCACACAAAATAGAGGTCAGGATAAAGCTAACCGAGATGGTGAGATTGTCCTTTAGGGTCATAAAGGAAGGGACGCTATTGGGTAAAAATGGCACCATCATGGTTGCCAAGCCAAGTCCCAGCAGCACTCCGATGAGGGAGATAATGGTGAGCTGGGATAGTTGGACATAGGTAATCTGGCTCATGGACATGCCAATAGCCTTCAAGACGCCGAACTGTTTCAACTTCTGCAGGGTGAGGATATAGAAGAAAACCCCAAGGATAGCAGAGGAAGCGAGCAAGAGCACCCACGTGATCATCCGTAGCGTCAGGTTTTGAGCCTTGTAGCCAGGGATTTTATCGATCACCTGCTTCTTATCCGCCACCATTAAGTTGCTGGCTAGATCACTAGAAGGGATGTTTTTCTTGGTCACAAGGGTTTGGGCTTGCCATTGATAGCTTGGATCTGTTTTTTGCCGCATGCCTGTGTAGGTTTCCGAGCTGATAAAGCCAATCTCGCTGTAGCCGTATTTGGCATTTTTCGCGAAGGCCACGACCTTGAGTTTTTGCTTAGAGGTTTTATCGATCACGCGATCGCCGACTTGGATTCCCTCATCCTCTTTGAAAGAACTGTCCAAAATGACCTCGTTTTTCTTTAAGTCGGAGATCTTGAGGTCTGTATCTTCCATGATTGGATTGAGGATTTCTTCTTCATTGTGATCGGTCGCGAAGTAGGTGATATCCAGAGTGTTGGAATCCTCTGATTTTGAGACGGTTGCCCGCTGGATGGACAAACCCGAATAGTCCATCCCCTCTATCTTTTGGACCTCATCTAAATCTTTCTCCGTAATGGTTGAAAAGGGGATAATCCCTTCTGAATCCGTAGAAAGGATGTAGTGCAGCGACCCATAGTTATCGATTTGAGCCGATACCGAACGGCCCAGTCCATTTGTCAGCCCGGACAAGAACACCACCATAAACATGAGAATGGTAATGAGGAGCTCAATCAGGATAAACTTCTTGGGTTGGTATTTAATTTCATTCCATGCGATTTTCATATTCGTTCTCCTTTTAGCACGGAGGTGCTCAAGTAGCTTGGCACCTAAACATACTCTACCATCATACCACAAGTGGGGGGAGAATAGGGGGATGGTGTTTGGGGAGTATGAAGGAATCGGATTTGTTTCTCAATTATTAATTATTAATTGTTAATATATACAAAAAAGAGATATGCTATAGACAAACAAAAAAGCTTTGATTTCAAGGCTTTTTCCTGTTGATTTAGATGCCCCCTGCATGAAATCCTTCATTTTAGTGTAGAAGAAAATAGCAATAGAAGCTTGAAATTGAGGGGTTTTATTAAAATCTTTCTTCGAATAAAAGTGATTTGAAATACAACTTGGTACAAATAAACTTCAATTTTATGAACATATAAGTTTATAAAGTTTATAATTATATGTTTCCGAAAAACATATCTTTTTCAGAAAGTGGAACAATAAGCAAAAAAACAGCCCCAACGGTTGGGGCTGTTGGTGTTTCTGATGAAATATCTTAATCATTTCAATTTAAAATGTTCCAAAATAATTATTTCAACATTAATTTTTGATAATTTATACAAAAAAATTCTCAATGAGAAAAAATAGTTTGAAAAAATCTGTTTTTTTGTGTATAATGTACACAAAAAGATGAGGTGATTTAAATGGCTATTACAACTACAAAAGCAAGATTGAATCTAAGTATTGACTCTGAATTAAAACAGGAAGTTGGTGAGGTCTTGAAGGAGATTGGGCTTGACTATACTACAGCAATTAATTTATATTTCAATAAAATCAGACGTGATCGTAAAATTCCATTTGAACTTGAAGCACGAAAAAATTTAACTGTCGATGAATTTCTTGGTTCAAATTGGCGTGAAG
>NZ_JAQFJL010000022.1:0-28629 GCF_030440045.1 Streptococcus sp. SP8 | reverse complement strand
ATGTTGAAGCTGATTCAGATGCTGATGTACTCAATGATGCTGATTGGCTTGCTGATGTTGAAGCTGATTCAGATGCTGATGTACTCAATGATGCTGATTGGCTTGCTGACGTTGAAGCTGATTCAGACGCTGATGTACTCAATGATGCTGATTGACTTGCTGATGTTGAAGCTGATTCAGACGCTGATGTACTCAATGATGCTGATTGGCTTGCTGATGTTGATGCACTTGTTGAAGCCGATGTGCTCAATGATGCTGATTGGCTTGCTGACGTTGATGCTGATTCAGACGCTGACGTTGATGCTGATTCAGACAATGATTCAGATACTGATACTGATTCGCTCAATGATACTGATGCTGACTCAGATTGTGATTCTGAAATAGATTGTGAAGCTGACTCAGATGCAGACGCTGATTCGCTCAATGATGCTGATTGGCTTAGTGATGTTGAAGCTGATTCAGACGCTGATGTTGAAGCCGATTCAGACAATGATTCAGATACTGAAGCTGATTCGCTCAATGATACTGATGCTGACTCAGATTGTGATTCTGAAATAGATTGTGAAGCTGACTCAGATGCAGATGCTGAAGTGCTCAATGATGCTGATTGACTTGCTGATGTTGATGCACTTACTGAAGCCGATGTGCTCAATGATGCTGATTGGCTTGCTGATGTTGATGCACTTACTGAAGCCGATGTGCTCAATGATGCTGATTGGCTTGCTGATGTTGATGCACTTGTTGAAGCCGATGTACTCAATGATGCTGATTGGCTTGCTGACGTTGATGCACTTGTTGAAGCCGATGTACTCAATGATGCTGATTGGCTTGCTGACGTTGATGCACTTGTTGAAGCCGATGTACTCAATGATGCTGATTGACTTGCTGATGTTGATGCACTTGTTGAAGCCGATGCACTCAATGATGCTGATTGGCTTGCTGATGTTGAAGCTGATTCAGACGCTGAAGTTGAAGCTGATTCAGACAATGATTCAGACAATGATACTGATTCAGACAATGAAATTGATGCTGACTCAGAACGTGATTCTGAAATAGATTGTGACGCTGATTCAGTATTTGATTCAGAGTTGCTTTGAGTTGTTGATGCACTTACTGAAGCTGACGTGCTCAATGATGCTGATTGGCTTGCTGATGTTGATGCACTTGTTGAAGCCGATGTGCTCAATGATGCTGATTGACTTGCTGATGTTGATGCACTTGTTGAAGCCGATGTGCTCAATGATGCTGATTGGCTTGCTGATGTTGATGCACTTACTGAAGCCGATGTGCTCAATGATGCTGATTGGCTTGCTGAGGTTGACGCACTTACTGAAGCCGATGTGCTCAATGATGCTGATTGGCTTCCTGATGTTGATGCACTTGTTGAAGCCGATGTGCTCAATGATGCTGATTGACTTGTTGACGTTGAAGCTGATTCACGTGTCGATTCGCTCAACGATGCTGATGCAGATTCAGAAATTGATTTAGAAGTCTTTTCAGATGTTGATTGTGATTGTGAAACAGATTGTGACTTAGAAACAATTTCTGATTCAGATAATGATTGTGAGTTAGATTGCGATTGTGATTGTGATGCTGACTCAGAATCATTCATCTTACGGTAGTAGTGAACCGTATCACCAGATGGTTTTTCATTGGCTGATGGAATTGAGAATTGGGTACCAAATCCACTAGTAGATTTCTCTGGATTACCGAAAGAATCAGTGGCAATCTTACCTGTAGCTTTATCGATACCATATTTCGTAGTTCCACCGATAGTATTTTGCGTATTACCACCTGGTACAGCACTTGCAGTTCCCTTAGGTTCATCAGTAAACATATAATTTACGTCGCCGTGATGACCAGCTGTATACCAACCTGTGATATATACTAAACCTTCGTTTGATTTACCTGGTTCTGGATTGTGCCATGGAGAAACAGCCAATTGGTAGTCACCGTTCTTGCTTGAAACGAGACGTTTATCAGCATCCATATTTGTTGCTGCAGGAATATACTTGTCACCTGGTTTAATCACTGGAGAAGTGTAAACAAGTGTATATCCTGTTGTATCAGTGTTATTGGCCATTACTGATTCATTATAAGTAGAAACAGCAGATGGATCCAATACATAAATCTTAGTAACTGTTGAACCATCGTTGGCAACAACTTCACGAATCCGTTTTACGTAGTAATGTTGACGGCTACCCTTAAGTTCGGCATATTTAGTACCTACAGTGTTACCTAGTTCACCAGACATAGTTGAAGAATCAGCCTGTTGATACAAAACATAACCATCAAATGTACGAGGATTTGATGCAGTATAATCTTGCCCTTGGATCCCTGTTTGGGTATATGAAGCAAGTTCTGTTTCATTACCAGTTGGTTTGTAGCTTTGAGTTGTTGTATCAGAATCTGAACGAGAAGCATCATAAGTCGATGAAGCTGTATCAACTACTTTATAGTGAGTTGTTTGATTCATCTTAGTTGATGGTACAGCAATTTCAACGTTCGGTTTCTTTTCACCTTGGTTAGCAGGTGAAAGGTAGTCATAGACTTGCTCTGTCTTGTAATCAAAACCACTAGGATTCAAATCTTCATTGTGCTTGATAATGATATCAACACTAGACGGAGTTCCATCAGTAGAAGCATTATAAACAAGGTATGGATAGTACTTCTGACTTGAAAGGTCACCAAGATTGATTTCTTTGGCAGCAACAGCATTACTTAATGTTGTATTCGCAACTTCACTACCAGTTGTTTTATCAACCAAACGAACAAATACATTTGGATTTGATGCACTATTTGTCTTGTCTACAGACAATGTAATGTAGTAGTTTTTGTTGTATAGTTGGTTGTATGAAGAAAGATTCCAAATACCAAATGTCAAACGACCTGAAGCTGGGTCAGCTGCATATCCAGAAGGAATGGTTGTTGACTTGTCAGTAAGGGTCGCACCGTTTGGATCTGACATTCCTGGTGTTACAGCAACACCAGATGGATTTGTGCTTGATGTAGCAATAGCATCCAATTGTGCGTAAACTGCTGGAGAACCATTTACTGTTGTGTTTCCAGTAAATCCTGCCGCAGTCAATGTTGCCATCATGTCATCTACTGACTTGCTCAAACGTTCGCGTTGCTCAGCGTATGATTGAGCTGAAGCATTCGCGTTGATCAAGCTGTTGCTTGCTGTCAATTCTGTTTGAACTTTAGCGATAGCGGCATCAAGTGCTGCTTTCTTTTCTGGAGCTGAAACAGTGGCTGAGTAGTCTCCTGCGATCTTATTCAACAAGGCTGCTTCTGAAGTATTTTGTTCTAAGACAACTTTATCTTCAGATTTAGTAGCTGTTGTAGATGCTTCTGAAGCTGCTTCAGATTCTGTTGCTACAGCTGATTCGCTAAGAGCTGCTGAAAGTTCTGCAGATCCTTGTTCGCTCAATGAAGCTGACTCAGATACAGAGACACTTACAGATGTTGAAGTGCTTGCTGATGTTGAGGCACTTGCTGATTCTGTTGTAGATTCAGTAGTTGATTGAGTAGTTGAAGTTGTACCAAGTACAGTACTTCCTTGCACTGCAAGAGCTTCACTTGAAAGTTCAGATGCAGTTGCTACAGCTGATCCAGTTTCATCAGCTTTAGCAGTATTCGCTACTGTAGCTGCACCAAGAACAGCCCCTGCTGCTACGATCCCTTTGAGCAAGCCTCGGCTTGTCATTTCTGTTGCTGATACTTCATCTTCACGAACTTCAGCTACTACAGTTTCTTCGACCTGACCGCGGATAACTTTCAAAAGACCAAAGTTAGAAGTTGCTGCACGCAACCAGTTCTTACCTGACTTGATCAATTTAAAACGAGTCACACGATCCGTTTCACGGAACTCACCGTTCGAACGCTTAAAAAACATTTCTGTCTCCTTAATACATTTTCTATTTCCTTTATATTATAGACTACTTTGGAAATATTTCAAGCAATTATCCTCAATTATTAGTATTTTTTTTAAAAAATTTTTCTTTACATAAAGAAATCCGTTTTCATGTTCTTTTTTTGTCAAACCGGGGCATTTTTTTGATAAACTCCTATAATACTTCGACTTTAGAGCTAAAACAAAAAACCCCTTTTAATAGGGGTTTTTCTGATAATTATCTGATTTCTTCCAACATTTTTTCAATGTGTTGGATGGATTTCTCACGTCCAAGCAAGTAGATGGTATCTGGCAATTCAGGACCATGCATTTCACCTGAAACGGCGATACGGATTGGCATGAAGAGGTTCTTCCCTTTGATACCAGTTTCTTTTTGGACCGCTTTGATTTGTGGGAAGATATTTTCTGCCACAAACTCATCGTCTGACATGGCTTCAAGTTTTGCTTTGAAGGCTTCAAGTACCGTTGGCACTGTTTCACCAGCCATGACTTCTCGCTCAGCTTCCGTCAATTCTGGGAAGTCTGCAAAGAAGAGGTCTGTCAATGGAACGATTTCGTCCACTGATTTCATTTGTGGTTTGTAGAGTTCCACCAATTTCTCAGCCTTGTCTGTCAAACGACCTGCTGCTTCAAGGAATGGTTTGGCCATTTCAAAGATGGTCGCAAGATCCGCATTCTTGATATAGTCATTGCTCATCCAGTCAAGTTTCTTCTGATCGAAGGCTGCTGGAGACTTGCTAAGGCGGTTTTCATCAAAGAGCTTGATAAGTTCTTCGCGAGAGAAGATCTCATCTTCCCCACCAGGGTTCCAACCAAGAAGGGCGATAAAGTTAAAGACTGCTTCTGGAAGGTACCCTTTCTTACGGTAATCTTCGATAAATTGAAGGGTGTTGGTGTCCCGTTTAGACAACTTCTTACCAGTCTCAGAATTGATGATAAGTGTCATGTGACCAAACTCAGGTGCTTCCCATCCAAGCGCTTCATAAACCATAAGTTGTTTTGGAGTGTTGGCAATATGGTCATCTCCACGGATGACGTGAGAGATTTGCATATCGTGGTCATCGATGACAACGGCAAAGTTATATGTTGGGTAACCATCTTTCTTTTGGATAACCCAGTCACCACCGATATTGCCACCTTCAAACTCGATATCACCTTTGACCATGTCATGCCACTTGTAAATACCTGACTCATTCACTGCCAAACGAACAGTCGGGATAATCCCTGCAGCTTCACGTTCTGCAACGTAAGCTGCTTTTTCTTCTTCGCTCATTCCAAGGTATTCGTTGATGTAGCGAGGTGTTTCACCGGCTGCTTCTTGACGTTCACGTTCAGCCGCTAACTCTTCTTCAGTGACGTAAGATTTGTAGGCTTTTCCTTCCGCCAAGAGTTGGTCAATGTATGTTTGATAGAGTTCCAAACGTTCAGACTGGCGGTAGTTTTCATGCGTCTCAGGACTTTCATCCCAGTCCATGCCCAACCAACGAAGGTTTTCAAGTTGTGAGCGTTCTCCGTCTTCGACATGACGTTTGCGGTCCGTATCTTCGATACGGATGATAAAGGTTCCACCATGGTGGCGTGCATACAAGTAGTTAAACAATGCTGTACGAGCATTTCCGATGTGTAGTAGTCCAGTTGGACTTGGTGCATAACGCACACGAATATCTTTTGCCATATTTCTCTCCTCTTATCTTGTTCGCTATTTCTAGCTCATTTTTCAATCGTTCCTATTATACCACAAAGAAAGCAGGACTGAAATGAATAAGTGGCCTTTCTAGCTTTTCTTCCTATATATAAAAAAAGCCAGAACAAATGCTCCGACTTATATCCAATCTATTTGTATCTTATTAAACGAACACGGGCTGCTGATTGTGTCAAAAACGCAAGCTAAATAGCAATTAATTCAAGACACAGTAGCTGATTGGATTCTTCTGTCGCTTTCTAAGCTCAGAAGAATACCTAATCAGTCTTGTGGGGGTACGACGACGAAGCGCTTATAAATGATATCGCTTCTGTCCTACTCCCTATTTTGACTGTATCCGCTACGCCCTTTGTATCTTAACTTAGTCTTTCTTCTAATTCAAAGTCGATTGGTAGGGTTTGTAAAAAGTGCTCCAACTCACGTTCCCAGTAGAACCATTCGTGCTTACCTGGGCTGTGGGTATAGGTGACATCCAAGCCTAACTTTTCTAATTCCTTGACTTCAAAATTATTGGCTTCATAAAGGAAATCCTGCTCCCCACACCAGATCCAGAGTTTGGTCTTCTTATCTGAAAACTTCTTGGCAGCAGTCTCTAGCGAATAGGGACTGGACGTCCAATCCTCAATCTCTCCAAAAATTCCCTTCCAAAAAGCTGGTTGTTCCAAGTCATTGTTTTCAAAGTCTCTATCGTGAAAACTAAGTGCTCCAGAAAAACTAGCCGCATGAGAGAAACGATTGGTCTTGAGAGCCAAGAGCATCGATCCATAGCCACCCATGGATAGACCAGCAATAAAGGTCTTCTCCCGTTTCTTGGTCATATTAGGGAAGAAGCGAGAAAGAGTCTCTGGCAATTCCTCCGCAATGGCTGTGTAGTAGTTGTAACCATACTGGGTATCTGTGTAAAAACCATTATTGGTATTAGGTAGGACCACGATCAGATTGGTATTTCGCAAAATGCGCTCCACATTGGTTCGCTTCAACCAAGAGTGGTGGTTGCCATTCATCCCGTGTAAGAGATAAAGGACTGGAATATCCGTATCCGCTGGATCTTCCACGCGCGATGCATCAGGATAAAGGACGGACACGCCCCACTCCATCTTCAAGGCTTCTGAATAATACTCAATCTGCATAACTGCCATTTGATTTCCTCTTTCTACTGTTAAAAACACTCGGCAAGCCTCGGGCCGCCAAGCGTTTCCATTTCTTCTATTATTTCACTTCCATCACGACTGGTAGGATGGCTGGACGGCGTTTGGTTTGTTCAAATAAGAACTTAGACAAGTTGTCGCGTACCAAACCTTTTAACTCACCCCAGTCAAAGCTGTCTTGCGCCAAATAGTCTTCAACGCTTTGGTTGACCAATTCGCAACTTTCACGAAGAATATCCCGACTCTTCTTGACATAGACAAAACCACGGGTGTGCACGCGCGCTTTGGAAATAATTTTCTTCTCTTTGCGATTCACCGTGATCGCCACGATAAAGATCCCGTCTTCTGACAAGACCTTGCGGTCACGAAGGACAATATTGCCCACATCACCAATGGCATTCCCATCGATCATGACATCTCCTGCTGAGACGCTACCGGCAGGAACGAAGTCACCCTTTTCGTACTCCATTACCGTTCCGCGTTTTGGAATAAATATGTTCTCAGGCAAAATACCAACTTCCATCGCCACTCGTGCATGGGCATCCAATTCACGGTATTCCCCTTGGATTGGGAAGAGATATTTAGGACGAAGAAGGTTGATCATCAACTGCAAGTCCCGTGCGTTTCCGTGACCAGACACGCGCAAGCTTGACGTGATCAATTTGACAATGCCACCTGCTTGGTAGATCATGTTTTCCACACGAGCCACCACAGCTTCTTTAGCAATAGACGGCGTTGTGACGATGTAAACCAAGTCCCCATCTTTGATTTCCACATAGCGGTGACGACCAATCGACATCTTACGCAAACCATTGATCGGTTCACCCATCCGGCCTGTTTCCAAAATGATCAATTCATGGTCCTCAAAACGACTCATTTCTTTTGGCTTGATCAAGAGTTTTTCGTTGGCAAGAGATAATTTATTCAAGCGGATGGCTGTGCGGACGATATTTTCCACATCAAACCCTGTCAAGACCACCCGGCGGCCAGTCCCAGCTGCAGCATCAAAGACCTGCTGGATCCGAGAAAGGTTGCTGGCTACCGCCGCTACGATGACACGACCATCCCAGTCCGCAATGGTATCCAGGATTTCATCGCCCACCTCTTGCTCACTAGCAACTTGCATCTTGCTATCTGCGTTGGCCGAATCACTCAGGAGGGCAAGCACACCCTCACGTCCAATCTCAGCTAGGCGAGCAAAGTCCGTCGCATAAGACTCACTAGCAGTTTGGTCAAATTTAAAGTCTCCTGTATAGACGATATTGCCCTCAGGAGTGCCAATCACAATCCCGATACTTTCAGGGATGGAGTGGGTTGTTTGAAAGAAAGAGACGACGGCATCACCAAAATCAATCTCAGAATTCTGATCGATGACATGGAAGTCGTTGAATTTCTTCACACTGTCATTGCTTTTTACAAAAAGTTTAGCTAACTCAATGGTTAACTCTGTCCCGAATACAGGGACTTTCGCTTCCGCCAAAAGATAAGGCAAGGCCCCAATGGCATCCGCATGACCGTGGGTCAAGAAAACACCCGCAATGCGGTCCTTGTTTTCAAATAGATAATCCATGTTGGGGATAACGACATCCACCCCAAGTTGCTCATTTTCTGGATACTTCAAACCTGCATCCAAGACAAAAATTGAATCGTTCACTTCGGCAACGTAGAGATTTTTCCCATTTTCTCGAACACCGCCAAGAGTGACTAATTTAATACTACTCACTGTTGTCTCCTTTAGTGTGATTATTTTAATACTTACGGTCCTTGGTCGCCCAAGTCGAATTACAGCTTTGCAAATACTTGCATATCCACTCTATTATACAATTTTTTTCTCTTTTTTTCAAAAAGCTTTCCACAGCAAAAAAGTCCTCTCATCTATTTCAGATGAGAGGGCTTCTAGGCGCCTATTTTTAGGGGGAAAAGACCCTAAAGATGGTAATCTCCCCGTTTATTTTCAATGATCCGCATGGCTGCCTTGATCACATGAAACTTGCCTAACAATTCCTCTAGGCGCTTACTATTTCGCTCGCTCAATTGGCCGTTCTTGACCGCTTGGGACAGGCGATAAAAATCATCCAAGTCCTCCCCAATGTTTTCAAACAGCTCTTTGGCTTCCTTGAGTCGGTAGCGATTGACTAGGTGGTTTACATCTTTTTTGAAGGAAGCGACATTGTTTTCGTGAATATCCGTATAAGCTTCCTCTTCTTCCTTAGATTCTTGGTAATTGACCGCCTTAAAGCAAGTGATGAACTCCCGACTTTTGATATTGCAGACAAAGATGACGCCATCACTGGCTACATAAGCTTCTGTATTAGCCGGTTGAACCACATTACTATCATAAGGAGAGAGGGAGGAGAGGTGTTGGTTGATCCACTTATTCAAGTGCTGATCATCTACGCCAAAGCGCTCAAAAGCTCTTTGCCGAAAATGGTCCCGACAACTATATTCTTGCGCATACGACAATCCCATACTCTCACCTCCTCCTGAGTATTTTATAAAAATGGCCTCCAGTCTTACGGGACTAGAGGCCTGGTCTGCTTCACTGACTTGGTGCAATTAACCTTTTGGCTAACAAAACAATGTTTATGATGTTGATTTCATTTAATAGTATTTGTGTAAAATACCAGAGGTTTTCTTTGCTATCCTAAATCCAAATGATTAGTTTTCGACTGGACGCATCGAAGTTTGAAAACCTTTACAAAAAGCTTCTACCTACTATTTCCACGTTTTCTTATGTCTCCGGACAAACTAAGCAGGTTTGCCCGACCGTCCAACCGATCCGACACACACGACATGACTGCTCTTTTACGATAAGAGCATGAACAGATATCAGCAAAACAGGCCTAAAACGAAGTAACCTAAATTTTAACTCGATAAGGCATTGGTATCAATCCCTTCTTCATCTTTCTAACTATATTATACTCAGCTCCCTAAGCAATTGCAAGCGATTTCGGCTGAAACTAGTTCCTATTTTTATGCGGTTTTATAGATGATTTAAGGAAAAGAAAAAGTTAGAGAGCAAGTCTCTAACTTAGCTGTAGACAAACTACTTCCACATCAAACAACCTAAGTAATACTAAAAAATTAAATCGATCGTTACTATTAGACTCATGCAAACATACTCTGAAACTATCCGCCGTGAGAAACATTTCTAAAATGAGTTTGTATTTTAGTGAAGCCTCTAGGTAAAACACAGTAGCTGATTGAACTCTTCTCTCGCTTAATCAGCTCGGAAGAATTCTAATCAGCCTTGTAGGGGTAGGACGACGAAGCGTCCACAATCGTATAGCTTCTGTCCTACTCCCTATTTTCACTTTGCATTTTACGGGCTTTGTATCTTATTCTTTCTCAAACAATTGATAGTAGTCTGCGATGGTCATTTGGGCTTTTTCTTCTTGATTGAGGTCTTGGACGATGTGTCCGTCTTTCATGACAATCAAGCGATTTCCATATTTCAAAGCATCTTCCATATGGTGAGTGATCATAAGAGCTGTGAGGGCATCTTGTTTCACAAACTCATCGGTCAAGGTCATGAGGGCCTGACTAGTTTTTGGATCCAAGGCTGCAGTGTGTTCGTCTAAAAGTAAGAGTTCTGGACGTTTCAGTGTCGCCATCAACAGACTCAAGGCTTGTCGTTGCCCCCCTGATAGAAACTCAACAGCAGTGTCGATATGATTTTCCAAGCCATTGCCGATCTTAGCAAGGACTGTTTGAAACTCTTCTTTATAGCTGGCCAAGTGACGCGGAATCAAACCACGTTTTTCTCCACGAAACTTCGCTACCAAGAGGTTTTCCGCTACTGTCATGCGAGGTGCTGTCCCCATTTTAGGATCTTGAAAGACCCGCGATAGGTACTTGGCTCTCTTTTCAGGAGAATAGTTGGTTACATCTTCCCCCAAAATATAAATTTTCCCACTGCTCACCGGAAGCGTCCCTGCAATGGTATTAAAGAGGGTTGATTTTCCAGCTCCATTACCCCCCAAAATCGTGATAAAATCATGCTCTCGAATTTCCAAGGAAACATCATCCAGAATGACTTTTTCTTCGTTCATCCCATTGCTCACGGCTTTGGTTACATTTTTTAATTCTACAATTGCTGTCATTTACTGAGTTTCGCTCCTTTCATGATTTTTCCCTTAAAGGTTGGAATCATCAGGCAGATAGCCAAGATCAAGGCACTGAAGATTCGAATATAGCTGGTATTGATGCCAAGCGCAATCACGGCCCAAATCAAAAATTGGTAGGCGATCGATCCGATCGCAATACTGAGCAAGCGCTCTGTCAAAGTGACATTTGAAAAGAGCACCTCTCCAATAATAAGGCTGGCAAGCCCAATAACGATGACACCAATCCCACGTGAAGCATCCGCATAGCCTTCTTGCTGGGCCATCAGTGCACCAGAAAGAGCAATAATCCCATTTGAAATGACCAAGCCCATCAATTCCATCCGGTCGGTGTTGATCCCAAAGCTCTTGGCCATATCTGGATTGTCCCCTGTCGCAATATAGGCTTGACCCAAGCGTGTATCCAAGAAGAAGATCAAACCAAGGATCACAAGCGTTACGAAAATCAAACCAATCAGAATCTCATTGAACCCACTGGCAAAAGGAAGAAATTCCTGTAATTTTTTATAGCCCAAAAGTCCCAAATTAGCCCGCTGCATGACAAAGAGAATAACCGAGTTACAAGACGTCATTACGAGGATCCCTGACAAGAGTGTCGGGATTCTTCCTTTTGTGTAGAGAAGACCCGTCGCAAGTCCCGCCAAACACCCTGCACCAATAGCAGCCAGCGTCGCAAGGAGCGGGTTGACCCCTTTAGTAATCAAGGTCACCGCCACCGCTCCTCCAAGCGGGAAGGAGCCTTCTGTCGTCATATCTGGAAAATCTAGAATTCGGAACGTCATAAAGATTCCTAACCCTAAAATGGCCCAAATCAAACCTTGTGAAACAATTGAATTAATCATAGTTTCTCCCTTCGATAATAGTAGTTTAATTGTAACATAAATAGGGAGGAGAACCTATAGGAAATTAATGCTTCTTCTTACATTTATTTTTTACCTTTGTGTTTTGTTTAATTTTATGTCAAAAAAACGAACTAAACTATTTTTGCGGTTCATTTTTTTGCAAATATTTTTTTGGATATAAATATCAATATTTAAAAACTCACATTTAAAGCTATTTTCTGGCACTTTCAAGAAAACATTCAATTCACTTTCTTTCCAAAATTGACACTATCTAGTGAAAAATCGTATACTTATTTGGTATAAAATGAACAAATAATGTAGAAACGTTGATTTACTTATTTAGACTGTATGTGGGAGAAAAAAATGAAACAAGAAAAAAATAGTGTCTCTGAAAAAGGGCACGGCTATTTCCGCAAACGCAACAAGACATTGGTCTCTATGATTACCCTTTTTGGAGCCTTGATGGTAAGCTCTGTTGCCATGGCTGACGAGGTCAACACCAATCCGACTTCTGAGATTTCAGCAACCGCTCAACCAGCAGCAACCAACACCAGTACTCCTACCACTACTAGTGAGGAAGGTGCTACGACGGAAGCAACGTCTTCGCCATCGGAATCAACACCAACTGTTACTGCCACTCAACCGGTCAGTGCAGCTCCAGCAACTACTTATAATACTCCAAAAATCACCAACGACGTCACCTTTGATAAAGCGACTTATAAAAGTGGGGAAGACGTCCGGATCTCCATCAACAACCCTGAAGTGGTTTCATCTGATGTCACTGTCTCTCATTTAGATCAGGTCATTTATGAAAAGAAAAACGTTGAAGGCGGCGAACTGACGATTCCAAATACGATCTTTTCACCTAATGCTGGATTTATCGTTGATGTCCTTGGTAAGAAAGCAGATGGCTCCCAAGCCTTTCATAAGGCAGCGGGTCTTGCTGTTGAAGATGACTGGACGATCTACCCACGTTATGGGGTGGTTGCCGGCTCAAAAGACAATCACAACTCCATCACCAATGATCAGGTAGAAGGCTACAAGAATAGTATTGACCAATTGGCCAATATGCACATCAACAACTACTTCTTCTACGACGTTTACAATACGCCAGCTAACCCATTCCCAGCAAATGTTGAACGTTTCACTCAAGATTGGGCGACTTTCTTGATTCCAAATAGCGAAACAGATCCTGACAAGCGCAAGTCCTACTTGCCTGTCATCGATACAGAAGCAGTCAAAGAGCTAGTGGCTCATGTTCATTCAACTGGTGCCAAAGCCATGCTGTATAACATGATTTACGCAGTTTCCCTCGAAGAAGGGGTCCCAAATGAAGTGAACAGTGCCATTGTTCGCAATCTACAAGACCATTTCAACTTCGGTAAAAAGGGTGATGTCACAGCGACTGATATCCAACAATTTCTCGATCCGGGTGATCCAAATTGGCAAAAATTTATCATTGAAGTCATGACCAAAGCCATGAAAGAAGGGAATTTTGATGGATGGCAAGGGGATACCATGGGCTCTAACTGGGTGGAAAAAGTCAGTGAACCTGGAAAAGGCTTCTCTTTGAGCGAACACTATCCAGAACTAGCCACAGCTGCAACAGAGGCCCTCAAAAAAGAAGGCTATGACTTCATGATCAACGATATCTCTACTGGAGATGCTGATCGACTAGGTAAGACCAATGTCTCTGCACCTTATGCGGAAGTTTGGGGAGATAGCATTGCCTATGACTCTACCTACCAAGCCTTGACGCGTCTTACCGAACGGATGCGTGATTTATACAAGGGGAAATCTCCTATCATCGCAGCCTATACCCATCGTGGTAAAAATGCATCAGCCCTCAGCAAAGACAACGAATTGCTGACAGATGCTATTATCGCAGCGAGCGGTGGTTACCATATGACGACTGCAGCCCTCAATACTTCTCAAGATGCTAAAGGTTTTGGGGTGATCCAAGCAGAATGGTATCTCAATCAAAACCTACCAGTCAATGCTGACTTTGCCAATGCAGAATTCAACTACCAAGAATTCATCGTTGCTTACCAAGAACTTCTCCGCGGTCGCGACACCTTAGCACATGATACTCGTCGGATTGTAGACAATACAAATGTACTGGTAAACGGCAACTTCATCGGATCCAACCTGGATAATGCTGACGGGGTTCAACCTGGAACCGTTTATACCATTACAAAAGAAACCAAGACAGGTGATCGGATTGCTCACTTGATCAATTTGGTCGGCATCACTGAAAACAAATGGAACAGCGCTGTGAATACAACCGAAAAATTGACCAATATTCAAGCTTTTGTTCCACTCGGAAAAATCACAAAAGACCAGGCTGAACACGCCAGCATTTACTGGGCAACACCTGATGCTGTTGAAGGAAAATACAACATCAACCTCCGGGAAACAAGCGCAAATGTTTATTATGACGGAGGAGCTGGCCAATGGATGGCTGCTATCGATGTTCCGAGTCTAGATGTATGGGATATGCTCTACGTCAAACTCAATGAAGCCGCTCATGTTCTTTATCAAGACGAAAACGGAGTTGAGCTAGAGCGTTCCAGTGATTTAGTTGGTCATACAGGTGAAAAGATCAACTACTCGACAAAAGAAACCATTGCCAACTATTTGAAGAAAGGCTATGAACTAGTAGAGAATGGCTTCGATGCAGACGGACAACCAAACTTTGACCGCGACGCTAACAACATAAATGAAGATGGCGTTCAAGAGTTTATTGTCCGCTTGGCACCAAAAATTGTAGAATTTTCTGCAACACAGCCCATCCAAGCCGGTCAAGTTGTTCCAGGAGACAGCGAGGGTCGTGTCTATCCAACTCCTCTAGCTCCAGCTGGTCAAACAACTGCTGATCTGGATCATTTATCTGAAACAGTGACCCGTACAGTGACCTATGTGACAGAGGACCAGGATGGATCTAACCGCCAGTCTGCAGGAATAGCTGATCAAACTGACAGACTTCATTTCGCTCGCAAAGGAACCATCAATTTGGTGACAGGCGAGACAAGTCTTGAAGACTGGACAGCTCAAGACGGCACAAGCTTTGTAGCTCTTGAAAATCCCGTCAAAAAAGGCTATGTTGTCGTAGCAGAAGAATCGACTGATGCCGTCTCTTCTGATCTGACAAAAGCAGGAGAACATACTGGCATTCATGCTGATGCAGCAGACATCACAGATACGGTCATCTATCGCCCAGTCGGTGCCTATAGGATCAGCTATGCTACTGGTAAAGAACCAGCCCATGCTCAAAAAGAGATCACTTATCTAAATGATCCCACAAATCCAACCGCCATTGCATCTCCTACCGATACCCTTCCTTACGTGGAGGGATTAGAGCCAAAAGATGCTCATGGACAAGTCTTAAATCTTGTGGATCCTCTTGACGAGACCAAAGGCTATCTTCTTCCAAGCCCTGAGTCTCCAACAGCTGATACTGCTATTACCTATGCCATCACCAAAGGATCTGTCAGAGTACGATTCCTCACTGAGGGAGGCGACACTGATCTGCAAGAGGCGCAAGACCTCGCTACAGAGGTAGATTTCGGCACCAAGTACACTAGTGAGGCCCCAACAGAAATCACAAAAGATGGTCGTATCTACCATCTAGTTGGACACCGTGCTGATTCTGCTGATCCAAGTGGCACAGTCACTAAGGGAATGAAAACGGTCATCTATGATTACAAGTTAGCTACGGGAACAGTCATCGCGCGATTTGTCATCCAAGATACTAGCACTGAATTGCAACCAGAGCTTGCTATTGCAACAAATGTGGACAATGGAACCCATTACGTCGCTAGCGCACCAGATGAAATCTCCTACGACGGCCACATCTATGAACGGATCGGTGCAGCTGAACAAACTGGGAAGGTAGAAGTTGGAACAACCATCTTGATCTTTGCCTACAAGGTCAAAGAAATCCCTACTCCACAACCATCCCCAGAAACAGAAAAAGAAGAAACAGTCAGCCCTCTTCCTTCCGTGACAAAAGCAAACACGACTGATGCTCATGAAGAAAAGGGATCAGCACTTCTCTCTAACAAAGAAGAGGAGAAACCTCTTGAAACAACAAGCCAAAAAGAGGAACTCCCTGAAGTTGTTCCTAACACCCCTCAAGAAGGAACTCATCTACCTGCAACAGGTGAAGAAACCTCTCAGCTAGCCCTACTTGGACTTGGCCTCTTAGCAGGTTTGTCCAGTCTTATCCCTTACAAAAAGAAACAAGAGTAGATCCCAAACACAAAGAAACTTCCTATGGAATTCTGTTCCAAGGAAGTTTTTTTATATTTATACAACTCATTCAGAGTCTAGATCCCTTTTATGAGGGTGACTGACGACAATAAGGGTGTGAAGTACTACCACTCCAAACCCTACTGTATTCCAATTCAAAGTGGATTCATTCCCCTTGTTGCCGGCAGTTTGAAAGATCAAATTGCTTTACTAGTATACTGTTTTCTCCACTTCAAGTCAATGGAAATTCTATGAAACTAGTAACAGAATGAAACGACTAATCGAATAATTTCTGAAACATTTCATAATATATATGCATGTTTTTACAAGCTAACGAAGAACTTTTTAATATGTCTACCTTACTGAATTCATTTCACTTCTGAGATCAATCCAGTATCCACATCATACACAGCTCCCGAAATAACGACATCCTCTGGAATCAAAGGAGATGCCTTTAAAAGCTCCATATCCTCGCGGACACTCTCCTCAATATCTTGAAAGGGAAGAAAATCGCGATCTCCTACATCCACACCCAGTTCTTTCTTGAGATGCTGACGGAAACCTTCGTTTTCAAAGGTCTGTGCGCCACAGTCTGTATGGTGCAAGACCACAATTTCACGGGTACCCATCTGCTGCTGAGAGATGACCAAGGAGCGGATCATGTCCTCTGTCACGCGCCCTCCAGCATTCCGCAAAATATGGGCATCTCCAAGAGCCAGACCTAGTGCCGGCGCCACGTGAAGACGGGAATCCATACAGGTCACGATGGCGACTTGTGTTTTGGGCTTAATCGGAAGACGGAGGTCTCCATGTAGCGCCACATAAGCTTGGTTGGCTGTTAAAAAATTATCAAAATAAGACATGGTCTCTCCTTTATTCCTTTGAAATTCAAATCATCTATTATTTTACCACATCCGATCCTTTCTGTCAGGGGATACCTCCTGTCATCTGTCACATCTGAAAAAAAGCCTTAAACTTCCCGTTTAAGACTTTTCAACTATTAAAATACTTTCTTCAAGACTTCAGACAGTGTACTCACACCGACCACTTGGATACCTGATGGTGTCGTGATCCCCGTCAGAGAATTTTTAGGCACATAAATCTTGGTGAAACCGAGCTTAGCAGCTTCATTGATCCGTTGTTCGATCCGATTGACTCTGCGGACTTCTCCGGTCAAGCCCAACTCTCCAACGAAACACTCTTGCGGGTTGGTTGGCTTGTCCTTGTAGCTGGAAGCAATGGCTACGGCTACGGCTAGGTCGATAGCTGGCTCATCCAACTTGACACCACCTGCAGACTTGAGGTAGGCATCCTGATTTTGAAGGAGCAAACCCGCTCGTTTTTCTAGCACTGCCATGATGAGACTAGCTCGATTAAAATCAAGCCCCGTTGTCGTCCGCTTGGCATTTCCAAACATGGTCGGTGTCACCAAGGCCTGCACTTCAGCAAGAATTGGACGTGTCCCTTCCATGGTCACTACGATGGACGAACCAGTCGCACCGTCTAAACGCTCTTCTAGGAAAACTTGACTCGGATTGAGGACTTCGACCAAGCCACCTGATTGCATCTCAAAGATTCCGATCTCATTGGTTGAGCCAAAGCGGTTCTTGACTGCCCTCAAAATTCGGAAGGTATGGTGGCGTTCCCCCTCAAAGTAGAGCACCGTATCCACCATGTGCTCCAACATACGCGGACCCGCCAAGGTTCCTTCCTTGGTCACATGGCCAACGATGAAGATGGCGATGTTATTGGTCTTGGCCAGCTGCATGAGTTCAGCCGTCACTTCTCGCACCTGAGAAACCGATCCTTGTACTCCTGAAATCTCAGGAGACATAATGGTCTGGATCGAATCGATGATAAGAAAGTCAGGTTGGATCCGCTCTACCTCTGTACGCACGCTCTGCATATTGGTCTCAGCATAGAGGTAAAACTCGCTATCGATATCTCCCAATCGCTCTGCACGGAGTTTGATCTGCTGGGCAGACTCCTCGCCACTGACATAGAGAACCGTTCCCACTTGAGACAACTGGGTCGAGACTTGAAGGAGCAGGGTTGATTTCCCTATCCCTGGATCTCCCCCGATGAGGACCAGACTTCCTGGTACCACTCCACCTCCAAGGACGCGGTTGAATTCCTCCATTTCTGTCTTGGTCCGATGGACATTAATAGAAGTTACTTCAGCCAATTTCATAGGCTTGGTTTTCTCACCTGTCAAGGACACACGCGCATTCTTGACTTCTGCAACTTCGACTTCCTCCACAAAGGAAGACCAAGCTCCACAGTTTGGACAGCGTCCTAGGTATTTGGGTGAATTGTAGGCACAATTTTGACAAATAAATGTCGTTTTTTTCTTAGCGATGATAAACCTCTTTCTAAATCTCTATCTCACACTCAATCACTTGGCAAAAATCAATCTTCTCATTTGGCACAAACTGGCGCATGAGCATTCCGTGAGTTACAATGATAATAGTTTTATAATTTTTATATTTTTCCAAAGCTCTTAAAAAACGATGACGCATCTCTAGATCAGTTTCATAGCGATAAGGAGAATCTTCAGATAAAGCTCCTTGATGTTTTAGATAATATTCATGAGCTACCAATACACTGGTTAAATCAGAGTTAGTGCCATCTAAGTCTGAACGCCACTCATGAAAAAACGGCTCCACAAACAAGTCCAATCCTGTTTCAACTGCTATATAATGTGCTGTTTCTAAAGCCCTCGTCACAGACGATGAAATAATAATCTCTGCCTTTCCAAAACATGCAGTTTTAGCAACTTCTTTTGCCAGACTGCGACCTTTTCCTGTCAATGGTGCTAAATCACGACCAAAACCACTATAGAGTTGCGGATCTTCAAGTTTATCAAGCATACTATAATCTGGCTCCCCATGACGGACAAAGATAATCTTCATCTTAGTGCCCTGTCGACCCAAATCCACCGGTCCGCACGCCATCCGCCTCATCTCCATCTGCAATTAAGAAAGGAGCAAAGACAGCCTGGACCACACGTTCCCCGACTTCAAGGACGACTTCTTGGTCCGTGATGTTTTTCATCTGAGCAAAGATATGGCCTTCATTTCCTGGATTGCCATAGTAATCCCCATCAATTACCCCAACAGAATTGATCAAGACCAGGCCTTTTTTGCGAGGATTAGAAGAACGGTCATAGAGATAGAGCACTTCAGTCGGTTGCATATAGGCCTTGACCCCAGTTGGAACGAGGACGATTTCCCCAGGAGCAATCACCGTGCGTTCTGCCACTTTTAAGTCGTAGCCAGCTGCGTGTGCTGTCTCCCGTTTTGGCAACAAGTCCTGATTGGTATAGGTTGATACAAGTTCAAATCCACGAATTTTAGTCATCCTGATTCCTCTTTCATTCTAAATAGTTTCTATCTCTTCTATTATACCATCACTTCGCCCTAGCGTCTCCTCTATACTACTATTCGTATTTTTAAAAAGAATTCTCTTCAATCTGGAAGTTATATATTGTTTTCATGTTTTTTCTGAAAATAAAACACTATCATGACTGATATGACATATAATTTGTGCTAAAAAATGCTATTTTTAGCTTGAATATAAGCGTTATTTTTGCTATAATTCCCTGTGTAGGGAATAATTTTAAAAGTAAAATATTTTATCCTATAAAATTATTTTATGGAGGTCGTGTCTCAGCATTCAATTCTTATTACCAACAGATTGGATTTAAACATCCAGATCTTTAAGAGTAATCAGGCATTGATGATTAGGCACTATTTTTTTATGAAAAGGGAAGATAAAATGAAAAAGAATAGGAATATTAAAATTTTCTCATTTGTCCTTTGTTTAGTGGCTATGCTTTTCGCTTTAGGTCTGAATCGCACTTCAGCAGAAACTCCTGGAGTGACAGTAAGCGGAAAATTCGTGGATACAATTAAAAATATCCAAGTTACCAGTAATGAAGGTGGCAATCTTAATTGGGACTTAGAACAGTGGGCTACGTTCCGTATTAATGCTACATATGATTTAACAGGTAAAAATGTTAAGGCAGGAGACCAAACGGTGGTTACTGTGCCAGATGCATTAATGATTACTTCTGATAGTTTTGAAATTCGTGATATTAACACAAATGAAATTATCGCTCATGCTACTGTTGATGCTACCAATAAAAGATTAACATTAACTTATACAGATTATGTTGAAAAACATTCCGATACAAATGGATCGTTCTTCTTCTATGCGCGTATTGACTTTAAAAAACATCCCCAAAAAGGTGAGATTCCTGTTGAAATAACCGTCAATGGGGAAACAAAGATTGGCGGCAAAGTTTCCTTTAAAGGGATTGGTGATGGGAACCCAAGACTTTTAACAAAGACTAGCTGGGTTAATAGCGGAAATCATAAAGAAGTTCAATACACAATTTCTGTCAATCGTAACAAACAAAATATCAAGGGTGTAACAATTGAAGATCACTTGAGATTTACGAATGCATCCTATGTAAAAGATAGTATCAAAGTTATCAAAGGTAAGTTTTCTTACGAAACTGGTGAGTGGGTATTCTCTAATCGCGTCGACGTAACTGATCAACACAAGATAACAATCAGTGAAGATGGACAATCATTTGTTATTGATTTAGGAGATATTACTGATCAAGATCAATATCGTATCGATTATAAAGTACAATTGAATTATGAACCTGTAGATGGTGAACTTTTGAAAAACGAGGCAACTCTTAAAGGTAAAGAGATTGAGAGCAAAGATGTAACTAACGTTGCTGCAGTTCAAGTCGCTGGTGGTTCTGGTGTTGGTTATGTATACTCAATCAATATTCATAAAGTAGACGATGCAAATCAACCGCTTAAAGGTGCTAAGTTTAGAGTTGTTCGTCAAGCTAATAATCAAGTTATCGGTGAGTTTGAATCAGACGAAAATGGAAATATTGCTGTTGGAAAACTCTTAAAAGATAAATATATCTTAACTGAAATTGAAGCCCCTTCAGGTCATATCATTAAAAAAGCTGATACTGTAGTTAATGTTGAAGATTTTGGTGCTGATCATTCAGTAACGAAAACGATTGTGAATCCGAAAGATAAGCCAAAAGAAACAAAAGCTACCATCGAATTAGATAAAACTCTTACAGGACGTGATCTAACAGATGGCGAATTCAGCTTTGAATTGTACGAGGGTGCTAACAAGCTTCAAACTGTTACAAACAAAAACGGAAAAGTAACATTTGCACCAATTGGGTACACCGAAGAAGGTGAACACACATACACTGTTAAGGAAGTAGCTGGAAATACCCCAGGTATTACCTATGACAAGACTGATAAACAAGTAACTGTTAAGGTGAAAAAAGATGGCGACAACCTGAAAGCAGATGTGGCTTATCCAGACAATAAAACCTTCTCAAATACTTATACGGCTCCTCAACCAGCAAAAGCTAAAATTTCAGCTAGCAAGATTTTAGAAGGTGCTGAATTGAAGAATGGCGAATTCAATTTCCAATTGTTGGATGAAACCGGAAAAGTTCTTCAAACAAAACAAAATGCTGCAGATGGTACGGTAACCTTTGATGACATTTCATATTCATCAGAGGACGCAGGAAAAACTTTCCACTACACGATCAAAGAAGTCATTCCTGAAAGCAAAACAAAAGGAATGACCTACGATGAAGGAAGTATTGATGCGACCGTAACTGTCACAAAAGATGATGCAAGCAATACACTCAAAGCTTCTGTGGCATATGGTGATAAGAAGTCATTCACTAACAAATTGGTAACAACTTCCATTCCACCAACTCCTCCGACGGTTGACAAACCTGAATTGAAACTCTACAGCATCCAATTGCACAAAGTGAATCAAGAAGGGAAAGCTCTTGCAGGTGCTGTATTTGGTCTCTTTGAAGCCGATGGTACGACTCCTGTAGCAAACCCTTATGGAGAAGGACAAGCAACTGCTACTTCATCAGATGAAGAAGGTAAGAAAGGTCTTGTAACCTTTATAGGATTAGAAGCAAAAGATTATGTGGTGAAAGAACTTACTGCTCCAGAAGGATATCAACTATCAACAGATGTGATTAAAGTTTCTACTAGCGAGTTGAAAGCTGCGACTAACCTCGTCGTAGACAAAGGAACAGTGGTCAACAAACCATTCACTTCAATTCCACCAACTCCTCCGACTGTTGACAAACCTGAATTGAAACTCTACAGCATCCAATTGCATAAAGTGAACCAAGAAGGGAAAGCTCTTGTTGGTGCCGTATTCGGTCTCTTTGAGGCAGATGGTACGACTCCTGTATCGAACCCTTATGGTGCAGGTCAAGCGACTGCAACTTCTGATGCGAATGGTCTTGTAACCTTTACAGGATTAGAAGCAAAAGATTATGTGGTGAAAGAACTTACAGCTCCAGATGGCTACCAGTTATCAGATGAAGTCATCAAAATCTTAGCTAGTGATTTGGTTGTTTCAAATAGTGTAGTGGATAAAGGAAATGTCGTTAACAAACCATTTACTTATATCCCTCCAACTCCTCCAACTGTTGACAAACCCGAGTTAAAACTTTACAACATCCAATTGCATAAAGTGAATCTAGTAGGTCAAGACCTTGCAGGTGCTGTATTTGGTCTCTATGAGGCAGATGGTGTGACACCAGTTGCCAACCCATATGGCGAAGGCCAAGCGACTGCTACATCCGATACCAATGGTCTTGTTTCCTTCACTGGATTGGAAGCAAGAGATTATGTTATTAAGGAGTTGACAGCGCCAGCTGGCTACCAATTATTAACGGATGTTATTACTGTATCTGCTAGCGAATTAAAAGCTGCACCTAACCTTGTAGTAGACAAGGGGACAGTTATAAACTATCTAACACCACCAAACACACCACCAAACACACCACCAACTCCGCCTACTACACCACCAACTCCGCCTACTACACCACCAACTCCGCCTACTACACCGTCAACAGACAAACCAAAAGGAGATAAACCTTCTGGAAGTCAACCAAAAGAAGATAAGAAACATACCCTTCCTTCTACAGGTGAAACAGTAAGTGCTGGACTTGTTGCAGCAGGACTTGCGCTTGCAGGAGCTGGAAGCATGCTCGTTGCCAAAAAACGCGACGAATAATTCTAAAACAGGTTTTCATCTAGCATTGCTAGATGGACCTGTTTTTTTATTGATGACCGTCCTGTTTTCTGATCTTATTTCCAGTATTTTTGCGTCCTTTCTAAGACACAAAAAAGAGATCGGCTCAAGTCCAACCTCTAATTTCATTATAATTCCTGTAATAAATAACGGAAGAGTTCTAAATTCCCTTTTTCTTCATTGACCAAGTATTCTGGATGCCATTGCAAGCCCATAATGCGATGACCATCTACAGCTTCAATGGCTTCGATGGTGTGATCGCGCGGATCAAAGGCGGTCGCACGGAAATTCGGTGCGAGATCCTTGATACTTTGACGGTGCACGGAATTAATCCGACTGGCCTGACCAAAGAGTTGTTCCACCACACTGCCTTTTTTAGTCTGGATAGAATGGGAAGTCCCAAACGGAAGTCCTTGCCAATGCCCTTCGATCTCTTGGTTGAGTGTTCCTCCAAAAGCCACATTGATCAACTGAACCCCACGGCAGATTCCTAGAACCGGTTTGTTTTGGCGTACTGCTTCCTTCAGTAGGGCAAGCTCAAATTGGTCCCGTTCGATATTGTAATCATCACTTTCGATGGTTTTTTCTTCGCCATAGAGACTAGGATCGACATTTTGGCCTCCACTTAAGATCAATTTGTCAATCGTTTCAACATAGTCCTTAACTAAGGAAGGATCCCCCATCGGGATGACCATTGGAAGTCCACCTGCTTGACGAATCCCTTCCGCAAACTGACTAGATACAGAGGAATGAAGGTTTTTCCCTTCCGGGTCCACCGGACAGAGATTAGCGGATACTCCAACAATTGTTCTGCACATATTCATTCCTCCTTCATTTTTACTAATACTTATGTTACCACCCATTAGTGATAGTGTCTAATATGTATTTTTTAAAACCGTGATAGATTTTATTTATCACCCTCACCTTCCTCACAAAACAATTGATGATCATACAAGTTTTTTTACCTATATTATGTTAAAATAGAGAGGAAAATAGAATCGTCCTTCAAGGCACACATTCGGCCGTTTCGAAGGCGCAAGCGCTAGATTTCTAGCCTTGTTGAAAATAGACATAGAAATGGAAGATACAATGGAAAAACAAACCGTTGCAGTATTGGGTCCTGGTTCATGGGGAACAGCCCTTTCACAAGTCCTCAATGATAACGGCCATGAAGTCCGTCTCTGGGGAAATATCCAAGAACAAATCGATGAAATCAATACCGCTCATACCAATCAACGCTATTTCAAAGATATCGTTATTAGCGAAGACATCACTGCTACGACTGATTTGAAAGCAGCTTTGGACGGTGTGGACGCTATCCTCTTTGTCGTTCCTACAAAGGTGACCCGTTTGGTGGCGAAACAAGTCGCTGAAACACTGGATCACCCTGTAACAGTCATGCATGCTTCTAAAGGGCTAGAACCTGGTACACACGATCGAATTTCTCAAATCCTTGAAGAAGAAATTCCTGCTTCTCTTCGCAGCGAGGTGGTGGTCGTTTCTGGACCTAGTCACGCCGAAGAAACTATCGTACGGGACATCACCCTCATTACAGCTGCCTCAATAGATTTAGAAGCCGCACGTTATGTTCAAGAACTCTTTAGCAATCACTACTTCCGCCTCTACACCAATACCGATGTTATCGGAGTGGAAACTGCTGGAGCCTTGAAGAATATCATTGCTGTCGGAGCTGGGGCCCTGCACGGTCTTGGTTATGGTGACAATGCCAAAGCAGCTATCATCACGCGCGGTCTCGCTGAAATCACGCGCCTTGGTGTTAAGCTAGGAGCTAGCCCCTTGACCTATAGCGGTTTGTCTGGGGTTGGTGACTTGATCGTTACCGGTACTTCTGTTCACTCTCGCAACTGGCGAGCTGGGGATGCTCTCGGACGTGGCGAAAAATTGGAAGATATCGAAGCCAACATGGGCATGATCATTGAAGGGATCTCTACGACCAAAGTCGCCCACGAGCTGGCCCAAGAACTGGATGTCTATATGCCAATTACACAAGCCATTTACCAAGTCATCTATGAAGGGAAAGATATCCGCGAAGCCATCCACCACATGATGAGCAATGAATTTAAAGAAGAAAATGAGTGGAAATAAGTCAACCACCCTAACATCAATCCTACCTTTTAGAAAGGAAACCGCATGACTAAAGTTAGAAAAGCAGTCATTCCTGCAGCTGGCTTAGGGACCCGCTTCCTCCCAGCTACCAAAGCTCTGGCAAAAGAAATGTTGCCAATCGTTGACAAACCGACGATCCAATTTATTGTAGAAGAGGCTCTGAAATCTGGAATTGAGGAAATCCTTGTCGTAACAGGGAAGGCCAAACGTTCGATCGAAGACCATTTCGACTCTAACTTCGAATTGGAATACAATCTCGAGCAAAAAGGCAAGACTGACTTACTCAAGTTGGTCAATGATACAACAGCGATCAATCTTCATTTCATCCGCCAAAGTCACCCTCGAGGTTTAGGGGACGCTGTTCTTCAAGCCAAGGCCTTTGTTGGAAACGAGCCTTTTGTCGTTATGTTGGGAGATGATCTGATGGACATCACTAATGATGATGCCTTGCCATTGACCAAACAATTGATGAACGACTACGATGAAACCCATGCGTCAACCATCGCTGTGATGGAAGTCCCTCACGAAGAGGTTTCTTCTTACGGTGTGATCGCACCTCAAGGAGAGGGCATCAATGGTCTCTATAGCGTTGAAACTTTTGTCGAAAAACCAGCTCCAGAAGATGCACCAAGTGATCTCGCCATCATTGGCCGCTATCTTTTGACTCCAGAGATCTTTGACATTCTTGCAAATCAAGAACCAGGTGCTGGTAATGAAATTCAATTGACGGATGCGATCGACACCCTCAATAAGACCCAACGAGTCTTTGCACGTGAATTTAAAGGCCAACGCTACGATGTAGGTGACAAGTTTGGTTTCATGAAGACATCGATTGATTATGCTTTGAAGCATCCACAGGTTAAAGATGATCTCAAACAATACATCATTGATCTTGGAAAACAATTAGAAGAATCTGAGAAAACTGCAGACTAATCATTCACAAATCAAAGAATACAAAAAGACTGGCCATATAATGTAAGGGATTTGCTACCTTACAATGGTCAATCTTTTTTTCGTAAAAAAGAGGCTGGATAAAAATCCGGCCTCTTTTGTTTCATTGGACTTGGTCCAATTCACATTTTAATTCTTATTGTTTAAGGATGAACATTGTAAGAATAGTTTGTATTTGAGTAAGTTTCAATTTCACCTGGATTGAAATTAGATCCGAAGCGATTATTGTTGTTTACACTATTTCCTGCTACAGGAGCTTCAGTTGGAGCTTGAACTTTTTCTTCTGGCTTCACAGGAGTCTCTACTTTAGGAGATACAACTGGTTGTTTCTCCTTGTTAGCAGCATAGCCAAAGCGATTGTTTGGATTTCCTTCTGCATTAGCAGGAATATCACGTGTAGAAGATGTTGCTACATAATTTGGCGCTGGGATGTAAACTTTGTTCGCATCTTCACGGATTTGTGGTTTTTCTGGAACCGTTGGTGTGTCTGGTTTCTTAGGTTCTTCAGGATCTTTATAGTTATCTGGTTTAGAAGCACGATAAGGATCAGACTTACGTCCAGCTGCCTCTAATTGTTTTTCCATTAATTTTTCATAATCTTTGAAGTGTTGGAAGAGACGATCAGACAATTCAAGGGGATCTTTTGTCACCTTATCTTCAGCAGCTTTTGCAGCTTCAGGTTGATCTTTCAACGCATAATATTCAATATCTTTCTTCTCTTGATCAACAATAAATTGTTTTTCCAGAGCTTTCCAGTGATCTTGAACTGTTTTTCCAAAGACATCTTGGTTATTGATCGCCATGTTGTCAATGTGCCATACTGTCCAATACCATGAATTTGGATCATAAGTTGCTGTTTGAGGTTTGAAGGCTTCGTAAGTATCTTTTAGATTACCATAGAATGGAACATAAGGTGTGTTCCGAGATGGTCCCATACCAAGCCATAAAGTACCACCAAATGATTTTGGAAGTTTTGGATTGATTTGGTAGACATGGGCATCAATAACGTTTTCATTTCCTAAAGCATACTTGTATTGGTCTTTACGAACAGCATCATTGCTACCATTATCACCTTGTTTCTTCACTCCAATTTGATCGTCCGGTACGAAGCGACCATTTAAGTGTTCAAAGCGATTCCGTTGCATAGCAAAGGCATCTTCTAAAGTAAATTTCTTATTTGGATCAGTTGGAGAACGGAATAGTTCGTATTCGTCATCCTCGTAAGTCACTTTCGATTTTGGATCCAAAAGGGTGATTCCTGCGTAAGTACGTGAACGGTCTCCTTCAGCATATTTTTCTGGTCCATAAGATTTAGCGATATGGAAGTTACCATCTTTATCTGTCTTGTAGTTACCAGATTCTTTAGCTACTTTTTCGACATCTTTCGAAGCGATCACATTTTCCTTGTCATTCAAATCTACATGACCAAGGTAGTAGGTATTGGCAAAGACTGCATATTTGTCTTCTGGGACTTTAACAGCTACATATTGGTGACCAGAAAGAATTTCCATATACCAAGTTTCTTTTTGGTCCGCAATAACAACTGTATTCCCCTCAGCTGAACCTTTTTCTTCAATGACTTTCGCAAGTAATTCGATTCCTTCACGAGCAGATTTTGCACGAGGTAAAATTACATCAAGCATGGCAGCTTCTGGGAGACCGTTTTCTGTCAATGGGTCAGTCTTCAAGACTTTTTTGTTTGGAATGGCTGTAACAGTTGAGGTCATAGAAACGCCGGCTTCGTTAAATCCATGTTCCCCAAAGGCACCGTTACTACCATCTCCACGAGCAGAGTCATAAGTCGCTGTGTATTTCATTTCACTGGCAGCATGTGGATAGGTAAAACCATTAGATTCGTCTTCCAGTTGATCCCCTTCCTTATAGTTCTTCGCATCAACAACTACAAAGTTTTTGTTGTGCTTTCCACCATTTGGATAGTAAGGGTAGTCTTCTGTCCGACCAAAGAGAGTGGTCCCATCCTTGGTCAATTGGCGACCAATGATAAAGCCACAACAGGCTTGAACGGCTTGAACTGGTAGGAGCAAAAATGTCATTGCTACCAATGAAAGTTTAAACAACCATTTCTTCATGGCAAATCTCCTTTTCGAATGTCCCTTTTAAAAAAGGCACTATTCCTGATTTTTTATACTCCTAGTCTACCTCTTTTTAGTTATTTTTGCAAACGCTTACCAGACTTGTTTTTATTCTATTTTTTCCTAAATTATCTATCTATCAACTCATTTCTATGTAAATTATATATATTTATTGAGATTTCAAACAATTTTCTGTTAGTTTACGATTGCACTACATTTTTTAGGAAAAAAAGAGAGTGGGACAGAAATCGGTAATTCGTTAGAATTCGATTTCGTCGTCCCACCTCCGCACAGTTGAGTAGGGCTGTAAAAGCTGATGAAATCAGCGTAGTAGAGCCCACTCAACCACTGCG
>NZ_JAQFJL010000021.1:0-29369 GCF_030440045.1 Streptococcus sp. SP8 | reverse complement strand
ACCTCCGCACAGTTGAGTAGGGCTGTAAAAGCTGATGAAATCAGCGTAGTAGAGCCCACTCAACCACTGCGTCTTGCTCGACAATCCAAAAACAATTGAGAGGCTAGGACTTTTGTCCCAGCCTCTTTTTCTTTGTTTATGGTAAGATGGCAATGGCACGGACAGGTGAACCAGTTGCCTTGTCCCAGTGAGGGAAAGCAATCGAAATCAAAGAACCTACAGCTGGAACTTGGTCCAATTGGTTCAAGACTTCAACTTGGTAGATATTTTGTTCCAAGAGGTAGTATTCATTGACCAAGCCATGCTCTGCTGCTGGAATACCTGCATCGGTATCAAAGGTTTCATGACCCACAGCCTTAACATGGCGTTCATGAATCAAGAATTCCAAGGCTTCACGGCTCCATCCTGGACTTTGTTGAACACCATTTTCATCAAGATTGCGCATAGCATCTTGATCTGGCCAACGTTTTGACCAATCACTACGGAAGGCAACAAAAGCACCCTCAGCAATTTGTCCATGCTCTGCCTCAAAGTCTAAGATATCTTGTTTGCTCAAGATAAAGTTTGGATTGGCAGCAACTTCTTTAGACTTGTCGATAACATAAAGTGGCAAGAGGAGATCTTTGAGGTCAATCTCATCCAACCAACGACCCCCTTCTACAAAGTGAATCGGTGCATCAATATGCGTTCCGTATTGACCAACCACTGTAAATTTTTGAACATGGAAACCATCTTTTAATGTGAAAAGATCTTCTTGTTGCAAAGCAGGAAGGGCTGGGAAGTGTGGACTTTCCGCATTGATTTGGTGACTCAAGTCCACCCATTTTTTAGCTTGCAATTCTTTATAAATACTTAGTAAATCTGACATGTTTCTTCCTCCTTATTCGCCCCAAACTTCAGCGACAATTTCCTTAATCAAACCTATTTTTTTCCATTGGTCTTCTTCTGTCAAAATGTTTCCTTCTTCTGTCGAAGCAAAGCCACACTGAGTAGACAGGTAAAGATTTTCCAAAGGTACATACTGACTTGCTTCTTTAATACGAGCAATCACTTCGTCCTTGTTCTCCAATTGACCACTCTTAGATGTCAAGAGGCCTAATACCACACCTTTTCCAGGAGTTACTTCTGCAAGTGGTTCAAAACCACCAGCCCGATCAGTATCAAACTCTAGGAAGTAAGCATTGACTGCTTCTTCTCCAAGGAGTTCTTTGGCAATCGGCGCATAGCCACCTGATGAAGCCCAAGTAGAATGGAAGTTCCCACGACAAACGTGCGTATTGACGGTCAAACCAGCTGGAACATGTTGGTAGACATCGTTGTTAAAGGTCAAGAAGAGATCAGCGAGTTCTCGGCGAACCTCATCTTTTGACTTGCCTTGAGCTGCTCCCCAAGCCGTCAAGAAATTATCATCTACCAAGACACCCCAAGTACAATCATCTACTTGAAGAGTCCGAAGACCTGCATCATACAAATCTTGAATCACTTGAAGATAGGCTTGCTTGATGTCTAAACGAACAGCCGCAAAATCAGGATAGATGGTATTCAATTGTTCTACATGTTCTGCATCACGGATCAATTCAAAATAGAATTGCGCAGGAGCTGGAATGGTATATTTAGCCTCTACACCATCTACATCTGCCACAAGATCCCGCAAGAACTTGTAATGCTCTACAAATGGATGATTGGCTCCTGTGATTTTTCCAACGACAAGTGCTGAGTCCGCCTTGGTTGTTTCATCATGGAATTGATAACCTTGAGCAGCTTGGACATGGTCAATGCCCCCAAAGCCCCAGAAGAAATCCAAATGCCAATAAGCTCGGCGGAATTCTCCATCAGTTACTGACTTCAGACCAGCGGCAATTTCTTTTTCAACGAGGTCACGAATCGCCTGATCTTCTACTTTTGTTAAGTCAGCCTGACTGATTTTTCCAGCTGCGAAATCTTCACGAGCTTGAACCAAAGCTGCTGGACGAAGAAATGAACCAACATGGTCTACGCGATAAGGTGCATGTGTATGTGTCAATATGATTCCCTCTTTCCTATAAGTTTTACATTAATTCATCAATGCAACCATTATAGCAGTCCAACACCTGACAAACAAGGGTTTGGGATAATCTAATATCTTTGATATCTATATAGCCTTAGACTATAACAAAAAAAGAAGTCCTTGAAGGACCCTTTTTCTTAATTTTTAAATGCATCGAGCATGACTTGAAACTCTTCGTTCGTGAGTGTAATGCCTTTTCCCATCTTTGTATGGTCGGGACTCCAGGTCCGGATATCATACTTAGCAGGAGCACCATTAAAACTCACACGGTTCAATTCTTTGGTCCAACCCTTGTCATTTTCTGACAAGACCAGTAAATGTTCTTCGATTTGGAATGAAAATTCTGTCATTTCACGACTCCTTTCTTGCCTTCTCATCTCTAATATTCGTAAATCATTTACAAAATCGTTGAAATTATCTATAATATATTGTATCAAGTTATGGAGAATTTAGCTATGAAAAAATTTCTCGAGATCGTTAAAGACCGAGCAAATGAATTTTTCAATGGAAAAGTCAATACCCCTGCCCCATTAGAAGATGAGAGAATTATTGACATCATTCAACAAGCATTGCGAAAAAAACAAGGGGTACATGTTATTTTTTCAAACAAGAGTTTTACAGGCGATATTGTCAAGTATGACCAAGAACGCCGACAACTGATCGTGAAAAATTTTAAAAAGAGTATGTCCACGATTATTCGGATTTCTGAAATCCAGAAAATCAGTTTGGTCCCCAATAACATTCGCATCGCCCAACAAAAAGGAGAGGTTTAACCCTCTCTTTTTTTGTTACACTCGAACGGTTTTACTTGCCCCATCTTTTGAGTAGAGATTGATTAAACCTTCCTGGCAAGAACGAATCATATCTCCTGGCTTGACTTCTTGTGGGACAGTGATCGTGAGAAGTTCCATCGGATTTGGTGCGCGATCAATCTTCACTCCATCCTTATCATGCAAGTCTTGGATCTGGCATTCAAAATGACGGAAGCCTGGTCCGTAGAATTCCACTTGGTCGCCTTCATTGATGACATTCCGTTGGCGAATCGTCGCAGTCATGGTAGATGGATCAAAGTCCACCACTTCTCCTACAAATTTGTATTGAGGAATCTTACGACGTGCCCCAAACAGTTGTTCATTTTCAGTCGGTGTTTGGTAGTAGAATCCAGTTGCTAATTCACGTTGAGCAACCTTCCACAATTCATTGATCAAATCATCCTTGATGGCATAAAAGGCTTCTGGACTTTCCATATAGGCATCACAAGCTGCCTTGTAACAGTTGGCTACTGTTGATACGTAATGGACAGATTTCATCCGGCCTTCGATCTTCAAACTATCAACCCCATTATCAATCATGTCTGGAATATTTTCGATCATACACATGTCCACGGCTGACATAGAGTATTCTTCTGGGACTTGCCCCTTGATACTCTTGCGTTCTTGACCAAATGGCATATCGTAGAGATCGTATTTCCAACGACAAGATTGAGAACAACCACCACGGTTGGCATCCCGGTCAGACATGTGGTTAGAAAGGGTACAACGACCGGAATAGGAAATACACATGGCTCCATGAACGAAGGCTTCGATCTCAAGATCGGTACGCTTACGGATCTCTGCCAACTCTTCCATGGATACCTCACGGGCCAAGACGACACGGGTCAAGCCATATTCTTTCCAGAAATGAAAGGTCTCCACATTGGTTGCAGAAGCTTGCGTAGACAAGTGAATATTGAGTCCAGGTGCATAGGTTGCACAGATTTCAATCAAGGCCGGGTCTGAGACGATCACGGCATCAAGGCCCATATCCCGCAATTCACGGAACCACTCACCAGCCCCTTGTTCATTTCCCTCATGGGTTACCATGTTCGAAGCGACGTGTACATCTACGCCACGTGCATGAGCATATTCGATACCTTCACGAAGCTCATCCATGGTGAAGTTTCCGGCACGGCTACGCAAACCATAGGCCTGTCCACCAACGAACACAGCGTCTGCCCCATAATTAACGGCAACTTTTAATTTTTCTAATGTTCCAGCAGGTACCAAGACCTCTGGACGTTTTTTTGTATTTGTCATGTTTTCTCCAATTTACAAGATTGTCGATATAATGAATAGCCTCTTCGTTCCCTGAAAAAGGAAAACTCACAAACGAAGAAGCCCTAGTTTTTTTTTTATTTTACACGATCTGGTTCATAATCATAGAAACCAGTATCCAAACCACGATTAGCTGGATGCAATTTGCGAATTTCTTCATCAAACAGATAGGCTTGATCCTGTGTAAATGTTCCTTTTTGAATCAAATCACGGGCCTTGACAAAGTACTCTGTAATCTTGACAAAGTTTTCACCCGGACAGTAGACACCATCGAGTTTCCAATGATCAAAGCCATGTTCTACCAACTCAGACAATTTGGTCATCATATTCAAGTCATTGTTTGAGAAGATATGGGTTCCATGTTTGTCCTCGTAGACTGAATAATGAGAATTGGGATCTCCTGGTTCTGCTAAGAACAGATCGCGATCTTTGGTCACAGATTCTTCTGTCTTGATAAAGTTGTAATAATTCTGAAGAAGAGGTCGTTTCGAATGGTGGATAATGCTAGCACCATAGACCAAGACTTCTGCTGGAATCTGAAGATTCTCAGCCATTACGAATAATTCGGCAGATGGAATCTCACGAGCCAAAACAGCTTCAGAAGCTCCTGCTTGTTTTCCCCAGAAGTTGATCTGGCGGCTAGAAGTGACCATGGTTGAGGCATCGTAGATGGTTTTGAATGGATAGCCATCTCGTTTCAAGACATAAAAAACGCCCGCATCTCCGACAGTAATATAATCAGCCTGAATTTCCTTTAGAAAATCTAGGAAAGGCTTGATTGAATCCATCATCGATTGGTGCATGAGTGCATTTACAGCTACTGTCAATTCTTTGCCAGCAGCATGGACCAGTTGGGCAATTCGATTTATTTCGTCATAGCTTAAAGTTTGAGGCAATCGTAATCCGTAATCTTTTTCACCGACATAGATTCGGTCAACCCCTGCATCAATCAGGGCTTGCGCTTGCTCAACACTCTCTGCTGTTGCTGTAATAATAATATTTTTCATAGAACCATTATAACAAAAATTCCGATATTCTAGAAAAATTTATTCATTTTGTAAAATTTGTAACATTTTTGTAACATTTATATACCTGAATTCATGATAGAATAATAGAGTACTGTTAGGAGAGAGAAAATGCCCGTAAGAAATTTAAGACACTATGATGAAGAATTCGATTATATCGAATTAACCAAACAAACCCAAGAAACCCCTATTCAGGACTATGCTCCTGAAGTTGAACCCGCACCTCAATTAAGTGAATTGCTATATTTTTTAAATATTGCTATTTTCTGTGTGTTGACGGTTGTATTTAGTTTTGTCTTTTTAGCAACGAAAATGAATACCTTCTTTGCGTTTGCTTTAGCGATTGGTTCTAGCTTTGCTAGTATTCAAGGGTTCCGAATTTACTACAATAAACGAAAAAAATAAAAATCAGGTTTGCCTGATTTTTTTATTTACTCGAATTTTATTAATTGAAATAACAGTTGGAAGACAAAACTTAACTGCCAATTTCCATCTTACCTTCCAAAAAAAATGAGGCTCAGTGAGCCTCATTTTTTTATACTTCTTTTGTTTCTTCTTCAGCTGCTTCTTCAGAATCTTTTTCATCCAACTCTAACACGATGTCTTCTGATTCTGTTTGTTTGCGAATGGATTGAACCAAGTCATTGCCCCTTAGATTTTCTTTTTGAAGTTTATCCTTAAATGAGTGATAGACTTCTTGAGATTTTTCAACCACATCTTGCGTCTTTTCTTTGACAGATTCCAAAACAGTTCCTGTCGTAATTTCTCCAGAACCAACTTTTTCTTTGGTTTGTTGGATCACTTCTGCTGCTTGTTTTGAAACATCCTTAGCAGTTTGTTTCACCGATTCATGTACTTCTTGAGGATCTTCTTGATAATCTTTTACGAAGCGCACCACTTTTTTAGTGACTTTCTTTCCTTGCTCTGTTGATAAATAGTAGGCTGCTGAAGCACCTGAAATCACACCAATTAATAAACTAGATAAACGTCCCATATTCTTCCTCGATTCTATTTAAATAATTTTGAAGCCATCTTAATCGCTTTTAATCCGATAGAGGCTTTCACTGTTTTTTCACCAGCTGACACCGCTTTGACACTCAATTGACGGGCTTGATCATTCAAATCTGAAACAGACTCTGAAAGATCCGCCACGGCTGTAAAGAGTGGGTCAATCGTTGCAACTTTTTGATTCAAATCATCCGTTAAAACATTGACTTTTGCCAATAGATCATTGGTCTGATGCAAGGTGACATTGACATCTGATGTCAAAACTTGGATCGTTTTTTGCGTCTCATCTACAACTTTTCCAATCTTTGAGAGGAAAAAAATCATATAAATGACAAGCGCTACTAAGGCAAGGCCTAAGAGGCCGTATGCAATTTCAATAAACATATATTACTCCTTTGTTTCTACATAATAAGGGGCTTTTTTGCGACGTTGGTAGATGATGATGGCGAATCCAACGAGAATCAGGATCATCGACAACCACTGGGAAACACGTAAGCCCGCAAACATCAAGCTATCCGTCCGCATTCCTTCGATGATCATCCGACCAAAACCATACCAGATAAGGTAAAAGGCTGTGATCTCACCTTGCCTCAAAAATTGTGGCTTCCTACGAAGAATCAAGATCAAAAGAAATCCTAGCAGATTCCAAATGGATTCATATAAGAACGTTGGCTGACGATAACTGCCGTCTATATACATTTGATCTCTAATAAAAGAGGGTAGGTAGTTGAGACTTTTAACAGCAGTTCCATAAGCTTCCTGGTTAAAGAAGTTTCCCCAGCGACCAATACTCTGTGCAATCATGACGCTTGGGGCCGCAATATCTAAGAAATCAATTGGCTCAATCAAGCGTCTACGAGAGAATAGATAGAGGACAAGGGCACCTGTCAAGAGGCCACCATAAATCGCGATTCCTCCGTTCCAGATAGCGAATATCTCACCCAGGTGCTGGCTATAGTAACCCCATTCGAAAATAACGTAATAGAGTCTGGCCCCCACAATCGCAAGCGGAAAGGCAATCAAAATGAAATCAATGATATCATCTGGATTAATTTTCTTACGGGGCGCTTCTTTCATAGAAAGATAAACGGCTAGAATCAAGCCAGAGACAATACAAATTGCGTACCAACGAATACTGATCGGACCTAATTGAAGGGCTACTGGATTCATTCCTTCACCTCATTTTGACTAATCAACTGGGACAAACGTTCTTCAAAGGTTTTGGTGGCATCATAGCCCATTTCTTTAGCCCGAACATTCATAGCTGCTGCTTCGATCACGACCGAAATGTTCCGACCAGTCTTCACAGGGATGCGAATCCGAGGAATGGTCACGCCACCGATTTCCAACTCTTCTGCATTATTACCAAGACGATCATAGACCTGATCCTTAGCATAATTTTCCAAGTAAACAGCGATTTGGACTTGTGAAGAATCCTTGACAGCACTGGCTCCGTAGAGACTCATGACATCGATAATCCCTACACCACGGATCTCTAGTAAGTGGCGTAGGATTTCAGCTGGCTCTCCCCAAAGAGTCATCTCATCTCTCGCATAGATATCGACTCGGTCATCTGCTACGAGGCGGTGCCCCCGCTTGACAAGTTCCAGACCTGTCTCGCTTTTTCCGATTCCGCTATCTCCTTGGATCAAGACACCCATCCCATAAATATCCATCAGAACACCGTGTACACTCGTACGTTCTGCTAGCCGACTATCCAAATAGCTAGAAAGCTCTCCAGATAAACGACTGGTTGCAACATTGCTCTTCAAAATGGCTAGTTGCTTCTCTTCAGCAGCTCGCAACATTTCTTCTGGAATTTCTAAATTCCGCGCAACAATGATGACAGGTGTCTCTGGCTGGAACATCTTGCGCAGGACCTGATGACGGTTGTGAGAGCTCATCTTCACCAAGTAGGACCATTCTTTCATTCCTACAAGCTGAATCCGCTCAGGTGTGTAATAGTCGAAATAGCCCGTCATTTCAAGACCTGGACGTGAAATGTCCGCAGTCGTAATTTCCTTGCTTAGGAGTTTATCATCCCCATAAACAACCGATAGACGAAGCTTTTCCTGTATATCGCGAACAGTAACTGCCATATCATTCTCCCTTTTCAAATTCTCTCTCTATTATAGCAGATTTTCTCTTCAGACGAGAGCCTGAAGTGTCATTTGAAAGATCCATTTTCAACTCCTTTTTAAGGCAAGCAAAAAGAGGCGAAGACAAAGGTCTCCAACCTCTAGGAAATGATGGGAACATATGAAGAATGATCTAGCCTTCACCATGCAAGTAATCTGTAATCATGGATTTGATTCCGGTAGAGACCGCATAGACCACCGCATTTGAAGGGAATGCGATCAATCCGAGCATAAAGACGGCAGGTCCTCCCCCCAACAAGGAGAAAACCAGATACAAAACCGGCAGAAATAAAATCGAAAACCGATAAATTTGTGGCTTTCTAGCCATTTCTGTTGGCAGAAACAAGAGGTAGAAGAGACTATTCCAAATGCCCAGTGGAAAAAGGAGCATTCCGATCAAAACTGTTCCAACTCCTTCACCAAAAAAACGATTTAAAATGAAAAACTGTCCTATAAAACTGAAGAAGAGATATAGAATAAAAGCAAGGGAATAGAACTTCTGCTTCACTCAAATCTCCTTTTAGAAAAATGGACTATCATTCTGATCATGGATGGGTTCGGCCTCTTTTCTTCGACGAGGTCGAGGGCCATAGTCAAACATTTTCTGCTCCTCCTCGTCCTTATAAGGCAAGGTCGTATCTAACAGTAAATAGATAATCACACCGATAAAGGCATGAGAAACCGTAAAAAGAATAAACAAGAAGCGTAGGAGAGTTACACTCAGACCAAATTTATCAGCTAAGCCAGCTAGCACACCTGAAACCAGGCGATGTCGTTTTAATTTGTAAAATGATGATGTCATTTGATTTTCCTCTTTCTAGTTAGACCTATTTTAGCAGAGTCGAACTGGAAAGAGATCCGCCTAAAGACTGATTCTTACACTTGTCTCATTTCAAGAAATTGCAGGCGACTGCGACAGCGACCGCAGGCATATTTCTTCAGATCGATTTTTCGCTTTCGTCTATACTCTTGGCCACAATGGGGACATTGATAGAGATAGATCCGCTTGACTCGCCCAGTTCTATCTGGTAGAGGAGGTGTGAAACGAAGACCGTCCACTTGCTGGAGGAGTTGTTTAAAGTCTAGATCTTTGTGGCGATAGCCTTTACCTTGATCGTAAAGATGGTAATGGCAGAGCTCGTGGCGTACGATTTTGCGAAAGACCTCTACCCCGAAAACTTGGTATATTTTCGGATTGAAATCAAGGTGTCGATCCTTGGGAAAGAAACGACCTCCAGTGGTTTGAAGACGTGAATTCCACTCTGCTCGATGACGGAATTCTCTCCCAAAATCTTCTAGGGATACTTGGCGTACATACTCAGTCAGATTCATTCGGAGCTACCAAACTGAGATTGACTTTTTCGCGTTCCACATCAATCTTCTTCACCCAAACGGTTACCAAATCACCTACTGAGACGACCTGGCTTGGATGCTTAATAAACTGCTTACTCATATGGGAGATATGAATCAAGCCATCTTCGTGAATGCCAATATCGACAAAGGCTCCAAAGTCAACCACATTGCGCACAACCCCTTCTAATTTTTGGCCAATATGCAGGTCTTTAATATCCAAGACATCCTGACGGAGCACGGGTGCATCAAAGGAATCCCGCAAATCGCGACCTGGTTTTAGAAGATCCGCAATGATATCTTTCAGGGTTTCTGGTCCCAGATCCAGCTGAGTAGACATCTCCTTTATGTTCACAGCTTTTAATTTTTCCTTAGCTGATGCATCGAGGTCGGTAATTTCAAGAAGTTGAAAAAGTTTTTCAACTTCCTTGTAACTTTCAGGGTGAACGCCGGTATTATCCAAGATATTTTTACTTTCAGGAATGCGTAAGAATCCAGCCGCTTGCTCGAAAGCCTTGGCGCCGAGACGAGGGACTTTTTTAATCTGTGCTCGTGAAAGAATCATTCCTTCTTCTTCCCGGTATTTCACAATATTTTCAGAGATGGTTTTATTGAGTCCTGCTACATGGGCTAAGAGAGAGGGACTAGCCGTATTGATATTGACCCCAACTTGGTTGACGACAGTATCTACCACGAAATCCAAGCTTTCTGTCAGTTTTTTCTGATTGACATCGTGTTGGTATTGACCGACACCGATGGATTTGGCATCGATTTTCACCAATTCTGCTAGCGGATCTTGCAAGCGACGGGCAATGGAGATGGCCGAGCGTTTTTCAACGGTTAGCTCTGGGAACTCATGACGGGCCAACTCACTAGCTGAATAGACAGAGGCTCCGCTTTCATTGACAATAACATAGCGAACTCCTGGATGGTCATGAAGCACCTCTGCGACAAAGGCCTCACTTTCACGGCTGGCGGTTCCATTTCCAATCGCAATAATTTCTATTCCGAACTCTTTGATCAAGGAGGATAGATCCTTTTTAGCCTGCTCGATCTGAGCTGGTTTTGCAGGAGCAACTGGATAGATGACCTGGGTGGCAAGCATCTTTCCTGTCTCATCGACAACGGCTAGTTTAGCACCGGTCCGAAAGGCTGGGTCAAATCCAAGGACCACGCGCCCTTTTAATGGAGGAATGAGCAATAGATTCCGTAGATTCTCAGAGAACAATTGAATGGCTCCGTCTTCTGCCACCTCCGTCAACTCTGTCCGAATCCGACGTTCAATCGCAGGAACGATTTTTTTCTTAACCGCTTGTTGAATAACTTCATCGACATAGGCATTTTTAGTTTTAAAACGAGCCTCAAAAATACGAATGATCCGATCCAAATGGTGCTCGAATCCTACTTTAAGAACGCCCAATTTTTCCCCACGATTGAGAGCTAGAGTCCGGTAGCCTTGCATATTCTTAATCTTCTCAGAAAAATCATAGTAGATTTCAAATGTTCTCTTAGGATCTAAGCTTTCATCCTTCAAGGTTGACGTCATGAGGGAATGCCCATGAATTTCTTGATAAGTGAGGGCCCGTAATTGGGTATCCTCTGAAATAGCTTCTACCAGAATATCCACTGCACCAGCTAAAGCCGCTGTTTCAGTTGGGAAGGCCTCACAGGTAAATTTCTGAGCCTCTGCTTCCAAGTCTGGACTATTTTGCAAAATGAGGCGTGCCAAGGGGAAAAGTCCTGCTTCTCGGGCAATCGTCGCCTTGGTCCGCCGTTTTTCCTTATATGGGAGATAAAGCTCTTCGACATCCGCTAATTTTTCAGCAGCCTCAATAGCCTGCTTGAGCGCCTCTGTCAGTTTGCCTTGTTCCTCAATCTTAGCAAGGACAGTTTCCTTTCGTTCAGTCAGAGCCGTTAACGATTTGTCCCGGTCAATAATGGCCTTGATCGCTACTTCATCTAAATTTCCCGTCATATCTTTTCGATAGCGGGCAATGAAAGGAATAGTTGAGCCTTCTGCGGTCAGACTCAATACGGTATCGATTTGTTTTAAGCTAACACCCAATTTTTGGGCTATTTTTTCATATTTATCCATAGCCTCTATTATAGCATATTTTGCTGCCATCAAGGGTGAGAGCGCCTGTTCTGGTCTCTGTTTCAGGGATTTTTCAGAGAATAATTTTGACCCTATGGTTCTTTCCTTTTATGCTCCATTTCCCCCTTGCTCTTTCCTTTTTGTTATAATGAAAGAAAATAAAAAGGAGGCCCAACAATGGCTATTAAATTCTCAAAAACAGATGATCTTGATAAAATGTTTGAAAACTTTGCAAGTTTTCCAGATGTAGAAAAAACAGTCGAATTCCCCGAAGAAAAAAAGAAGGCAGAAACTGCTACCACTAAAGAAGCAAAGAAGGCTAAGTAATGACATTCTTTCAACACCTTCCCTCTAGCGTCTTGCAGGCTGGGGCTATTTTTCTCTCGATTATTATCGAGGCCCTACCGTTTGTCCTAATCGGAAGTATCATTTCAGGGATTATTGAGGTCTATATCACCCCCGAGAGGGTCTACCGCTTTCTTCCCAAGAATAAATTTGGGCGGATCTTCTTTGGGACCTTTATCGGCTTTATCTTTCCTTCCTGTGAATGTGGGATTGTTCCCATTATCAATCGCTTTCTAGAAAAGAAAGTTCCAAGTTATACTGCTGTTCCCTTTTTGGTGACAGCACCGGTCATCAATCCTATCGTTCTCTTTGCGACCTACTCAGCCTTTGGGAATTCTGTCAAGATGGCCCTCTACCGCGCCCTTGGTTCCTTATTGGTCGCAACGGTGCTAGGGATCTTTCTTGGTTTTATTCAGACAGATTCGATCCAAAAAGAACATCGTAAGGCTGTACATGAACATGATTTTAGGGACTTGAGCAAAGGTCAAAAGCTCTTCCAAGTCTTGGTACAAGCCATTGATGAATTCTTTGATACGGGACGTTACCTGGTATTTGGTTGCCTCTTTGCCAGCCTCGTCCAAGTCTACGTCCCAACACGGATCCTCACTTCGATCAGTGCGACACCGGTTATTGCTATTCTCCTTCTCATGGTCTTGTCCTTTCTCCTCTCACTTTGTAGCGAGGCGGACGCCTTTGTTGGATCCTCTCTTCTAACAAGTTTTGGAGTAGCGCCGGTTCTTGCCTTTCTGGTGATTGGGCCTATGCTTGATGTCAAAAATCTCCTCATGATGAAAAATTATCTCAAGACCCGTTTTATCTGGCAATTTATCGGAATTGTGAGTGGAGTTGTGCTCCTTTATGCTTGGTTTGTGGGGGTAGTGCTATGATTCGTTTCTTGATATTAGCTGGCTATTTTGAGCTCACCATGTACCTGCAATTATCTGGTAAGCTCAATCAATACATCAACTTACACTATTCTTACTTGGCTTATATTTCCATGTTCTTGTCCTTTGTTTTAGCTCTTGTGCAGCTGATCATCTGGGTCAAGCAGATGAAGATCCACAGTCATCTCTCTGGCTTCTGGGCAAAAGTGGCGAGTATTTTCTTGCTCTGTATTCCTTTGTTTGTCGGGCTATTTTTCCCTACAGTGACACTGGATTCCCAAACAGTCTCTGCCAAAGGCTACCACTTCCCGGTTGCGGCTGGATCTTCCAAGGAAATCCAGCAGGACGAAGGGACAACAACCCAGTATCTCAAACCAGATACTAGTAGCTATTTTACCAAATCTGCCTATGAGTCAGAAATGAAGCAGGCGGCAAAGAAATATGTTGATAAAAAAGTGATTCAGGTGACCACTGAGAATTACATGGAAGTCATGGAAGTGATTTATGATTATCCTGACCAATTTGCAGGAAAGACGATCGAGCTGACCGGTTTTGTATACAATGATCCCAATAACAAGGACAGCCAATTTCTCTTTCGCTTTGGGATCATCCACTGTATCGCAGATTCCGGCGTCTACGGTCTCTTAACGACGGGTGCTCCGCAGCATTTCGAAAACAATACTTGGATCCATGCGAAAGGAACCTTGTCCATTGAATACCACAAGCAGCTCAAGCAAAGCTTGCCTGTTCTCCACATTAGCGATTGCCAGACCATTACGAAACCGGCCAATCCATATGTCTACCGCGTATTCTGATGGAGTCACCAAGTTTCTTCGGTGGTCGATCCAAACAGCTTATAACAGCTCAAGCTAGAATCCACATTGATTCTAGCTTTTTTATGCTTTCCTCTCAAATCCTCTAATCCCAGCGGAAAATATTCGGAACAACGATTCCATCAAAGAAATCTTGTAGATTTTATGGTAAAATATGGTTAATAAAATAGGAAATAGGTACTTAAATGTCTTCAAAAGTTATTGTAACCATTTTCGGGGCCAGTGGAGATTTAGCCAAGCGCAAACTCTACCCATCCCTTTTTAGACTCTATAAATCAGGAAATCTATCTGAACACTTTGCAGTTATCGGAACAGCCCGCAGACCATGGAGCAAGGAATACTTTGAATCAGTCGTGGTAGAATCCATCACAGATCTGGCCGATAGCCCTCAACAAGCTCAAGAATTCGCTAGCCATTTCTACTACCAAAGCCACGATGTCAATGATACCGAACATTACATCGCTCTGCGCGAATTACAAAACAGCTTGGATGAGAAATACCAAACGGAACACAACAAGGTCTTCTTCTTGTCCATGGCTCCTCAATTTTTTGGAACCATTGCCAAACACCTCAAATCAGAAGGCATTGTGGATGGGCAAGGCTTTGAGCGCTTGATCGTTGAAAAACCTTTCGGTACAGACCTAGAAACGGCTAGTCAGCTCAACAAGGAATTGGAAGAAACCTTTGATGAAGAACAAATCTTCCGGATCGACCACTACCTTGGAAAAGAAATGATCCAAAATATCTTTGCCATTCGTTTCGGTAATCTCATTTTTGACAACCTCTGGAATCGAGACTTTATTGACAATATCCAAATTACCTTTGCTGAACGCTTGGGGGTTGAAGAACGCGGTGGCTACTATGATCACTCGGGGGCCCTTCGAGATATGGTGCAAAACCATACCCTTCAGCTGTTGTCTTTGCTTGCTATGGATAAACCAGCCACCTTTACTAAGGATGCGATTCGGGCAGAAAAAGTTAAAGTTTTTGAGCAATTGCACAATCCAATAGATGACGAATTAAAGAAATTCTTTATCCGTGGTCAATACCATTCAGGGACCATCGAAGGGAAAAAAGATATCTCTTATCGCAGTGAGCCCAATGTCGACCCTGAATCTACTACGGAGACCTATGCTTCTGGGGCATTCTTTGTTGATAGTGATCGCTTCCGTGGAGTTCCTTTCTTCTTCCGTACTGGAAAACGCTTGACGCAAAAAGGAACCATGGTCAATGTGGTCTTCAAGCAAACCGACTCCATCTTTGGACATAGCTTGCAACCAAATGTCTTGACCATTTATATCCAACCAAATGAAGGTTTCTCATTGAGTATCAACGGAAAAGAGGTCGGTGAAAAATTCAGTATCGCACCGATTTCCTTTGACTACGAGACAGATGCGACCGCAACTGGGGCTTCACCAGAGCCTTATGAAAAATTAATTTTCGATGTTTTGAACAATGACTCAACCAATTACAGCCACTGGCACGAAGTCCGTGCTTCATGGCAATTGATTGACCGGATTGAAAAACTATGGGCCGAAAATGGAGCACCACTCTATGAATACAAGTCTGGATCCATGGGACCAACTGCATCCGATGATCTCCTTGCAGAATACGGAGCCGAATGGGTTTGGAAACCTGAACCTAAGAATTAAGGAAAGCCACCTTCGGGTGGTTTTTTTTGATAGCGCAAGGAAACAAAAAGACAAATTGTCCTTCCAACAATTTGTCTTTTTCTATTCGACTCTTAAATCAAGCCTTCCAAGAGGCCTCTCATGAAGTTTTCTGAATGGAATGGTCCGATATCATCAATCTTTTCTCCAAATCCAATCAACTTCACTGGAATGTCCAACTCTTCACGAATCGCAAGGACGACCCCACCTCGAGCCGTTCCATCGATCTTGGTCAATACAATTCCTGTCACAGGCGTAATTTTTGAAAATTCTTTGGCTTGCACCAAGGCATTTTGACCAGTCGATGCATCAAGGGCCAGCAAGGTTTCATGCGGTGCATCAGGTACCACACGCTTGATAATGCGACCGATTTTTTCCAGCTCCGCCATGAGGTTGTCCTTGTTTTGCAGACGACCCGCCGTATCAATCATCAGAACATCAATGTTTTCAGCGATTGCACGTTCCATTCCATCAAAGACGACGCTAGCAGGATCTGATTTTTCAGGACCTGTTACAACTGGAACATCTACGCGGCGTCCCCATTCTGCCAGTTGAGCTACTGCTCCTGCACGGAAAGTATCTGCTGCAACCAACATGACTTTCTTGCCTTCTTGTTTGTAGCGGTGGGCTAACTTCCCGATAGAGGTTGTTTTACCAACTCCATTGACCCCAACAAAGAGCATGACCGTAAGACCATCTTGAAAACGAATGGCTTCATTAAATTGGCCATCCTTTTCATACAAGTCCACCAATTTTTCGATGATCACGCGCTTGAGAGCATCTGGTTTTTTGGCATTTTCCAAACGGGCTTCATAGCGCAACTCTTCGGTTAAATTAGAGGCCACTTGAACCCCAACGTCACTCATGATCAAGAGTTCTTCCAATTCCTCAAAGAATTCTTCATCGACTGAACGGAAATTGGCAAAGAAGGCATTGAGGCGTGCTCCAAATCCAGTCCGTGTCTTTTTCAAGCTACGATCGTATTTTTCCTGAATGGTTTCTTGCTCTGGCTCAACCTCGTCTGGAATTGGCTCTTCTGCCTCTTCAACAGTTCTTTCCTCAACGGCTGAAGCAGCTTCTCCTTGAGGAAGTCTGGACTCGGCTTCTGCCACTTCTGAAGTTTCCTCCACTTGAGCAATCGCTTCTGATACTTCAGGTTCTGAAACCTCATCCTGAGCTTCTACTAGTTCTGGAGACTCCTCTTCTGTCGTGCTCCCTTCTACTAGCTCAGCGTCAGATGATGGAGAGGCAATTGGTGACTCTTCTTCCATTTCTGAACCGTTAGCCCCATCTGCTTCCTCACCATCTTCAGTTTCTTCCGCTTCAATTTTCACTTCTTCAAGAGGCTCAGTTTCCGTTTCATCAGCTACAGGTGAAACTTCTTCAGAACTTGTTTCTGTTTGAGCGGATTCAAAGACAACCGGAGACTCCTCTCCTGCTGCTTGGTCTTCATGAGTCTCTGAAGTCACATTTTCTTCAACAAGAGGTTCCACTGATGACTCTTCTTGAGTGACGGTTGAAACAGGTTGATGTGTGGCTGCAATCCGCGCTTTAAGCTCTTGGTAGTAAGCCTCCATATCAGCGATTTTTTGCTCTTCCTTGTCATTTAAGGTAGCCGCCGGCTCCTCTTTGACAGTTTCTTCAACCTCAGTACTTTCCGTCACTTCTTCCGAAGACGGAAGCACTTTTTCAGTTTCTTCTTTTTTTCCAAATAAACGATCAAATAATCCCATTTATTCACTCTCCTTTAGCACATAATTTTCAATCGCCCATGCGACGGCATCCTGGTCATTGGTCACAGGAGCCACAAGCGCTGCAACTTCCTTCACTGCTGGAATCGCATTGCCCATGGCAACCCCCAGTCCAGCCCATTGGATCATAGACAGGTCATTGGCCTCATCTCCACAGGCCATGACTTGATCAGATGTAAGACCCAAAATGGCTGCCAATGCCTCTAAACCTGTTGCCTTGTGAACATTTTTGGGGCACCATTCCAGCAACATTTCCCGAGATTTAAAAATTTCATAGTCTTGAAATAAGTCCGGCTTGATCTGCTTGATCGCTGCATCTAAAAAGTCTTGATCGACTGCTGTCACACACTTGTTGTAGGAAATCGTGGATGGCAGGTCTTTAAAATCTGTTTCAATAAAGTTCAGGTAGGGATTGTAATGGGAATAGAGGGACTTCCGTTCCGAATGAATCTCATAAACCGTTCCCTCACTGATCGCATCCAGCGGAAGGCCTAGACGGGCTGTTTCATCATGAATGGTTGCTACATCTTCTGGTGCCAAGACAACTTTTGAGAGGATTTCTCCATTATTTCGCTGCACTAGACCACCGTTGAAGGTAATCGTATACTCTTCTTTGAGGCCTGCTGTTCCCAATTCTTCCAAAAGAAAATCCATAGCTTTCAAGGGGCGACCAGTGGTTAGAACCACCTTGACACCTTGAGCCTGTGCAGCAGCGATAGCTGCTCTATTGCGAGGAGAGATCTTTTTTTCAGAATTGAGAAGGGTCCCATCTAAATCCAGCGCAATCAAGGAAATCTTACTCATACAATTTCCTCCATGTAGCGTAGGACAGAACCCGTCGCATGGTGGTCGATGACTGTTTCAGCAATCGCCAAGATTTCGGGACGTGCATTTTCTGGCGCTACAGGATGGCCCACGACTTGCATCATATGGAGGTCATTTAGGTTATCCCCAAAAGCCATCACCTGATCCATCGAGATCCCTAGTTTATCCGCTAAGGCGGTAATCGCCACTCCTTTATCGACATAATCGAGGACAATATCAATCGATTCAAAACCTGTCGTCATTGCTTTGACGCCTGGGATATTCTCAGTGACCCATTGCTCTCCTTCAAGAACAAGAGCTGCATCGAAGTTGGTGGTCAATTTGAAAATTTCATCCTGAATATCCACTAGGCTTTTCACTTTTTGAATGTTTTCATTGTAGTGCTGACTCAAGGCCAGATAGTCGGGATCCACCGTTTCTAAGACATAGCTCCCTTTTTTCCCCGTCAAAAGCAATTTATTCGGATCTGCATAAGGTGAGGATTTCAAAGCCTCAAAAACACCCAAATAAAAGTCTTTGGACATGGTCGCTTCGTAGAGATCTTCTCCATGAAATTCTACCACACTGCCATTTTCAGCAATGAAAATCATCTGGTCTTCAAACCCTTTAAAGAGGGATTTGAGCGAAAGGAGGGCACGGCCACTCGCAGCAGCAAAATAGATGCCTTTTTCTTTGCAGCTTGCTAACACCTTGCTTAAAAGGTCTTGATCGTACTGATGTTGGTCATTTAGAAAGGTTCCATCCATATCCGTAGCGATCAATTTAATATCATTATTCTTCATTTTCTAAGTCTTTCAATTTTACTGAGACGATTTTAGAAACCCCAGATTCCTGCATGGTCACACCATAGATGGAATCTGCAGCTGACATGGTTCCCTTCCGGTGCGTCACGACAATAAATTGGCTTTCCTTATCAAAGCGGTTCAGATAATCTCCAAAGCGCTTGACATTGGCCTCATCTAGGGCAGCCTCTACCTCATCTAGAATGACAAATGGAATGGTCTTGACACGAATAATCGAGAACAGGAGAGCCAAGGCAGACAAGGCCTTTTCTCCACCACTCATGAGGTTTAAGGATTGGATTTTTTTACCAGGTGGCTGCACAGAAATCTCAACACCAGCTGTCAGAAGATCTGGCTCTGTCAGAATCAAATCAGCAGAACCCCCACCAAACATTTGACGGAAAGTGACATTAAAGGATTCACGAATGGCTTCAAAAGTTGATTTAAAGCGTTCCTTGACCTCGTCATTCATGTCGTTGATGGTAGACAGAAGCATATTTTTCGCAGCCAAGACATCCTCACGCTGGCTGGAAAGGAAATCAAAGCGCCCCTTCACCTCGTCGTACTGCTCGATCGCATCCACATTGACTGGACCAAGTGCCTTAATATCTTTTTCGATGCTCTTGAGCTGGTTTTCAGCTGCTGCAAGATTTTCAACAGGTTTGGCCTGTTCTTTGGCTTGGTCAAAGCTTTGCATGAATTCATCGGTAATTTGCGTTAAGAGTTTGTTCAAACGATCCGCATGCTTTTCACGTGTCGCTTCAGCCTTGGCTTGTTGACGAATCCACTCTTCGTTTTTCTTGCGAGCTTGTTCCATCTGTTCTGCCACATCTTCGGCCTGGCCTTCCAAATCATCTAGCTCAAAGCGTTTCCGAATGACCCCTTGTTCCAAGTCCGTTTTCTTGGCTTGGGCCTGTGCCAATTGATTGGCTAGCTGCTCCACATCTACTGTTTGAACTTGGGCATCGCCTTGTTCAATCAGCAATTGCAACTGATGCTCCTCTACTTCCAACCGGGAGATTGTTTCTTCCAAACGCCGAGCATCTGTTTGCTCGTAGCTTTGTTGGCTTTTATATTCCGTCTGTTGGAGTCGCAGTTCTGCCAATTGCTCTTGCAGGTTTTGTACTTTTTGTTGCAGGACATCTTTATCCGACTTCATGGTTTCAATGTCGCGATTCAAGTTTTCTTTTTGAAGCTCAATTTCTGCCAATTGCTCAGTAAGGGACTCCTGCTCTTCTTGAAGAGACTGGGTCGCATCTGTTGCCAATTCTGACTTCAAAGCCTCTAAGAGTTCCTGAATTTCTTTCAGTTGCTCTTGGCTTTGTTGGTAGGCCAATTGGGCCCGCTGTTGCTCCAGACGCGCTTGCTCACCCTGGCTTTGAATAGAGGCCAAGTATTCTTGCGCTTGCTTAAGCAGATTGTCCTTGGTCTCGGCCTCCTGCTCTGCTTCTCTTAAACGAGCATCCAGAGCTTGCATTTCCTGTTTCAAACTATCTAATTCTGGTTTGACAAAGACCGTATTTTGAGAGCGATTGGCACCACCGGCATACGATCCTCCGGTCCGCAATTCGGTCCCATCCAAGGTCACCATCCGAACTTGATAGTTGACTTTACGAGCCGCCTCACGCGCATGCTCCGTCGTGTCAAAGATAGCCGTTACGCCAAGCAGGTTTTGGAAAATCTGTTCAAAACGATGCTCATAGGTCACTAAGTCACTCGCAATTCCTAGAAATCCTGCACTGGCTTGAATCAATTCTAGATTCCGAGGGGATAGTTGACGAGCTTTGATCGTCGTGAGCGGAAGGAAAGTTGCCCGTCCCAAGCGATTGCGTTTCAAGAAATCGATCGCTCGCGTTGCAGCCTTTTCATCTTCGACAATGATCTGTTGGCTGCTAGCTCCCAGAGCAATTTCAAGCGCCGTCTGGTAGTCTTTTGAGAAACTCAAATTCTCACTAACAGCCCCACAGATGCCTCCTAACCGTTCTGCTTCTTGCAAAACGCTCTTGACTCCTGCATAGAAGTTACTATGGTTCTTCTGAATAGCTTCCAAGCTATTGATCCGCGCCCGCTTATTCTTGCTCTCATCCATCAAGTCAAACATGGCAGCTTGAGCCTCTTGGTAGGCAGCTTTGGCCTGCTCCACTTTTACCAATTGCTCTTGATATTCTACTAGTAAACCTTTGACCGTCGCTTGTGCCTGATCCAATTCTTCCAATTGTCGGACTTCTTTTTCCTTGGCAGTTTCAAAGTTTGTTTGTGCCTTGGTCAAATCCTCTTGACGATGGCTAGATTCTTGCAGGAGTGCTTGGATCCGACTCTCAATGGCTGTTCGCTCATTCGATTTTTCAGCCTCCATCTGCAAAAGCGCGACATACTGCTCTCGTAGATGCTCAATGACTTGTTCCGGATCTTCTTCGTAGTTGGCTAATTCTTTTTCCAACTCTTCTTGTTGCTGACGGTTCTCTGTCAGTCTTTGTTGAAGCACAGCTAGCGTCTCTTGTTTTTGAGCCAGCTCATTTTTCGCTTCTTCCAGACGGGCCAAAATAGCATCCAGACGCTCAAGATTTTCCCTACGACTATGGGCTGCTTGACTCGATTGCAACTTAGCTACTTCGATTTGCTTTTCCAAATCACTGATCAAACGAGTGACCTCAAGTAAGCTGGCCTGGTCCTCAGCTAAACTCTCATCCAACTGATGGCGGGCTTTCTTGATACGTACATTATCTTCTTCTAAGACCTGACGACGTTGGTAATAAGAAGCCAACTGTTCTTGAATGGCCTTTTCTTCTTGATCAGCCTTTTCATAAAGGTCCTTTGTCAAATCGACTTGAGCAACTAAAACATCCAGCAAGAGAACCTGCCGTTCTTGGTCTAATTCCAAGAAACGGCGAGCGACAGTCGCTTGCTTTTCAAGAGGTTGGATTTGTCCTTCTAATTCATAGAGGATATCCTCCAGACGGTCCAAATTCTCCTGGGTTTGGTTGAGTTTGGTCTCGGTTTCCTTACGCCGCGTCTTAAATTTCAAGACACCAGCAGCTTCTTCAAAGATAGCCCGGCGTTCTTCCGGTTTGGAGTTGAAGATCTCCTCTACCCGTCCTTGGGAGATAATAGAGAAGGAATCACGTCCCAATCCCGTATCCATGAACAGATCATGCACATCTCTGAGACGTACTTTCTTGCCGTCGATCTTGTACTCGCTGTCTCCTGAACGATAAATATGCCGTTCGACACGAATTTCTTTCCCTGCCTGTTGGATAAAACCATCTTGGTTATCTAAGACAACTGTGACACAGGCATAATTCAGCGGTTTTCGCGATTCTGTCCCTGCAAAAATGACATCGGGCATCTTGCCCCCACGTAAACTCTTGACACTAGATTCCCCCAGGGCCCAGCGCAAGCTCTCCGTGATATTTGATTTTCCAGATCCATTAGGCCCTACAACGGCAGTGACCCCTTTGTCAAATACGACTTTTGTCTTATCCGCAAAGGATTTAAAGCCTTGGATTTCAATCTCTTTTAGATACATGGCCCATCATTCCTCGTTTCAACTGCATTGCGGGCTGCTTCCTGCTCCGCTAACTTCTTGGAACGACCATGACCATGTCCCATCGTTTGACCGTTCACGAATACTTCTACTTCAAACTCTTTCGCATGAGCTGGACCGGACTCGCTAACCACTTGGTATTGGATCTCCACATCTCCGTGAACCTGTAACAGTTCTTGCAGGCGGGTCTTGTAGTCAATGACTTGAGAAAATTGACCCGTTTCAACCTTTGGAATCATGACCTGGTAGATGAAGCGTTTGACTGCTTCCACTCCTTGATCCAGTAAAAGAGCACCTAAAAAAGCTTCAAATAAATCGCCAAGAATCGTATCGCGGTCCCGACCACCAGATTTTTCTTCGCCCTTGCCCAGTTTGATGAAATGGTCAAAGTGGCAATCTCGAGAAAAACCAGCCAGACTTTCTTCACGGACAATCATAGAACGGAATTTGGACAAATCTCCCTCCGGTCTGTTTGGGTGTTCCTTATACAAATATTCGGAAATAACTAATTGAAGAACAGCGTCTCCTAAAAATTCCAAACGTTCGTTATGTGAAATTTTTAAGAGGCGGTGCTCATTGGCATAAGAGGTGTGCGTAAAAGCTGTATCTAATAAACTGCTATCTGAAAAAACGATCTGAAACCGTTCCGATAACAGGGCTTGTAATTTCTCCATGGGAAGCCTACTTTCTAATAAATTCATACTCTTAAGTATACCAAAAAAGAAGCACGAACGCACTTCTTTTCCTAGTTCTAGGGCCTGAATTCTCCAATTTTAATCAGGATCTTCTTCTGTTTGATTTTCGGACTTATTGGGAATCACTTTTAAGAGATAATAGGTGATAAAAATCGTCAAAGCACCTAAAGCAAGCTTCACCCAAATAATCGGAGCCAGATAGATCGAAATCCCCATCAGAATGTAGATCTGAAGAAGGATCCATTTCTTCCGTTCTTTGGCAATCGATTTGGTCTCTCGGTAATCCGCTACATAGGTTTGATAAAGCTTGGTTTGGTAGAGCCACTTTTCAAAGCGTTTGGAACTTTTAGCAAAGCAGGCCATAGACAGCAGTAAAAATGGGGTCGTCGGTAAAATCGGTAAAGGAATCCCAATAATTCCTAATCCCAAAGACACAAAACCAATCGTAAGATAAACAAGGCGCATTTACTTCTCCTTTGTATGATTTTTTTGTTAAAAGCCATTTCATAGTTGACTTACTAACTTTTACTAATCCTTTCTCAATTTTTAGAAAAAGCTACTAACACAACAGCATAGACTAGAAGGAGCAAGATCCCATAAAGGATTCCAGCCCATTTATAATAGCGATTCACACCGCAATAACGCTCCACGTAAGCTCTACTTGGTTTTTCAGGATCATACCAAACCGTCATCGAAGAACATAGTGGAAATTGGGTCTGAAGAGCTGTATTAAAAGAAACAAATGAATTTCGATAAAAGGTAATCGAATTGGCTAGCATCTCTTCTCTTGTGTGAAAGTAGGATGCCTGTTTAGGTCCCCATGGGGTTGAAACCGTCCTAATGAAGAAATAACGAAAGGATTTTTTATAAGCAACGCCATTTACCTTGTATTCCACAATCGGAGGATTTCCCCCTCTAAAGCGATTATAGCCCACAATAGTTCCTTTGATGGATGATGTAGCAAGCCGAACCATCTTTTTATCACGGAAATAAAGATAAAAATAAGTACCACTCAAAAAAACTAAGGCTAAAAAGATAACTAGAGTTGAGAGCCAAAACAGTAGCATTTTAGTTGACATTTATTTCTCCCCCAAATTTGATTGGTAGTACTCTAAAAACTCTTCTTCACTTTGAAAGATATGTTCTTTTCCATCTTTCGAACTAGTTGAAGGAATAGTTAGGTTCTTAAAGATATTGGTATCTTTGGGAACAACCAATTTCAAAAAAGAGATTTTAAAACGAACGTCTTCTTTTCCAAGGAAATACAATTCAGATAGCGAATCTTTACTCAATATATCATATACTTTTGGATACTTGCTTGCTAAAGAATCTGTTTGAACTTTTTTAGTAAACCAAAACGCTGACCATACAAAATTAAAATGTTGGTTTGAAAGTCTGTCATATTTATTGAGTAAATCCTCAAGACCTTCTTTATTTTGCCATGCTTTTTGATTTACATCATAAAAGTCCTTACCTGTTTTTCCAGATGATGTTTTAGAAATAATTTTCCCCGTTTCTATATCTATGATACCAATAAAAGTTTTTGAGTTTGATTTACTATTCACTGCCATCTTTATAGGCAAATAAGTTTTTCCTTCTTCAGATTGTAACAATTTTGGGGAATCCGCAACATTAATTGGAACATAATTTTTATTATATTCCCTCACCATCTTAAACACATCATAAGTTTTTTGTTTAATCGTATTGTCTTTTGTATCGTAAACATCTAATAACCAGTATTCTCCTTTTTCAGGGATATTACTCTTTAAATAAGGAACTTTATCCTTTTCACTTAACCAGTACTTATATGCTGCCGACTTCAATTTGTAACTCTGCCGAATAATAAAACGTTCACCATGCATCTCAACTCTATTATTTCTGATGTCAATACGAGGATCATATTTCTTAGCCTCTTTCGCTTCCTTTAATTCAGCTTCGTTATCCCAGCTAATTGCTACCGCTTTATGATTAGCAATAAATTCATAATCAATAATTTTTGCTCTCGGGCTCCACATGACAAACTGAGTCAGTTTATGCTTACGATAAGCGCTATATGCAAGAACACCTCCTGTGATAGCAATTACAAGAAATAAAACTTGGACTAATTTGGATCTCATCAACTTTTTCATTTCTATTTTTCCTTTCTAGTGATTGAATAATATCTAACTACCATTCCGATTGGTTCCATACTATTCTTTACATGTCAATTAATCAAAGGATTTTATAAATCATTGACCACCCAAAATTTCTTGACCCATATTATCTACCATTAAATCACTTAGCAAAGATGCAATGTTTTCAGTCTATTGCAGTATTACATATTTTGATGGAATTATTGTCCGGATGATCCCGTTTGACGCTTCAATAGTTTAAGAATCTTTCTGGTCTTAATTTCCCGATGAAAATGCATCACACAAGCAAAAGCAAGAAGGTAGATCATCAGACACAAAAAATCAGTTTCTCTGATAAAAGTAACCAAGAAAAAAATCCCTAAAAAAACAAAAAGAATCTTCATAATAAAAATTGCAAGCACCTTTGCTCTAAGTGTTTTGCGCTCTTTTTCCTTCAAAATAACTGTTTTCCAACCAGTTCTCAGATCTTTTTTTCTCGCCTTCGCTATCATCAACATTCCGAAAACTATCAGAGTTCCAATCATTGCGATACCGAAATTGATCGTATACGGTAATCCCCCAAAGGCTGAATTTAAGACACTTGCAATTCCTTTTAAAAGAAAGACTGCAAGTGGAGCAGCAACCATTATCCAATTGGAAGTATTTTTTTGATCATTATATTGAAATACTTCGTTTTCTTCATCAAAATAAATCCATTTCGAATCCAAATAACCGATATATGTTTTCACAATTAACATTTCTCCATTAATTTATTCTTGAGATAAAGTACTCCTATCATACACGAATTTTGGCTAAAGAGCAAATTCATTACTAGATATAGATTTCCTCAAATAGACATATAAAAAACCACCCGCAGGTGGTTTTCTATCTTATATCTTCGTCAATGGAGTTGCAGTGTCTGGTGATGTATCCAGCACCTCAAAATCATGACCGACAGCTAGATCTGCTCGAGCCAGTTGGTTCTCCATGGTCATATGGGCCAATTCTTTGATATTGTTCTCTTTTGACAAATGCCCCAGATAAATCTTCTTGGTGCGATTTCCCAAGGTCCGGATCATGGCATCTGCACCATCTTCATTAGAAAGGTGGCCCAGATCAGATAAGATCCGTTGCTTCAAACGCCAAGCATACGAACCTGCTCGAAGAATTTCTACATCATGGTTGGACTCAATTAGATAGCCATCCGCATCCGCGACGATTCCTGCTAAGCGATCGCTCACATAGCCCGTATCCGTCAGCATGACAAAGCTCTTCCCATCCTTCATCAAGCGATAAAATTGAGGGGCTGCAGCATCGTGACTAACGCCAAAGCTCTCAATATCAATATCTCCGAAAGTCTTGGTCTTGCCCATTTCAAAGATATGCTTTTGAGCATCATCGACCTTTCCTAGATACTTGGTGCCTTCCATAGCCTTCCAAGTGGCTTCATTAGCATATAGATCCATCCCATATTTCCGCGCTAAAACACCCACACCATGAATATGGTCTGAGTGTTCGTGCGTAATCAGAATGGCATCTAAATCTTCTGGTTTGCGATCAATTTCAGCCAATAGTCCTGTAATCTTTTTCCCTGATAGACCTGCATCAATGAGCAGTTTTTTCTTTGGTGTCTCAAGGTAGAAAGAATTTCCACTAGAACCTGAAGCTAAAATACTGTACTTAAATCCCTCTTCTGTCATTGACTCCTTATTCTTCCTCTTCTGTATCCCAGTCGTCTTTAATCGCATCTTTGTCGTACGGCAAGACAATGGTAAAGGTAGATCCCTTACCATATTCACTCTTGGCCCAAATAAAGCCTTTGTGCTGCTTAATGATCTCCTTAGCAATGGCTAAGCCCAGACCAGTCCCACCTTGGGCCCGGCTACGCGCCTTATCCACTCGGTAAAAGCGATCAAAAATGCGTGGCAAGTCTTTCTTGGGAATTCCCAAGCCCTCATCTGAGATAGAGATAATCAACTGGGCATCTGTTGTTTTCATCCCTACCTTGATTTTCCCACCATCGGGTGAGTATTTGATGGCATTGTTCAAGATATTGTCGATTACCTGGGTCATTTTATCCGTATCAATTTCAACCCAAATCGGGGTGATTGGATATTCACGGATCAGTTCATACTTCTTGGTATCTTCTTGCGATTGACTCTTGATCTTATCAAACCGGTTTAAAATAAAGGTAATAAAGGCCGTAAAGTTGGTCAACTCGATGTCCAACTGACTAGTTTCATTATCGATTCGTGACAAGCTCAAAAGATCTGTGACCATACGCATCATGCGGTTGGTTTCATTCAGTGAAACCTTGACAAAATCTGGTGCCACTGGCTCTGACAAAGCGCCATCATCTAGAGCTTCCAGATAGGATTTCACACTGGTCAAAGGTGTTCGCAGTTCATGACTCACATTGGAGACAAAGAGGCGACGTTCCCGTTCTTCCTTGTCCTGCTCTGTCGTATCGTGCAAGACAGCTACCAGACCAGAGATAAAACCTGATTCGCGACGAATCAAGGCAAAGCGCACACGAAGGCTTAAGTACTCCCCATTTTCATCCTGGGAATCGATGGTTAACTCTGGTACTTCAGTAATCAAGCTTCGCAGATCATAGTCGTCTCCAAGCGAAAGCAAATCTAAAATACTGGTATTGAGAACCTCGTCCGGATTGACATTCAATTGCTTGGCTGCCATTTCATTGACCATGATGATCTGACCCCGTCTGTTGGTCGCAAGCACTCCATCTGTCATATAGGCTAGAATACTAGTCAGCCGCTTGGTTTCCTGCTCTAGGTTTTCATGCGTCAGACGAATGACCTCAGATAGATCATTGATACTGTTGGTCATATCGGTCAGCTCTGGGCTTCCTTGCATGTCGACCACTTCAGAGTAATCCCCAGCAATCAGATCTTTAATTTTGGCGTTTAGTTGTCGGAGCTTGATATTGTCCCTACGGTTTTCTAGGAGAAGCAAGGCTACCACAATGATAAACCCAACCGTAATCAGAACAAAGACAAAGTTCGACGACATGACAAATTGTTTTAGTTGATCAATCATTGTTTCTCATATAATATCCGACACCACGGCGGGTCAAGATATATTCTGGACGTCCCGGTGTGTCCTCGATTTTTTCACGCAACCGACGAACCGTCACGTCTACTGTCCGAACATCACCAAAGTAATCATAGCCCCACACCGTCTCAAGAAGGTGCTCACGAGTCATCACTTGACCGACATGGGTCGCAAGGTGATAGAGCAATTCAAATTCGCGATGGGTCAAGTCCAATTCTTTGTTGCCTTTTTGAACCAAGAAGGCATCTGGAAGAATGTGAAGATCACCAATGACAATTTCCGTATCGGCCTCATTTTCAAGCTGAGGATCAGCCGCAAACTCAGAACGACGCAACAAGGCTTTCACACGCGCTTGCAATTCCCGATTCGAGAAGGGTTTGGTTACATAGTCATCCGCCCCGATTTCAAGCCCGATGACCTTATCAAATTCCGTATCCTTAGCAGATAGGACAATGATCGGCACATTGCTAGTCTTACGAATCGTCCGCGCTACTTCCAAGCCATCAATCTCTGGCAACATCAAATCTAGAATAATAATATCCGGATTTTCAGCCGCAAAGACCTCTAAAGCTTCCCGACCATCAAAGGCTGTTAAGACTTCATAACCCTCTTTTGCCATGTTAAATTTTATAATATCTGAAATTGGTTTTTCATCATCAACTACTAATATTTTTTTCATCTTACATACCTGTTTCTAATGCTTCTTTTCCTAATCAATCTCTATCTTCTTATTATATCAAACTTATGAAGAAATGTGGAGCCTCAATTGCTGGACTTTCCAATAAGAAAGGGTAAAAAAGGCCGAGAAGTTAAAATCTCAGTCTCAGAAAAAACGAATGATAGGTAAAAGATAAAATCACTTGAGTGATTCTAAAAAAAGTTAATTTCCTACTTGCTAGAATGAATGAATCATTTATTAAAAACTTTCCGTCGTGAGAAAAATGAGAGTGGGACAGAAATCATAGCCTCTTAATTGTTTTTGGATTGTCGAGCAAGACGCAGTGGTTGAGTGGGCTCTACTACGCTGATTTCATCAGCTTTTACAGCCCTACTCAACTGTGCGGAGGTGGGACGACGAAATCGAATTCTAACGAATTA